>NZ_JAVJSQ010000007.1:0-300000 GCF_040219335.1 Gimesia sp. | reverse complement strand
CCCCGGAAAGTTTCCAAACGCAGCACGACTATACGGACCTGCCTCGGGTTCTGGAAGAGTGGATCAGAAATTCAACGGTCCATCTGCTTCGTCCACAGCCATTTCCCGTCCGGATGTTGCTCGTCGACGGGATGATTCAGCGTCATCGTTCGGCCGTCCTTCAGGAAATCAATCTGCCAGGAGTATTTCTCCTCCTCAAAATGACGCTGCAGACTGTTCCACGACAACCGGATGCTGGAAAGACTGAGCGAACGCGGCAGTTCAAACAGTTCCCAGGCAACGACTTTTAACTTCCCGTCCTCAATGTGCCAGCGTCCGGCGTACTGACTATTCGACGTGGAGATGGTCCGATCTGCATGGAAACCGCGCGTGATCCCAGAATTGCCATCACTCCATTCCCCCACCAGCCGTTGCTCCTCCGGCGTCAGGGGACGCGGTTCCTCACCGGTAAAACAATACGCGCACACCCCCAGCAGGAGGCCTGCCAGACAAACCAGCAGGACGCGTCTGCGTTTCGACGGGAGAGCGAACGTTTTCATTGACGCCTTCCGACTGCTCATGACAGACCTTTTAGCAGTAACCCGTCAACTCAATATGAACTCATCAGTTCAAATAGAAACACTTGCCAGATTACTCAGTCAACAGCTTTTGAATTTCTGGTAAATCCAAACGTTTCGCGATCTCGAGGGGCGTTTCATTGTTATTATCGACAACAGATGTATCTGAACGGTGTTTAAGAAGAACTTCTACCGCGTTGATATTCTCGGCTTCAACAGCCGTGTGCAGAGGAGTTTGGCCTCTTTTATTTTGAGTATCTATATTTGCCCCATGCTCAATCAGTTCGTTGATTAATCGAGCGTTTCCATTAGATGCAAAATGATTCAAAACAGAATTTTCGTAATACTTTGACTTTGTGTTAATATCGGCTCCTGATGCAAGTAAACAGTCAAAGCACTCGACATCTCTGGTCTGTGCAAGACCGGAGTTGCCAACAACCCACATCAGCGGCGTTTTTCCGGTTTCATCATCGGGGCGATTCGGGTCAACACCTTTATTCAGGATGAATTGCAACAGGCGCTGATTAGATTGCATCGCTGCTGCATGTATGGGATAGATTCCACGACAGGGCTGATCTACCAGACCTTGATTGATCAGTCTCTCTGCATTCGAAACGTCATCGAACCTGATGGATTCATATAATGCGCAAGGACTCTGTCTTGCTTTCACGATCCGCAGGGACAGAAACAGTACCGGAAGCGAAAGCATAATCAGCAGAGCCAAAATTCTTAAGTGCTTCAACCAACGTGGGTGATTCATAGATCTTTTCTCTTGACCTCATCTTGTTATGAGTCACTGCCCGCCATCAATTTGTCTTAAAAATGATGCTATCCCTTAATTTAAACCGAACGAGGCAGGTCGGCCAGTACTTTTTTGCGTCGCCTTTCAAACGAAAGTGGTCAGCGTCTGTTTATGAAACGCTGACCACTTTTTAATTCCATCGTCCCTGCCTCACTGGAGATCATGTATCCTGTTTAATGTCATAGCAGAACAGCAGATCCTGATCGCGGAGGTAGAGTCGGCCGTTAGAGATGACGGGTCGGGCCCAGACTTTCCCGAGGATGCTCTGTTTTTCTGTGCGTTCCGGAATCGTGAAGCGGCCCGTTTCTTTGAATCCTTTCGGGGTGGCTTCAATGCAGACCAGTACGCCGTCGTCCTGCGTAAAACAATAGAGGTGCCCAGCCGCGGCCATCACGGCACCCGCAGGTGCGGCGCGGCCTTCCATCCAGACGCTTTCTCCCGTTTCCAGATCCTGACAGACCCAGCGACCGCGTGAGGTGGTTTTGCCGGTCCAGCCGTAAATCTTGCCGTCGATCAGGACGACACCGCCGTGGTGATTGCTCATAGTCTTGTTTTTGTAGAGCACTTTGGCCGTAAACTGATCGCCGTCTTTGTTGACTTCGACCAGGCCGCAGCCGGCGTCGTAATCGCAGGTCGTGTAGACCCGGTTCCCGGTCACGATGGGCGTGGGAATCACGGCGACTTCATTCACGGGAACTTCGGCCGTCCAGAGCAGTTTGCCATCGGAAGCGCGAACACTCGCCAGCTGTTTCGCGGTCAGCACGACGTATTGTTTCACCCCGCCAAAGTCCGCGATCACGGTCGAGGAATAACTGCAGGGGTCGGTCAGTTCTTTGGATTGCCAGACCAGCTTGCCGGTCGCCGCTTCGAGGGCAACGACCGCGCCCTGCTCGCCGCCGGGTGTGCAGATGACATGGTTGCCGTCCACCAGGGGTGACTCACAATAGCCCCAGGTATTCTCCGGTTTGCCCCGCGCACCACTGAGCATGCTGCCGTAGGTTTCACGGAGATTCGCTTTCCAGAGCAGTTTGCCGGTTTTCTGATCCAGGGCGAACAGGTCGCCGTTGGCGCCGAGTCCAAACAGGCGGCCGTCGGCGATAGAGGGCGTACTCCGCGGACCGTGGCCCCATTTGGTCAGCATGATGCCTTCCTTGTAGTGGGCGACTTCCTGCTTCCAGAGCTGCTTGCCGCTGGGATCCAGTGCCAGCACAAATTCAGTGTAGTCGCCGTTCTCCTGTTTGTCGGCACCCAGCAGGTAGGCAATGTTATCGACCACAGCAGGAGCGGAATAACCAATGCCGCAGTCCTTGAAGGACCACACGGTTTTGAAGTCTTCGGGGAAGGTAGAGCGGAGTCCGGTCTCGGCGGAAATGGAGTCGCGGTTCGGTCCCTGCCACTGCGGCCAGTCGGCGGCGTGCGTGGAGGCGGAGATGAGTAACAAGGTGGTCGTCAATAACGTAGTTGTCCACAAAGGACGTTTCAAACGTAGCATGATCTATTCGTTTCCTGGTCTTTCGCTGGTGGTATTGAGTCGCTTCTCAAGAGGAACGCTTAGCGTCAATTCTATGTAGACGGCAGCAGGGTTTACAGGCCCTGATTCATGAATTTTTCTGTAACGTTTTATGGTGTATGGGTGCGAATAGAAACCAGATCGATTGTTACCGAGCTGAACGGTCGATTATTTTCTGAGAAATCCGCATACGACACCTTTTTTCTGTAAGTCGCCCCCCGCAGCGGGTACTAATACCTGTGGAAAGGGGTGTTCTCGTGCATGACCAATCACAGGAATCGCTGTTTACGGACTGGCTCGACGCCCATGGTGCTTCGGTCTGGAAAGTGGCACGCGCCTACACCCTGACCGCGGAAGAGACCCAGGATCTGGCGCAGGAGATTCTGTTGCAGGCCTGGAAGTCACTGCCGCAGTTCGAACAGAAGTCGAGCCCGGCCACCTGGTTCTATCGCGTGGCATTACACACGGCGATGAACTGGCGCAGAAAGGAAGCACCGTGGCGGGTCCGACAGAAACCGTTGCTGGAAGTGCAGATGCTGACAGCCGCAGAGGCCGACAGCGCCGCCACCGCACAGCAGCGCGATCTGGTCGAACAGCTTTACAAGGCGATTCACCAGTTGCCGAAAACCGATGCGGCGCTGGTGCTGCTTTACCTGGAAGAGTTGAGTTATCGAGAGATGGCCGACGTCTTGGGAATTTCTGAAAACTACGTTGGCGTGAAACTGAATCGGGCCAGGCAGGCATTGAACGAACTGATGAAAGGGGAAAGCGATGGCTCCTGATGAATTCCAGCAAGCCTGGCAGGCGCACTCCGCGCAGACGCGGGTGATCATTGATGCGGACCTGCTCCGTGAAGAAGTGCAGCGAGATCAGCGCCAATTCAACACGATGATTTCCTATCGCGATTTCGGTGAAGTCGGGGTCGCGGTCATCATGATTCCTGTCTGGTTCGTGATGGGCTTTATGCTGGATCTCCCCTGGACATGGTATCTGAGTGTGCCGGTATTCCTGTGGATCGCCGGGTTCATGCTGCTCTACCGCAAACGTCATCAGCCCGAGTCCGATGAATCAGAAGGACCACTGCTGCAACAATATGTGGAGCGTTCCCTGGCTGAAGTGGAACAACAGATCTGGCTGCTCAAGAATATCCTCTGGTGGTACCTGCTGCCGCCCACGCTTTCCATTACGGCTTTCTTCGCACAGGTCTCCTGGCAGTCGCGGGACTCTGGCTGGCTGTACGCCCTCATTTTCTTTGTACTGCTGGAAGGCTTTGTCCTGGCCCTGTATGGCGGGATTTATGTTTTGAATAAACGCGTCGTGCGTGAACAGCTCATCCCGCGGCGGGAAGAATTACAGAAACTGCGCGCCAGCCTTGAGCAGGAAACCACGGACGAGGGTATCAACGGTCAGATCGCACTGCCGAACCTTCCCTTTCCGGGCAAGATTCCGCCGGCTCCGTGCGCCTCGCCGGTTCAGTTGATTGTTGGCCTGGTGCTGTTCATCGCCCTCATGCTGGTTGTGTTCTTCATTATCTACCAGGCGAAGAACTGGGACTCTGAGCCTGGTATCGGCCAGCACTATCCGAAACGTGCTCCTTTCCAAGCCGTTCGCTGGGAGGACTCACAGCCGGAGGTGAAAGCAAACGACCAATGGTATAGGCTGATTGCACTCAACGGCATTCCTGCAAAAGAGATCGTTGACTTCAGCAAAGAGACTTACGGCGAGAAATGGCAGAAACGCTTTGAGGAAGACCTCGTGGAGCTAATGGCCCGCATGGGACATCCACCAGAAAAGACCGTGACGCTGGAAGTGCAGTCGTTAACTTCGTCTGAGAAACAGACCCTGAAAGAAGTCCGCATGACCTATGCCAACCGCGCCGCCATCCGGTCAGCAGCCCAGGCACGCGAACGAGACGCTGCAGGTGAGTGAAACCATGAATGACTCTAGCGTTTTGAGAATCTGCCTCTAACTAGACTCCCCTCAGGTCTCACTTTTTGTCCAGATCGTTCAACTCATCCGGGAGAGTTAAAAAAGCACTCCCGGATTGTCTGGCGAGATATTCCTGAGGCATTCGTAAATTTGAGTACTTTCTCAATGCCTGATCAACAGCCACGGCGAGAGCCTTCGAATAAAAAGTCTGCCTTTCACTCCCATACCAGACATCCAGATAAAACCCGATTTTTGCGATACCAATAATAAGCGGTTTCTTAACATTTTTATAATGCACTTTCATCACACCTAAGGCGGCTCCTGAACCATACCCACCAAAACTCCTACCAAAATCTGAACAGGGGGTTCGTAAAATATATCTGGGCTGGAGTGCAATAGAAAACACTCTACAGAATTGAGGATCTTTGATTGTCACATCAGCATAATCATCACCATCAATAATCTTGCCAGGTATCCTGCCACCAGATATGAAGATGCGGATTGACTCGATCTTGTGTTCCTCTAATTGTCTAAATCGCTCCCAGTCACTGAGCCCCATAGGCAAGAAATATGGTTTCTCTGTATATGTGATTCTTTCATCTTTGGGCAGGCTGGCAATCCTTTCGGAATCATCCTCAGGCAGAAAGCTCGAGCCCTGCATTTCCTCAGGTGGATAGTCAGGGGAATCAAGCATACTTGATTTGATTTCATCCATATTCAACAGTAAAACGAAGACCAGCATTAAAAACAAAAAGCTGTTTCCGAATCTCAGAAATGAAATATGCTTCGACATCATGACTCCCCTGATTGATTTGTGTATTCAAAAAGAGCTACGTTCGTTAGACCCGATTCATAATATCTCATACACACAGCATACCAGTTATTGTCATAGTCTGTATAAGCGATCTGCTAAAACTGATTTAAAGTATCTCAGACTTGCCAACCGTCAAACGATGAGTGAACCACGAAATTCATGAATGACACGAAAAGGAAACAGGCGTTGTTCAGTCTAAGACCCGACATTACAATATTCGAATATCCATAACCAATTTGAACTGAATCGCTCATGATGGAAACGGAAACTGCGGCGGAGACACTGAAGGCGTTTTCGCATACCACCCGGCTCTCGATTCTGCAGGAACTGCTGGCCGGTCCTAAGTGCGTCACCGACATGGAAGAGTTATTACCTGTGCGACAGGCGAACCTTTCACAGCATCTGTGCGTATTGCGTAATGCGAAGCTTGTGGACTTCGCCCAGGAAGGTGCTCTGCGGTGCTACTACCTTTCGCGCCCCAGGCTGGTAGGGGACATGCTGAAATTACTCGGTCGTGAAGAACCCGTTATCAAACGCTCGCCTGCCCAGTTGAAGGCGGATAAACAACGTCGGGAACGAGCCCGGCAGAGACAGGAAAATTCGAATTCTCAGACACAACGTTCCCCCTGCAGCAGCAGGACAACATAATACCTGGCCGTCCCGCTGTTCGAACTCGTTGCTTGAATCAGCGGAACCAGACTAGAGGCTGAAAAATCCCTTTTGTTAATCATCAACTTCAAAGGAGTTTATTTAAGATGAATCTCTGTAAGTCGTGTTTACTGTCGCTGGCCTGCACTTTATTGCTGGTGAGTGTTGGAAATGGGGCAGATCCCACTGAAGATTCTCTGGAGACGGTCAAAAAGAATCTGAATAACAAGCAAGCCGTCCTGGTCGATGTTCGCGAAAAGTCTGAGTGGGATAATGGTCACATTTCCGGTGCGACTTTTCTACCCCTCAGTACGCTGAGCAATGGAATCACCCCCAAAGCATTGAATATGAAGCTTTCCACGAAACACATCATCTACACGCATTGCGCAGCCGGTTTCCGTTCCTGTAAGGCGGCTGATGTTCTCTTGAAGCACGGGTACGACGTGCGGCCACTCGAGCCCGGATATGATGACCTGATTGACGCCGGCTTTAAGAAAGCCAAATAGGCAACCGTATGATCAATTGATAAAATGAATGAGGGGCAGGGACCGATGTTACCGGTTCCTGCCCCTGTTTTGTTTTCCTGAAACAGCTTCACTACTTAAGGCTGCAGGCAATACAGCTGACTACCGGTTCTGAGAACCAGGTAGCCGTTCACAATCGCTGCACCGTACAGAGTCGGTCGCGAGAACATGGCAACGCCCTGGCGGCGTTCAGCTGAGGTTTCCTCGGCGGTGGGAACGTTGTTGACCGGTGGATTGTCTTCGGTCCAGAGTTCATTCTCGGCAAGGACTTCAAATTCATTTCCCGCTTTCAAAACGGTCGTCACGCCGTTCTTGCCGAAGAAGTAGACACGATCGCCGATGCCGACTGGCGTCGCCCAGCAGGACTCTTTAATCCGGCTGGTATAGACTGACTCTCCGTCTTTGGCATTCAGACAGTAAACCACGCCAACCCGGTTCACCCAGTAGGCATTCCCCTGATAGACAATGGGCGTTCCCCAGGAGGGCGTCGGGCTGGCATTGGTCCAGGCGAACTGGGGCTTCCATGCAGCGCCCTGCTGTTTGATCACAAACAGACCGTTCGATTTTTTCGCCAGCTCGTTGTTATCGCCTTCCCGACCGGGTGAAGCGCCGATCAGGAATTCACCGTTGCCTGCGGGAATCGGACTGGTCTTGTTATTACCGCCCACTTCGTCGTAGGTCCAAAGTTGTTTACCCGTCTTTGGATCGTAGCCGTCGATGGAACCGGCAGAACTGCAGACCACCTGCTGTGCCTCGCCTACAGGGACGACCATCGGCGAGCTCCAGCTGACGCGACTTTTACGATCGGTCTTCCAGAGCTCACTGCCATCCGCTTTGCTGACCGCGGTGATGTAAGACGGACCTTCGTCATCGATGAGTACAATCACGCGATCCTGCCACTGCACGGGAGACGCTGACAGACCGAACTTGTTTTTCGGTGCCCCGTAACGTTTCGTCAGCGAGGCAGCCCACTTCAATTCGCCGGCATGCGAGAGGGCCACGATGTCGCCACTTTCGAAGTAAGCGTAGATGCCGTTCTCATCAAGTACAGGCGTCGGTGCCGCCCGGCTGATGTAGACACTGTTCTTCTCGGGATACGTTGAAGGCTGAATGTGATCCCAGAGCTGTTTGCCGGACTTAAGCGAAAAACAGACGACGTGCAGCTGCTCCTTGTTTGGCCCTGCGACCGAAGTGACATACACCTGGTCGCCCCAGATCACCGGGCTCGACTGTCCATAGCCGGGGATCCCTGCTTTCCAGGCGACATTCTTTTCCGCCGACCACTGCGTGGGAATGGTCTCCGCCTTAAGGGGAGAAGCACCCGCTCCCAGAAAACCGGGCCACTGTTCCTGCGCGGAGAGGGTGAGGGGCAATGACAATACAAACAAAACAAACAGCAGTGGTCTCATAGTCGTCGTCCTGAATTTCATGATAGCGGGTCTCGTCTCAAGGCAGACAAACATGTTTGTCAAACTGATGTGGTCTGCAAGTTATCAGCCATTATGTGCAGGCCGGTAGCAATGGCTCAAACGAGGCCAAGGTCATCTAAAGGGATTTACCAACACTACACAAAGAAATACCGATCGAATCGGTGATTCTCGAGACCGGAAACAGCCAGGCCACTCTCCGTCTCAGGGAATTGTAGACAGAAATCTGGAATTTCTTAACATTTTTACAAAAAAGCCTGCCAATCGCGGGAGAGACGATTGACGTCTCTGGGTTTTCTGCGATCATCAGCACTGCTTTATGAAAAAAGCAGCACCCACCAAAGTCACCCCGCGCTCCAGCTGGTTCATTTGAAACCAGCGTCAACTGATTTCCTGCCTTACCTGTAGATCTCTCCCGATCCAGCCTGACAGTGCGCCCATTGATGGTCACGCCAGGATACAGGAGCGCCCAGAGGAGCCATTCCGTGAACTTCAAAGTCCTGTTTGTACTATTGCTGACCGTCTTATCTGTGGCAGTAGTACCTGGTTTAAAAGGGGATGCGCCGGTCATGAAAGTGGATCAGACGACCGGCGAAGTCTGGCGAGGTCGCTTTGATGCTCAGGGGAGACAGCATGGTTACTGTACCCGGCACGATCGCGATGGGAATCTGATTCAGGAAGATGAATTCCAGCATGGCATGTGCGTCTTCCGCCGACGATTTGACAGGGCTGGCAACCTGACCCTCGAACTCCGCGAGGGAGACGACTATCACCTGGTTCAGATCTTTCCCCAGGATTAATTGTTGAAGCGGCGACAATGTCGCACACCACAAATAAAAAAACGATGCAGAGCAAACTGGCTGCTCTGCATCGTTGATTTTTTCGTCGAATCGTTCTCAGTGATTACTGCATCTTACGGCAGATGGCTTCTGCCATTTCCTGAGTACCGACGGCGGTCGGATCGTTGCGGTCAGGCTTGAGGTCGTAGGTGACGTCTTTACCTTCTTCGATGACATCGGCAACAGCCTGATCCAGTTTGGCGGCTGCTTCGTGCTCGCCCAGGTAGTCCAGCATCATTTTACCGGAAAGGATCAGGGCGACCGGGTTAACCTTGTTCTGGCCTTTGTACTTCGGAGCAGAACCGTGGGTTGCTTCGAAGATGGCAGCTTCGGTACCGATGTTGGAACCGGGAGCGACGCCCAGACCACCGACCAGACCGGCACAGAGGTCACTCAGAATGTCGCCGTACAGGTTGGAAGTAACGAGCACGTCGTACAGTTCGGGCTTCTGAACCAGCTGCATGCACATGTTGTCGATCAGACGCTCATTGTATTCAATGCTGCCGCCACAATCGGGAACGTTACCAGCCAGTTTGGCATCTGGTTCGACACCTTCTGCCAGGTCTTCCCATTCGAACTTCGCACCATAGGCTTTCGCGACAGCCCGGGTTTCATCGTACCACAGACCGTCGGTGAACTTCATGATGTTGGCTTTGCAGATCGAGGTGACTGCTTTGCGTTTGTTGTCGACGGCGTATTTGAACGCGTAGTTACAGATATCACGGGTTCCCTGGTAAGACATCGGCTTGATGCTGACGCCGGTCTCATCCAGAGGTGTGTTGATCTTCTTACCGGTCGCGAACTCGTTGATCGTCTTGATCAGCTCAGCGGTCTTTTCTTCGCCCGCCTGGAATTCAACGCCAGCGTAGAGGTCTTCGGTGTTTTCGCGAACGACGACCAGGTCGACGTTGGAATCAGCGAAGTAAGTCCGAACCCCTTTGTAGGTTTTACAGGGACGGATGCAGGCATACAGTCCGAGTTCCTGACGCAGGAACACGTTGACGCTGCGGAAGCCTTTTCCAATCGGAGTGGTGATTGGTGCCTTGAGGGCAATTTTGTTCGCCCGAACCGATTCCATGACCCGATCGGGAACACTGCCCTCGGCTTCAATGACTTCGATTCCACATTCCTGAACATCCCAGTCGATTTTGACTCCTGTCGCATCAACACATTTTCTGGTAGCCTCGGCGATTTCGGGACCAACACCATCGCCCGGGATTAATGTGACTTTATACATCGTTTCCTCTAATACTTCTGACAAAAAGGGAATGTGACCGGGATCTCAATTGCACCAATAACAAGGCGAAGGGCCTCATGACTCTTGAAACAAGAGGCCTGACTGGTTGATACTGATGAAATCATTCACAGATAAGCAGTGACCGTAGCAAATCAGATATCGCTTTTCAACTATACGAGAGAGCCGTCCCCCGGTTTTCAACTCAATCCGAGCACCCCGATGATCCAGCGTTTTCTTCATAATTACCTGCTTCGACACCAGAACCGCGCCAATCAGATCCTGCACCTGATCGGGGTGCCTCTCACATTCGGGGGACTCATCGGATTTGGCATCGCGGGAGAGTGGTTTTATGCCTGGTCCGCGTTCGTCGCGGGGTATGTGCTGCAGTTTCTGGGGCATGCCATTGAGCAGAATGACGCCGGCGAACTCATTCTGATCAAGAAATTACTGGGAATCCCCTACAGGGAGTTCGGTCCACAGACCCAATCTCAACAGAATTTTGACCAACCGTCAAAAAAGTCAAGTTGTAACGATTGAAGCGCCGATACCGAATGTAGTGATTTTATCGCTTGCACTGACTGTCTTGCGCTCCCGTGTGTTTGTAACCTGTGGGGCAGACTGTGTCAGGCGGTAGATTCTCCCTGAACGCTACTTCGATTATGAAATATAAGCTGTTTAAATAAAACACTTTACGACCATAATTGACGTTCATGTCTTTAAGGATGGATACATGAACCTACGCCGGAATTTACGCCTGATTCTCTGTGGATGCATGATGACCACTCAAATAATGGGTTGTCATGGTCTGGGAACCGATACCGATCTGCACTATCTGGGTGACAAAGAGCTTCAATATTATGAAGATGTCGCCACAAAGATAGAATATCCCGCAGTTTACGAAGAAACACCCGAGGAAATTACCTTCTCGGGCAAGCCGCGGACGCTGGTCGATCGCTCCCAGGATCAGATCTGGGACTTGCCTCTGATGGACGCCGTCCACCTGGGTCTCGCGAACAGTGAGGTGATTCGTGTTTCCGGCGCATTGGGAACGAACGGCAACTCCTTGCTGAATAATCCGGACGGAACACCTTCGATTTTCGACCCGGCAATCCAGGAGACCAACGTGCTGCTGGGTGGTGCCCGTGGTGTGGAAGCAGCGTTATCCGCCTTCGATACCACATTCACCGCAAATATGTTGTGGGGTCGTTCCGAACAGGTTCAGAACAGTCCCTTCTTTGGTGGCGTCCCCGGAGGAACCTTGGTTCAGGAAACCGGTCAGTTTCAGTCCGGGCTCTCCAAGAACTTCGCCAACGGTGGTCAGTTTGCCATCAATCATAACTGGAATTACACCGGCAGTAATGCCTCCAGCCAGTTGTTCCCCTCGAACTATGCCGGGAACCTCGGGCTGTCATATCGTCAACCTATGCTGGCGGGAGCCGGGGTCGAATACACCCGTATCGCCGGTCCGATCGGAACCAGCTTCTCCGGGATTACCGGGGTGAGCCAGGGGGTCGTGATTGCCCGGATCAACAATGACCAGGCACTTGCAGACTTTGAACGCAACGTGCGCAACCTGATCTCCGATATCGAAGAAAGCTACTGGCAGCTGTATCTGGCTTATCGTCTGTACGATACGCAGGTCGTCGCCCGAAACTCCGCCTTACGCAGCTGGCGTGAAGCACATGCCAAGCTGGAAGCCGGTGGTACACGTAACTTCAAGCCGGCTGATGAAGCCCAGGCCAAAGACCGTCTGTTTGAAACCCAGGCACTCGTCCAGGCAACCCGCAGTGATATCTACAGTGCGGAAAGCCGATTCCGCCGACTGGTTGGTCTGCCCGTTAATGATGGTAAAATCATCCGACCAATCGATGATCCCATCGCCGCAGAATTCTCTCCTGACTGGAGCATGTGTCTTACCGAAGCTCTCGTTCACCGTGTTGAACTTCGCAAACAGAAATGGAATATCAAGAGTCTCGAACTGCAGGCTCTGGCGGCAACCAGCCTGACCAAACCCCGGTTCGACTTCGTTTCCAGTTACCAGGTTAACGGCTTCGGCGATCGTCTGCTGAGTCAGAAGAATACTGATGGTATCACAGGCCAGGGCCTGCACAGTGCCTATGGAACCATGATGGATAATGACCAGGACAGCTGGACCCTCGGCTGGGAATTCAGCATGCCCCTCGGTTTCCGTTCGGCACATGCTCAGGTCGAGAATCTCGAATTCCGTCTGTCGAAAGCCAGGGCGATTCTGCAGGCACAGGAAATGGATGTGAGCCAGGAGCTCGCGATCACCTTCCAGGACCTGACCAAAAACTATGCGACCGCACAGTCCAACTTCAACCGCTGGCGTGCTGCCCGCAGACGTGTGGAACTGTTCGACGCGGAAGTCCAGGCGGGTACCACCACTCTGGATACCCTGCTGCGTGCTCAGTCCAGTCTGGCACAGGCAGAAACCGAATACTACCGTTCGCTGGTGGCTTACAACATCGCGATCAAGAACCTCCACAAGTGGAAGGGAACCTTACTCAAACACAACAACATTCACCTGATGGAAGGCGAATGGAATCCGATCGCCTATCAGCAGGCACTGCGGAAAGCCTGGGCTCGTACCCACGGTATCGAAGCTCACAAACTGCAGCATAAGCCGTCTCCCTTCGTAGCCGATGGCTATGTGGGCGAAGTGGGCGTGATGCCTGCACCGGCTCAGGAAGGAACCTACTCTTCCGAGCAGGAAGGTATGACACCTGAATTCCAGCCTGTTCCGGAACCGGGTATGTCTCCTGAATATGCACCGCCGGTCACACCACCTCCGCAGCCCGAGGCACGCATCCAGCTCAACGGGCAGGGCGGCACCAACCCGCTCGCCCCGACCTCGGTCGATCGGGCGGTGAAAGTGGCGCTGGAATCGGATCAACCGCAGAGCGATCTGTATGTGACGCCCATTGGTGGAACCCTGGATCAGCTGCCTGTTCCTCAGGAAGAAATCCCGAGTTCACAGGCAGAACTACCGATTGCCAATCCGGAAGACAACTTCGATCTGGAATTTCGGTCTACCGACAGTTTTTAGTACTGAAACTCTAAATGATTGACGGGTCGCATTATTCAGGTCATACCGCTTTCACCGACAAACAGGAAGGGCGTCCCTGTTTTTTATAGTGGTGTTTGATTTTCTGTATCCATTGCGATCAGCGGATGTTAGGTTTTAGCGTCACAAGTGAGTGAAATACCTGCAGCCGCTTATCTTTCATTTGTGAATCGTTGTGTCGATGCCCATCTCCATCGATTGTTGTTTTCCATAGTTGAGGTTTCTACCGTTTCTGGCTCTTACCGCAGAGACGTGCTGGAGCTGCAACTCAAGTTTCGGGTTTGAAAACCCGCCACTGACCAGGCCTGTGGAAAAGCATTGAAAAGATAGTCAATGGTGGCAGGACGAATCCATCGTCTCCTGAAGCTGATTGCGCTGTTACAATCGGGACGAGTTTTTAATTCCGCACAACTTGCCAGCGCATGCGAAGTCAGCCGCAGGACGGTATTCCGCGATCTGAGAACGCTGCAGGAATCGGGTATCTATGTACTCTTCGACGAGGAAAAGCAGGGGTATTCACTTCCCTCGAGAACCATCGTCCCCTTCAAGGACCTCACCTTTGAAGAGGCACTGGCCCTCTTTGTGCTTTGCCAGGATCTCGACCAGACCACCGTCGGCCTCCCCTTTGACCAGTTTGCCCGCTCCGCATCCGCCAAGGTCCTGAACAGTCTGCCCGACGCACTCCGCGAAAACGTCATTGATGCAGCTCAGACCATTTCCGTCTGGGGCACCCCGGTGAATCCGAGTGAATTCAGTGCCAGTCACCACAAGAACCTGTTTCAGGCTGCCATCTCGCGAAAGAATATCCGCATTCAATACGCTGTTCCCGGGGAGAATAAACCACAGTCCACGATGCTCAGCCCCTATCATATCCTTTACGCCAACCGTCAATGGTACACGGTGGGACGCTCTTCCGTAGATCGGGGGATCAAAGCGTTTCCCGTTCTGAGCATTGTGAAATCCGAAATCCTGGATGAAACCTTCAGTCGCCCCTCCCGCTTCAAACTGGACCGTTATCTGGGCAATTCGTGGAACCCGATTCGAGGAAACGGAAAACGCGTGTCGGTGAAGATTCGCTTTCAGAGTACTCTGGCCCAGAAAGTGTCCCAGATCATGTGGGACCCTTCCCAGGAGATCAGGAAGCTGAAGGGGGGACTGATTGAATTCCGGGCCCGGGTCGACACACTTGAGGAACTGATCGGCTGGGTCCTGAGCTTTGGCGATCAGGCGGAGGTGGTCACCCCGCGGGCGTTTCGCGATCTGATTCAGCAGCAGGCCTCCGCGATCGCACAGATTTACAGTAAATAAGGTTCGAAAATCGGCGAACCCCGAGTCGGGAAACAGCGTCCTCAGACAAAACAAACCCGATTACTCAGCCCCTGATTCAAAGTGTCAGATTGCGCATGTATACTATTCGTGGGCTTCGCGTCGATTATTCTGCGAAACCTCTTAAAATCCCGGCTGAAACTGCTGACCTGCCCCATCATTGGGTTTACTATTTCGGTTAAGAAACCGTACCCTCAGGCAGGAAATCTCTCGTTTTCCGCTTGAACAGCGCCTGAGACGATGTGTCTCACTGATCGCATTGCGTATGATATCATCAGGAGCGCTGATTTCCCGAACGGAACGCTGCGCAACCGCATCCGCTGGAAGACCTGCCCACCCGGAAACAATCGTCTCTAGTGGAGAGAAACTCTCCAGAGTCATATATCAAGATCGTATTGAAGTGAGGAAAGATAAATCATGTCAGATGGAATTCAATTCGCTGGAAGGACTTCAGTCGAGCAGGTAGAAGAAGGAAACGAACTGGCCCCCAAGTTTGACCAGGACGGTTTGATTCCGGTTGTCACCACCGACTACACCTCAGGTGAATTGCTGATGCATGCCTACATGAACGAGGAAGCACTCAAGAAGACCATTGAACTGGGTGAAGCCGTCTACTGGAGCCGCAGCCGACAGGTGCTCTGGCACAAAGGTGCTACCAGCGGGCTGGTCCAGAAAGTCAAAGAACTGCTGATCGACGATGACCAGGATACGGTCTGGCTGCGTGTCGATGTCATGGGAGGGGGGGCCAGCTGTCACGTTGGTTATCGCTCCTGTTTCTATCGCCGTGTGCCCGTTGGTGAAGAAGGCAAAGAGAAAGGCCTGGCGCTCGAATTTACGGAAACCGAAAAGGTTTTCGATCCGAAAGAGGTTTATGGAGACGCTCCCAATCCAACCAAACTGTAAATCGGTTTTAGTCACGACAGGTGTATTATGAGTCATTTCAGTCGACGTGATTTCCTGGCTGCTTCGCTGGCGGCTGCAGGATCTGCTCATTCGCTCGAAGAGTGGGCTTTTGCCAACCAGAGCGAAACAGCCAACCATCCGAATCTGCACATCGCCCCCTTCCGGTTCGATGTGTCGCCTCCCAAAGGGCATTCCCTCTGTGGCGGCTGGATTAAACCGGTCGTCGGCTACGATGATTCACTGGAAGCCATCGGCTATGTCCTCCTGGGTGCGGGCAAGCCGATTGTGGTCTGTGCCGTTGACTGGACCGGGCTGCTCAACGATGCTCATATCAACTGGCGACAGGCTTTAGCCGAAGCAGCCGGAACGAGCATTGATCGTGTGGCCGTGCAGTGCGTGCACCAGCACAATGCTCCTTTCGCCTGTCTGAATGCCGAACAGATTGTTCTGGAACAGGGAGACCTGCCGCATATCGTCGAGCTGGATTTCTACAACGAATGCCTGGACAAAGGACGCAAAGCGGTTTCCGCAGCGATCACTAAGGCTGAGCCGGTCACGCATATCGCGCACAGCCAGGGAAGAGTAGACAAGGTCGCTTCCAACCGCCGGATCAACCGCGACAAAGAAGGCAAGATCATCAGCATGCGGGGCAGCAGCTGCCGGGACGAACGTCTGCGGAGCATGACGGAAGGCACCATTGACCCCTTCCTGAAAACGGTCGCCTTCTATAACAAAGACAAAAAGCTGGTCTCCTGTCACTATTACGCCACGCATCCGATGAGCTATTACGGCGACGGTCGCGTGAGCAGCGACTTTACCGGCATCGCCCGTAAGCAGCGTCAGCAGGAAGAACCGGGTTGCACGCACATTTACTTCACCGGCTGTTCCGGAAACATTTCCGCCGGCAAGTACAACGACGGCTCCAAGCCGATGCGGGCTATTCTGGCTCGACGGATTTACGACGGCATCGTCGCTTCCGAAAAAGGGCTCAAACCTGAGCCGGTCGGCAAACTGACCTGGAAAACGCATGACATTTTACCTCCCGTTCGGAGCAGTTTCAGCGTAGAAGAATTAACGAAGACGATTTCCAACAAAAGTAACAGCGTTGTGAATCGCAATCGTCCTTCCTACATGCTGGCTTGGATGCAGCGGATCGAGAAGCAGATTCCGATCACCCTGAGTTCACTGCAGGTCAACGATATCAAAACGCTGCACCTGCCCGCCGAGAGTTTCATTGAATACCAGCTGCGCGCCCAGAAAATCCAGCCAGATGAATTCATCGCCACAGCCGCTTACGGGGACGGGGGACCATGGTACATCCCGGTTGCCGAAGAGTACCCCGCCGGCGGATATGAAGTCAGCGTCGCTTTCTGCGATCCCGGGGTCGACGCCATCATGACGCAGGGCATGCAGTCCCTGTTAAACAGTTAACCGAATTTCAGAATCGTTCAGCAAACCCCAGTTAAGAGGTTGAGTGAGTCACATGGGTATGACAATTATGCGACGGGTCAAGTTTAACGCCGGACACCGTCTGTTTCGCCACGAAGGAAAATGCCAGTTCTTTCACGGCCATAATTACATCGCTGATTTTTACGTCACCGGCCCGGAAACGGACGCCGTGGGGCGGATCATCGACTTTGCGCAACTCAAGGCGCTGCTGAAAGGCTGGATCGACGAAAACTGGGATCACGGCTTCCTGCTCAACATCGAAGACGAAAATGGCCTGAACGCAATCCGCATGGTCGAACCGACCAAGTACTTCGTACTGCCTTACAATCCGACCGCGGAAAACATGGCCCGCTACCTGCTGGACGAAGTCTGTCCGAATCTGCTCAACGACCTGGGCGTGCAGGCCGTTAAAGTCGTGATCTGGGAAACCGAAGAGTCCTGTGCCGAAGCTACTCTGGACCAGAAAGACAAAACGGACGCCGGCCTGCTCGATGCTTTTGAAACCGATTCATTCCCGACCGGGTTTCACTGGTAATAAACCTCACTGAAGATATTGTTCTTCACAACGCGCATTAAAAAAGCTCTGGACCAGATCAGTCCAGAGCTTTTTCTTTTGTCTCTTCTCTTCAGCCGCTTAGTCTTCTGCAACGTAAGGCAGCAGACCGATGAAGCGGGCCCGCAGAACGGCTTTCCGCACTGCACGCTGGTAGAGAGCAGAAGTCCCTGTCCGACGACGGGGCAGGATACGTCCTTCGCGATCCAGGAGAGAACGCAGGGTTCTCAGATCCTTGTAATCGACATAGACGGGACGTGGAATGTTACCATCCGGGCAGAACCGGCATTTGAGCTTCTTTTTCAGACGAGCTCGTTTTTTACGACGTTTGACAATCTCTTTACGGGATAAACCGACTGACATAGTGTTGTTCCTTTTTCATGCGTCGTAAGAACTTAGGACACCCGAAACCGGGGCGACGCTGATTTCAGTGTGCTGGCAGGGGCCGCGACTCACACAGTGCGGCCGGTTCGCTTACCAGCTGGATTTTTTCATGCCGGGGATCAGGCCATCTAAAGCCATATCCCGCAGAGCGATACGCGAAATCTGGAACTTACGGTAGTTACCACGAGGACGACCTGTCAGCTGACAGAGACGACGCATACGGGTGCGGCTGGAGTTACGAGGCAGTTTGGCAAGGCCTTCGTAGTCCCCTTTAGCAATCAGCTCAGCCCGCTTTTCAGCATGCTTTTCTACCAGAGCGTAAATTCTCTTCTGTTTTTCAATCTTCGATTTGGATGCCATTTATATACCTTCTTCGACAAATTCCAAAAATAGGAACGACTGTTATACTGAGTCTCCCGCCAGATCGTCAACTTGCCGGACTGTTTTTGCTCTGAAATGAGCTAAAAAAAGCAATCATTCCGAAATTCTTTACAGCCCCTGGTTGACACACATGTTCATGCGCGCTCTATTTTTTCTCTTTCTGAGGCTGCGGGCGGAAATATTTCATCGATTCGACCACCACCGTGCGGCGGGTCGCGATGCGGACCAGCAGAGAGAGCAGGTAATTGCCCCAGCCGGAAACCATATACTGGCGTTTCTTTTCCAGGGCTTTGAGGCCGGTCTTGACCACCTGATCGACGGTCTGATAGCGATGCTTCTTCAGCCAGCCTTCTACGCCGGCCACATCGAAGAACTCGGTCTGCGTCGTTCCGGGGCAGAGTGCAGTCACTGTCACCCCTTTGTCGCGGGCTTCCGCCCAGAGTCCCTCGGTGAAGTGCAGTACGTAACTTTTGCTGGCTGCATAAGCAGACATGTAAGCCACCGGCTGAAACGCGGCGACCGAGGCGATGTTGATAATTCCGCCGTGTCCCCGTTCCATCATTTCGGGCAGATAGAGGTAAGTCAGATCGGTCAATGCGCCCATATTCAGCTGCACCATCTGCATCACCCGTTCCCGGTCGGTCGAGGCAATATCCGAAACCACGCTGAAACCGGCATTGTTGATCAGCAGTTCGATCTGCACACCACGTGCGTTGATCTCATCGTAGAGTTTTCGGGGTGCCTCCGGTTCGGAAAGGTCCAGTACGACGACTTCCGTTTTGGTACCATGGCGGGTCAGCAGGTCGGCAGCCAGCTCTTCCAGCTGCTCCTGACGACGTGCCGTCAGTACCAGATGCATTCCCCGTGCAGCCAGCCGGTGCGCAAATTCAAGGCCGATTCCGGATGAAGCACCCGTAATCAGAGCCCATCGATCAGAATATTCGTCTATCACAGCTGACTCTCCAGAAGTATCCTGTTGGAGACTTAGATTTTCCATTGAAAAGAGGCCGGGAAGAAGTGCTGCCCGCGTCAGGGGGAATCGTAATTGAATTTGTGTCTGGTGAAAACCCCGTAACCACTGTTTATACCCCCGCTTTGATCGATTTTTCGCCGTTTCAAATTGAAGTCAAAGCGGTTTTTTGACCAAATGAGGAGAAAAATGTCACCAATCGAACGACTCAGCCGGGAAGAAGTTCGCAGCGTCGACCAGCGTACGATTGAAGAATTCGGGCTCCCGGGAATTGCCCTGATGGAGAATGCCGGTCGCGGCGTGTTCGAGTTACTCGTCTCGCTCAAAGCCCAGGGGCCCATCAAAATCTGTGCGGGCAAAGGTAATAACGGCGGGGATGGCTTCGTCATCGCCCGTCACCTGGACAATGCCGGCATCCCCGTCGAAGTCTATCTGCTCACCGATCCCGAACAGCTCACCGGCGATGCCGCCACGAATTACCGGGTCGCTTCGCGGATGGGTCTCTCGATTCAAGCCGACCCCGATCTGCAGGATCCGGAACGTTTTCGTGCGTTTCTCGATTCAGCCGAGTGGATCGTCGACGCCCTGTTGGGGACCGGCGTGCAGGGAGAGGTTCGCGAACCCTTCGCCACCGCCATCCGGATGATGAATGCAGCCCCCGCCAACATCCTGGCCATCGATCTTCCATCAGGCCTCGACTGTGACACGGGACTGCCACTGGGAGAATGCATTGTCGCATCGCAAACGGCGACCATGGTGGCGGAAAAGCTGGGTTTCGCGGAACCGAAGTCTCAGCAATATACGGGGACCGTACATGTGCTGGGGATCGGTGCACCGCGACAGATCATCACGGAACTCCTGCAAAAACAGTAGTTTCTGGCGGATCAGCGTCTCTCACTTCCCAGCTGTCATCAGCTGTCAAAATGGAAAAAACAGCCGATTCGTAAAAACGGGGGTTCTCAAATCCGCCGTAAACCCGATATATTATAGTTTGCCCGATAACCCGAGTGAGTGGGCCTGTTTGACTGACCGTTGACTACTGCTACCGGTACCTGCGTCAAAACGCAGGAATGAGATTTAGGTCCATGGACAAAAACTTCTGGTTTCTCAAGAACTGTGACCTCTTCGAACGACTGAGCGAAGATCAAATCGCCCAGGTCGAACGGAATGCGTCCGTCAAACAGTTCGCGCGGGGAAACATGGTTTATCTCCCCACCGAAACCAGCGACTCGGTCTACCTGCTACTCAACGGCAGAATCAAGCTCTACCACATCACGGGGGAAGGCAAACAGGCTCTGCTGGCACTGATCGAGCCGGGTGAGCTGTTTGGGGAACTGGCGATCCTCGGCGGCGGCGAACGTGAAGAGTATGCCGAAGCCATGCTGAAATCGACCATTCTCCGCATTCCCGGAGTCGTGATTCAGGATCTGATGCACCAGCATCCTGAAGTCTCTCTGGGTGTGACCAAGCTGATGGGACTCCGACGGCAACGGGTGGAACAGCGGCTCAAATCCCTGCTGTTTCGCTCCAACCGCGATCGGCTGACGCATCTGCTGCTGGAACTGGCGGAAAAATACGGGCGGTTTACCCCCGAAGGCGTTCTGATCAATATCAAACTCTCGCACCAGGAACTGGCGAGTATTATCGGCAGCACACGTGAAACCGTGACTGTCCTGCTGGGCGAACTGCAGGACGAACGCAGTATCGATATCCAGAAACGACACATCATCCTCAGAAAGGCCCGCTATCTGGCTCATTCGATTGATTTCAAACTCACCCCCGCCTTTCAGTCCAAACCGGATCAGTCGGGAGAATTTGTCTTAAGAGGAGCGGAAGCCTGAACTTAGATTGTCCATCCCCAGATATGCTCATTAGAAATGTGCAGGAAGTGTAAGCTATCTCACAGATCACACCAGAGCAGACTACGATAATGATAACAGGGTATCCCCCCGCTCAAGAACTGGTACAAATCCTACTGCGACAGTAGGAGGTTTAAAAAATGAATATACAACTTACATCCGAAACCGAATCAGAATCTGAATGGAAGGCCTGCGCGCCGGGCGACCTGGAACAATTTGTCACCGTGATGAAGAAGCGACGTAAAGTCAGCCATATGATCACCGGGGCCGAGATCCTCACCGCCTGTCTGGCCGTCGGGCTGGTCGGCTTTTTTGGTCTGAACTCGTTCTCAGGCTCTGCTGAACCGCCAACCGAACAGGTCGCGAAGAAGGTAGGTAAGAAGTGCCCGGGTGGACTGTACTGTGATGAAGCGCTGAACCATGCGGAAGCGTTCGTCGCTCACAAGCTCGACGCCGAAACAACCAGTAAAATGAAGGAACATCTGGCCCATTGTCCCGGCTGCCAGAAAAAGGTTGATCAACTTCGCATAAACATGCACAATAACGCCACTGCCCACATCGGTCCGTTACAGGAAGAGTCCGAGTGGGATGCGTTTGTATTGACCTTAAATCAGTAACCCGCTGATTTCTCCGGTTCCCTGAAAGGATTGAGGGAATGTCCCAGGAAGAAGAAACCCCTGCCGACGACGATCGGCTCTCCAGCGAAGATGACTTTCTGGCTGCCTTTTCGTCATCAGGTCAGGTCGATGAAGAAATCGACGCCGACTACGAAAGGACGCTCGAAGCACTGGAAGCCGTCGAACGGGACCTGGAGCTCCCCGAAGAACCTGAGACAGACGAGCCTGTCGCAGCGGCTGCCGTCAAAACCAGTTCCCAGACCGCCACCAAACGGGAAACCCGGATCCCCCCGCGTGCTATCATCGAAGCCGCGCTGTTTGTCGGCGGCAAACCACTGACCACGAAGAAACTCTGCTCACTGCTGAACGACGAGTACTCGACATCTTACGTCGACGATCTGCTCGACGATCTGAACCGCCAGTACAACGACGAGGCCCGCCCGTACGAAATCCGCATGGAGGAGGGGGGCTATCGCCTGATTCTCCGTCACGACTTCGAACGCATCCGCAACCGCGTGTATGGTTTCGGCCCTAAGGAGGTCAAGCTGACCCAGGACGCGCTGGAAGTCCTCGCGCTGGTCGCTTATCGCCAGCCGATCACCAAGGACGAGATCATCGCCGCCGGCAAAGACAAGGCGGCCGGCATCCTGCGTCAGTTGATCCGTCGCGAACTGATTGCCATTGAGCGCAACGAAGACAAGAAAGCCGAAGTCAAATACATCACAACCAGCCGCTTCCTGCAGGTCTTCGGCCTGGGTAACATCGAAGAACTGCCTTACAGCGAATCGCTGAATCACAAATAGTTCCGGCGCAGCAAACTGTCAGAGCACAGAGAGAACCATTACGGACTCTCATTCATAGCGGCAGTCTTCTGCGGACGATTCCTTCGAAACAGATAGAGAAGCATGACACCCACAAGCAGGATACCCAGTAGTATTTTCGATACGGCATTTGATTGAAGCTGCTTCTCATCTGGTATCTGCGGCTTCTCCGGACTTTTCTCTGGTGCTGCCGGATTTACTTTCATGATCGCCTGCGCCCATTCCAGTGAAGCTTCCCGGTTCCAGGCCAGTTCATCATGCGGCGCGTAACAGTAAAGGTAGATCACCTTCCCGGCCGGATTCAGAAACGTGGTCGTGCAAGACTGAAACTCCGTTCGGCTCCGAACGCCGTCAGACATGGTCCCTTCAAAGAGCATTGAGAAGGAAAAGATGTTCGACGAAGCATGGTGCTCTTTGAAGGGGATAAACTGAGAGAACTTCAGATCCAGGTCTGATCCCGTCTCCTGTTTGACCTGCTCTACAATCCGATCATAAAATTTCGGATCGCGGGAACGGAAATCCTCTATCACAGGATCGTTATTCGCGCGCGTGTTCTCCTGAATTTCCTGAAATCGATCATCTCCCGTAATCGGTTGGGCCATGTTTTTCATCACACGCAGAAAAAATTTACGTCGTATTTCCGGCGACTCACCGGCCCGGGATGCAGCGGCATCTTCTTTTGTAATGTAAAACCCCAGCTGTTCAAATTTGGGATCTGCTTTAGCCAGCATTTCCGCCATCTGGTAAACACGCGGCAAATCCGGAGTCACGCGTACAAACCCGGCGGGCGGAGGAACTTCTATCTCAGTTTCCCATACCTTGAACTTCTCGGCATAAACGCTTGAACTGAGACAAACTAATATCAACAGGATTTCACGCAACCGTTTCATTTTTATCCTCTGAGGAAGCCACGTGCTTCCGCCTTCGTTTTACGATGATGGCGAGCACCGCCATCACAGCCAGTGTCACCAGTGTTGCAATCGGAATCAGGTTTTCGCGACTGTTATCCGGGAGGCGATCCGGGAACGGAGACGGCTCGGGATTCTGTGCCAGGATCGCCTTTGCCCAGGCGCGGGAGGTGGTGCGCGTCCATTCCAGATCCTTGTAAGGCGCGATGGCCCCCAGGGCGATCAGCTTTCCCTTCACATTCAGGAAAGTGAGCGTATTGACATTCGCATCCTGGACCTCATCTGCGCCCTCGACCTGCACCCCATAGGACACATACTTAGAGCTGGATAATTCATTGATCGATTCAAAATGCGGTTCGAGGGCGACCGTATTTGAAATCTGAAACGCGACGTTCAGATCCAGCTCACGGCTGAGATCCCGACTCAGATTGTCGCGGGTCTGCTTCAGCTTCTCGGCCAGCATGTCCCGGTATTCCTGGTTCCTCTCTTTTGTCGTCAGCTTGAACATCGCGAAATCGGAAGCACTGTAAGAACGTTGTTTGGATTTCTCCGGGATCTGCAGAATCAGGTACCGCGCAGGTTCGACTGGTTCTCCCTGGCGCAGTTGAGCAGCCAGCACTTCGGTCAGATAGAAATACACGTCCATCCCCTGTCGTTTCGTTTCAGCCATAATCTGATCGAAGGGGAACAGCTCCCTGATCTCCGGAGTCACATTCACAAAACCGGCAGGCGGTGGAATCTCCAGGCGGCTTGTCCTCAGCTGAAATGTTTCTGCCTGTAAAAAGTTTCCGCAGCACAGGATCAGAGCCAGCCAGCAGAAAGATGCGTGCTTCATAGAGTGCCTTCAGTCGGTCTTGATCCGGTTCTTTTTCACGAAGATCGCCAGAGCCACCAGCACAGCAGCTCCGATGAGAATCCATTTGGCGATTTTGTCTCCCTGATCAGGCTTCAGCAGATCAAAGTTTGAAGGATAGGAAGACGCGACAAGCGGCTTGTCGTTGGCAGCGATGATCGCTTTCGTCCAGGCCCGGGAAGCGGTGCGGGTCCATTCCAGATCATCCTGGGGTGCGTAACAAAACAGAAACAGCAGCTTGCCCCCCACGTTCATCACAGTCGCGGTCGCTGCTGAGATCTCCTCTACTGGTTCCGCTTCCTCTGCTGCCCCTTCTTCCGGTGGCAGATAGATTGTGAGAAACATCGAGACGGCCAGCGCGTGCGAGGATTCGAAATGAGGCTCAAACGGGACCAGCTGAGAAACTTCGATTGCGGTCGCCAGGTCGAACTGCTCCTGAATGCCGGTATTGAGCCGCTCGTAAATTTTGGGATCTTTGGCTTTGATTTCCTGAATGATCTGCCGGTATTCGCGCTTGGTCGCTTTTTTCAATTCCAGAAAATTGACGAGACCGACTACCTTGTCTTTGAGTTTTCGGTTGGCCTTCAGAATGAACGTCCGTTTAAGTTCCGGTAGTTCCCCCTCCAAAGCAGCCGGCGCTTCCGCTGCGGAGATATAATAGGCCACGTTTTCATTCAACAGGTCGGCAGAGTCCACCAGCTGGCTGTAATGGTAAACTTCTTCCATCGCGGGAGTCACCAGAACGAAGTCTTCTGGCGCGGGTATCTCCAGAGTCTTCCCCCCGACCTCAAACTCATCTGCAGTAACGGTTCCCAGCAAGCACATCACTGCAAACAAGCTCAGCAGCACAAATTTCATTCCGCATCCCTTCAATCAGACCTGATACACAATTGAACAGACATCATGTCACATCACAGGGGGAGACCGCAAGCAGTAACCGGCGAAAACAGGGAGATCATCGCTGATTCAGCACACCGGAGATCAGCCGCATCATTACATCAGCAGCAGGGCACTAACAAAAATGGCCGCCGCCAGCAGAAGCACCACCAACAGGACCGTGAGATAGACTCGAGGCGAAAGATTACCCGGATCGTCGTCCGCCGTGATCCTGCCTCCACTGATCTGCAGCAGCCAGTCAGGCAGCTGATCATAGACCGTGTACAGCGTGCCGAGAATCATCCCCAGGACCAGCAACAGTTGCAGTTTGAGATCACCCCCGCCACGGATCAGCGTCCAGCCGAGCAGGGACGCTAACAAAATCACCAGCAACCCGGCTGCGATCTGTCTGGATGTCATTGAGAGCGATCACTCCGAGTGTGTCTGCCGCGTAATCCAAAGCATCGCGCCAGACCAGACTGCGATCCCCAACCAGGCGAGCGTTCCCAATCCCATTGACCGAAACATGGCAGCGCGTCCGGCCATGCCCCCTGGATTGTTTGGCAGATAGAGCTCGGCTATCACCAGGCTGACGACTCCCAGCAGGGCACACAGGGAAAAGACGATCAGAAACACCCAGTATTGTTTACGTGAAATGGAAAACGATTTCATCAGAGGACCTCAGGCTTACCAGCGAGTCGAAATTAAGTAACTGTTCTAGCTGGTTTAATTATGTCGGGCCGTTGTTTCTGGAATCAAGTTATTTCTGTGAACGAAAATCTGGTCAGTCGGCAATCTCGCGAAATGTGAGACTGATCCGCGGACCGGCGTCCGCGTCGCGAGGAATCGCGTGCTGCCAATCGTCCTGGATCTCATTCCGCATATACAACAGATCGCCGTTTTGTAATTCGTAGGAATACTTTTCTTGCGGATCCTGTCTGCTGCGAAACGAAATCGCTCTGGTCGCCCCCAGCGAAACAATGACTACACCGGTCCCCGCCTGCAGCTCCTCGGTAGAATCGCTGTGATAGCCCATCGTGGACCTTCCGTCGGCGTAATAATTCAGCAGGCAGTTATTAGGCAGAAAACCGATCTCCTCCGCGATGCGCTCACAGACCGGTTCTAACGCGGGTAGCATGACGGTCCACGGATAAGTGATTCGCGAATAGTTGTAAGCCACACCAAAGCTGGCAGTCTTACGGGCTTTCATTCTCTCATCCCAGACGACCTGCTCACGCAGCAACGTAAATAACTCCGTCGGCTGATCCAGAAAGGCGGGAATGAGCTTCAGCTGTGGTTCCGGCATGGCAGATTGTCTCCGTTGAATACTGGTCAGTCCAATCGCTGTCCCAGCAACTGACCAGCGTCGCAGTGAAACCGCTTTGATTTTCCATTCTGCATGATAGACCGGATTTCCACCGATTCGGTTCGCCCTGGCAGAACAGTCTGCATTCGCATCCCGGTACTCAGGTCGATGCAGGACTCGAATGCGGTTCAAATTTGACAATCCTGACCTGCGCGGGACTGTCGATCTTCGCCAGGGCACGTTGCATGACGCCGAGCGACCAGTCTTTGCCCCGATTCCCGGACCCCGAACCGATCAGGGGAAAGGCGACGCTCTGGAATTCATGTTCGTCGACCAGCTTCATCGCGTTGATGACGGACTGCGTAACCGAGTACTCGGTTGCGAACCAGAGCAGGTTGATCCCGGCGACATGGATGATACCGCGATAAGGCAATCGTCCCGCGGACGTCAGCCGGGCTTCTCCCAGGGGGATCGCGCCTTGTTTCGCGACCTCTTTAAACGGCGTCGATCCTCCCTGTTTCTTGATCGCCCCCGAAACGCCTTGAGGTAACAACAGCCACCAGGGAATCACGTTGCGGTTCCAGCTGTTGACGATCACTTCCACAGGTTGCTCAAGAATATTCCCGCTGACAATTTCCACATTCATCGATTCGACCAGCTCCAAAGGTGTCTGTTATAAGAGGGGACGACCTCTCCCTCCTGTCAATCAGACACACTCAGGCTCATTTTTTGTGCCTGTTTCCTGATTAATTCCCCGAACCTGGTCGCGCCAGGGAAGTGATCTGCGGGCATCGTCGCCGGAATAGTATTTTTGAATCTGGTCTACGGTCACTTCGGGAGCCAGCTGGTTTACGATCCGGGAGACGCGATACCATTCACCGCCGAGAATAAACAGCATCCAGATCAGCCCGAACGGAACGCCATAAATTTTGTACTCGATGTATAAGCCGAACAGCAGCGCAAGGCAGATCGCCATCCAGTTAATTAACGTAGGATACAGGTCAAACCGTTTCATCGAAGGGCTTCCCTTTTTTCAATCATGTTACCGCACAGTTTCCGACTCATCCAGAGCGAAGTAGTCGGCTGTCCCGGTCTGAATCTGTAAGTCTCTACTGCAACTGAGATTGGAGCGGTTCATAAATCCCGGGTGGCACCAGTTGCTGTTTGACCGTCGCCAGTTCGTCCCGCGAAAACCACAACACTTTGAAGGGTACTCCATCCGATTCCGTTCCGGTTTCCGGCAATGCGTCGCGCACTGAGTCGTCGATCGAGCAGAGATAGTGGAACATGATTTCATGTTCCGGAATCCCTTGATATTCAAAGTGGGATTCATGAAAACCGAGGAACTGCAGCGCGTGCGCTGTGATGCCCAGTTCTTCAAACAGTTCCCGTTTCGCGGCTGCTACCAGGGTCTCGCCGAACTCCACACCGCCACCCACGGGAATATAGAACAGAAACTCGCGGTGCGGATCATAGCCTTCTGCCAGCAGAACCTGCCCCTGATGGATCACGGAGATGATGACTTTGTTACGGATCTGCATGCCTGGAGTATGTCTTATTTATGGATGATGGTTGGTGTTGATGTTTAGGACGAAATAATCAGTTTTCCGTGATCTCCGTAGACGGAAATGGGATGTTGCTTCGTTGGAGTCTGTGGCAGCGGACACTGAAAATGCCAGGCTTCGTAACCGGTTGTCGATTGTACTTCCAGACGGGCTCCGGTTTCAAACTCCAATGTCAAACAACCATCATTCCGGGCAACTGCTGACGTCAGCCGGAAGCCAATCAGATAGTTGAGCCGTTCCAGCTCCGCATGCCAGAATCCGTCCCCAGGCTTTGTCCCGCGCAGCGTGTGCGAACCGTAGAGATCCGTAATTTGCAGTTCGTCCTCAAACTGGATCAGAGATCGCACCGATTCATTGTCTTCAAAGACCAGACCCGTCAGTCCGGTCTTCTGAAATGCGACCAACATATCACCGGCGAGGGGCAGCAGCAGATTGCGTCCGCTATAGCTGAGCGTTTTCATTGATCTACCTGATACGCCTCCCCGCTCTGAGGGGTCTCTGGTTCATACTCAATTCCGGCTTGATGTAAGGCGGCCATCGAACGAAAGGCCACTTCGCCCCATTTTTTTCGAACCGTTTCGGGCGCATTCGGGGGGATCTTACGCCACTCATTCGCGAGGAACCGGATCTGATTCGGTTCCAGCCAGAGTGCCAGTCGCCCTTTTTGCTGTTCTTGATCCGCATTTGTGAGCCCGGCGTCATCGCGAAGCCGATCACGGGCAGTCGCCAGTTGTTGTTGATAGTTTTCCTGGAATAGCTCAAGCAACACCTGTTCCAATATTGCCTGAAGGTTCCAGAGCACACGCTGCTCCGCCTGATCGGCAATTCCTAAAATCGAATCTTCCGAGAATCGGGAGAGCAGTTCGAAGAGTACCAGTGCCTCATCTTCAGTCAGATTCAGTTGCATCGTTTTGATTTCTATCTGAGTTTTGGAGACCGCCGGTGACAAAGCGATCATGAAACGTCTGCACGGTCGTTCGTAATCGGTCGTCCAGCAGTGGCAAAACCTGTTGCGAAATTTCTGCAGGGACGCCGCCATAAAAGGGTTCGGCGATCGCACCGGCGATACAGGCCATGGTATCGGCATCACCGCCCAGTGAAATCGCATTGCGGATGGCCGACTCGAAATCGGACGACTCCAGAAAGGCGATGATCGATTCCGGGACCGAACCCTGACAGGAAACATCGAACACATAATGGGGGCGGATCTCTTCCAGCGTTCTCTGCAGATCGTACTGAAATTCATGTTCGACAAAGTCTTGAATCTCTGCTTTCGACTTTCCCGTACGTGCCAGAAAGACACAGGCCGCCGTCGCCTGGGCACCGTAAATCCCCTGCTGATGGTTGTGGGTCACCTCGGCTGACTTTTTTGCCAGGTAGAGACAGTCGGCCATTGTTTCTGCAGCATAAGCCACCGGGCTGACCCGCATGGCAGAACCGTTCCCCCAACTCTGGTAGGGCATGCGCTGTCGCAACTGAGCCCAGGTCAGAAACGTGTGTCCGTAGCCGGCATCCGGATAGCGTCTGACATATCGCTGCAGCGTGCTGACCAGATCCGAGTCATGTAACAGCCAGTCCGCAACCGCCGCTGTGAGCACTGTATCGTCGGTGAATGTCGACTCTTCGCGAAACAGATAGAACTGTGTCGACTTCGTAGGCACATGCTCGAAGTAAGAACCGATGACATCACCGGCAATTGCGCCCCACATTCGACACATCCTTTTCTGATTCCCGCCCGAGCTTTAAACGTGCCTGCACACAATCCGAAACGTATCAACGTTATGTTACACCATGAAATGAACAACAGGTAGCCCCGAATTACATTCGGGCATACCTGGTTTTATTTACCACGAAAGGCACGTGCACGAATCAGGAAGCGAAACCCTGCGCCAGGGAGTGAGTGGTAACACGGTTACTCTTGAATGTGTTATTGCTCTGGCAGTTTCCTGCTCGCTGCGCTCGGCCCGAATTGCATTCGGGCTCACCCGGGATTTGGGGGGGATTCGTTCCCGTTAAACCCCAGCGTGCGTTTTCTTCAGACGCCGAAGACTTCTTCGAGGGCGGCGCGCATCACCTGGGGATCGGGGTCCACGCCGGTCCAGAGCTGGAAACCGATCACGCCCTGGTTGACGAGCATGCCCAGACCGTCGAGGGTGGTGCAGCCAGCTTTGGCGGCTTCGCGGAGCAGGTGGGTCTCGGGAGGATTAGGAATCACGTCCGAGACAATCATGTTCGATTTGAGAGAAGCGAAGTCGAGCGGGAAGACGGCGTCCACATCGGGAAAGAGACCGATCGAAGTGGCGTTGATGACGACGTCCACATCGTCCGCGAGGGTATAGTTGCCATCCCATTTCGTGAACGTGGTGGGAACGCTGGTCTTTTCCTGAAGCAGCTGCGCGAGCGCCTCGCCGCGCTCGGCACTGCGGTTGACGATCGAGATTTCAGTTGCACCTGCGAGGGCGGTTTCCACGCCAATCGCGCGCGCCGCGCCGCCGGCACCAAACATCACGATCTTTTTACCGGCCGGGTCAGTCACTTCTTTTAACGACTGCACGAAACCTTTGCCGTCGGTGTTCTCACCCAGCAGCTGGTCGTCTTTGTGGACGATGCAGTTCACGGCCCCCATCATCGCGGCGGCATCGCTGATACCATCGAGGTACTGGATGACTTCGACTTTATGCGGGATGGTCAGATTCGCGCCGCGGAAGCCCATCGCCCGCAGACCGCCGACGGCCTGGGCCAGATTTTCGGGAGCCACTTCAATTGTCAGGTACCGCCATTCCAGACCACAGGCATTGTAGGCAGCTTCCATCATGCACTGCGTGGGGTTCTCTGCGACCGGTTGTCCGAACACACACGTCAGTTCCTGTTTGAAGTTGAGCGGCTGATTCATGTCGTGCTTTCTCCCTGTTGAGTCTGTTGGTCGCGAAGAAAAGGGGCTCCGTTCAGGCTACGGATTCGTGCCAGCCCAGGGCATCAAAAATCCGCTTGCAGGCCTGCGAACGGTTCAACACGTAGAAGTGCATGCCCGGAACACCCGCATCGATTAGCTCCTGGCACTGCGCGATGGCGTATTCCACGCCGATCTCAAACTGAGCATCGAGGTCATCCTGAGCGGCTTCGAGCCGGCCCACGAGCTCGGCAGGGAACTCGGAACTGCACATCGACATGATCCGCTGGATCCGCCGGTATTCGGTAATCGGCATGATGCCGGGGATGATTGGACGATCAATGCCTGCCTGGGCACAACGTTCCTGGAAGCGATAGAAGTGCTGGTTGTTGAAGAAGAGCTGGGTGTAGATCGCATCTGCGCCCGCATCGACTTTTCGTTTGAGGTTTTCCAGATCAGCCTGTGGAGTCAGCGCCTCGGGGTGCACTTCGGGGTAGCCGGCGACACCGATGCCCATCTTGGGGAAATTCTCACGAATGAGGGTGACGAGTTCGCTGGCATACCTCAGACCACCGTCTGCGGGGATGAAAGTTTCTTCCCCCTTAGGTGGGTCCCCGCGGAGTGCCATGATGTTACCGATGCCAGCCTCGCTGGCTTCCTTCAGCCAGTCAACCAGTTGCTCGCGGGTGGAACCGACACAGGTGAAGTGGGCCGTCGCAGTCGAATGCAGGTCTTTCTGAATGGTATCGCAGAGTTCGATGGTTCGCTTGCTGGTAGATCCGCCCGCGCCATAAGTACAGGAGACGAAAGCAGGTTTGTAACGAACCAGTTCCTCCAGTGTACGAAACAACTCTGCATCGCCACTTTCATTTTTGGGAGGGAAAATTTCTACAGAGAGACCAAAGGTTCCCGAACGATAAATTTCGCTGATTCGCATTATCTTATCTTGTCTCGAAGGGGTGAGGCGAACTCGGTACGAGTTTATACCACGAAGTTACGACTCGCGTAGTGTATAAATTATGGGTTTTGCCGGTCAACAAATCTGCATTTTCTATTGCCAGTCCGGCTGGATTTACCTATCTTGCAATCAACGCAGAGACCATTCTAACTGACTATTTGCCAACTCCTGAAACAGCGGCCTGAAAGGCAGACTGTGATCGCAATCTGAGATGGGAGCGAGAGGCACTCAACCAGAGGTGGCCCGCTTCTGATCAGGGTCGCGTCTCTGGCCGAAATCGATGAAACCCGCTGAGATTCATCGTCAATTAATTGGTCTGCTTAAGTAAAGCAACTATAATAACATGATTCAAGTCGGTTTCCGCTTGAAGATGAATCAAATTTCCCCTTTTCCAACTGAATCAACAAGGATTGAGAATGTCCACCGAAACCAACCCGTTGCCGTATAAAGTGAAGGATTACAGCGAAGAAGAATTCCAGAAACTCGCTGCCTGGGGTCGCAAGGAAATCGAGCTGGCAGAAACGGAAATGCCAGGTTTGATGGCACTGCGGGAAAAGTACGGAAAAGATCAGCCTCTGAAAGGAGCCCGGATCGCCGGCTGTCTGCACATGACCATTCAGACAGCTGTGCTGATCGAAACTCTGACCGCTCTGGGCGCTGAAGTCCGCTGGTCCAGCTGTAACATTTTCTCCACCCAGGATCACGCTGCTGCAGCCATCGCTGCCACCGGTGTTCCCGTCTTCGCCTGGAAAGGGATGAACGAAGAGGAATTTGACTGGTGTATCGAGCAGACTCTGTTCTGGCCCAACGGCGAAGGTCTGAACATGATCCTCGACGACGGCGGCGACCTGACCGTGATGGTCCATGAAAGGTATCCCGAGCTGCTGAAGGAGATCAAAGGTCTGACCGAAGAGACCACGACCGGCGTGCACCGCCTGCACCAGATGTTCGAACAGGGCAAACTGGGCGTTCCCGCCATCAACGTCAATGACTCCGTCACCAAGAGCAAGTTCGACAACCTCTACGGTTGCCGGGAATCGCTGGCTGACGGAATCAAACGGGCCACCGACATCATGATCGCCGGCAAGGTCGTTGTTGTCTGTGGTTACGGCGATGTGGGTAAAGGCTGTGCCGACGCGATGAAAGGCCTCGGCGCCCGCGTGCTGATCACCGAAATCGATCCGATCTGTGCTCTGCAGGCTGCCATGGAAGGTTACGAAGTTACCACCATGGAAGATGCTGCCAGCCGCGGCGACATCTTTGTGACCTCTACCGGCTGCTGCGACGTCATCCGGGGCGATCACATGGACCAGATGAAGAACGAAGCCATCGTCTGCAACATCGGTCACTTCGACTCTGAAATTCAGGTCGCCTACCTGAAGAACCGCAGCGATATCGAGCAGATCGAAATCAAGCCACAGGTCGACAAGTTCGTCTACCCCGACGGCAAAGCGATCATCGTGCTGGCCGAAGGCCGTCTGGTTAACCTGGGTTGTGCCACCGGCCACCCCTCGTTCGTGATGTCCAACAGCTTCACCAACCAGGTGATCGGCCAGATCGAACTCTGGAACAACGAAGACCAGTACGAAATCGGAGTCTACATGCTGCCTAAGCAGCTGGACGAAGAAGTCGCCCGTCTGCACCTGGAGAAACTGGGCGTGAAACTGTCCAAACTCACAGACGCACAGGCTGAGTATCTGGGAATTCCAGTAGAAGGTCCCTACAAGCCGGACTACTACCGCTACTAAGAGTAACACGGCTTTGATTGAATCAGGACCTCCGAATCGCTGCGATAGTGATTCGGAGGTCTTTTTATGCGCCGCGTCAAAGTCTGATTGTCACATCAGAAACCAGTTTCTATAATCCGGGAACGGTCTGGCGTTGAGGGATCACTGCCGGACCGTTCCGCTTTCATTCCTGAGACAGGATGTGCTCTGCATGCTGTTTTTTCGATTACACGAACAGAGAAAGATTCTCCCATGACACAAGCCTCATCGCGCCGTGACTTTCTGAAACAGACCGCCGCTTTTTCAACAGGACTGGCCGTCTCCGGCTGGGCCGGTTCCCTGCTGGCCAACACCGCATTGAACCAGCCTCTGTATAAGATCTCCCTGGCCCAATGGTCGCTGCACCGGGCACTGCGCGGGGGCAAACTGGACAACCTCGATTTTGCCAAAGTCACTAAAGAAGAGTTCGGCATCAATGCGGTCGAGTACGTGAATCAGTTCTTCAAAGATAAAGCTGAGGACAAGAAATACCTGGCGGAAATGAATCAGCGTGCCGCCGACGTGGGCGTTAAGAACGTGCTGATCATGATCGACGGAGAAGGGGCTCTGGGTGATCCGGATGCCAAAAAACGGACCCAGGCGATCAAAAATCATCACAAGTGGGTTACCGCTGCCAAGACACTGGGCTGTCATTCCATTCGCGTGAATGCCCGCAGCAACGGCAGCTACGAAGAACAGCAGAAACTGGCCGCCGATGGTCTGCGTCGCCTGACTGAGTTCGCCAAAAAGTACGGCATCAACGTGCTGGTGGAAAACCATGGCGGGTTGTCGTCCAACGGTGCCTGGCTGGCCGGTGTGATGAAAATGGTCAACATGCCTGAATGTGGCACGCTGCCCGACTTCGGAAACTTCGTACTCGATCGCAAAACCGGCGAGCAGTACGATCGCTACAAAGGCGTCAAAGAACTGATGCCTTATGCCAAAGCCGTCAGTGCCAAAACGCACGATTTTGATAAAGATGGTAACGAGATCAACACCGACTATGTGAAGATGATGCAGATCGTACTGGACGCCGGCTATCACGGTTACGTGGGCATTGAGTATGAAGGCAAGAAGCTCGATGAGTACGCGGGCATCAAGGCCAGCAAGAAGCTGCTGCTCAAAGTTCGCGAAGAGCTGACTCCCGAGGAAACCGCAGATCCCTGCTGTGGACAGGAAGGGTACTATGCACCGCAGCGTCGTCGCCTGTTCGGTCGGCGTCTGTTCCGCAGATAAGCGGAATCCGGACAGACTGTTTACATAAAAAAACGCCCCAGTGTCCTGATGACAGCTGGGGCGTTTTCTATTTTGTGATGACTACGATGCGCGGTGTACTTTGGAGACATCGCGGTCGGAGAGAATCTCGCGTGCGACATCGGTGACAAAGTTGTCTGCGCCCAGCCATTTTTCTTTCTTCGGTGCGGGAGCACCCACGTTCATACCGACGCCCGGTTTCCAGAGGGCAGGGAGGGTATGCTTGATGGCTGACATGTAAGTCGTAAATACCGGGTACTTCGTATCGGGATTGTCCTGCTGATAGTTGTCCATTTTCTCAATCAGCTTGTTATGGGCAATCTTGGGATGCCGATGGTGCGGCCCGTGTACGAAGATGTCAAAGTTGATGTAAGTGCAGATCCGGGTGATCAGACCATTGCCGATCACGGTCCGGGTGCCGAGCAGCGGATCGTAACTCTTCATTCCCAGGTGCTCGGTGAATTTGCGGAAGGTCTGAATCACACTGGCCACCCAGTGCGGAATGACCCAGGCGACGATGAACGGACGCCAGAGCGAGAACCAGGCAATGGTTCCCAGCACGGCAGCCCAGAACACAGCCATCGCCGCGTATTCCAGACGCATGGTGCGAATGACCTTGGGGTTTTTAACCGGGGTATTTTTGCTGAAACAGAGCCGACTGTAGACGAAAGGTGACGTGAAGAATCCGAAAGGGAACTCCAGCCAGCAGAAGATACGTCGGAATGTCAGAGACGTTGTGGGATCGGAGTACGGCCACAGTTCCCAGTCACCGGGCTTATTCAGATAAGCGTGATGACGGATATGGGCTTCGCGATAAGCGGTATAAGAGACCAACAGTCCGGTGCCGATCGCGCGGCCCAGCCAGACGCTGACCCAGGTTTTACCACAGATTCCCTGGTGAGATGTTTCATGAAAACAGCTCGACCAGCAGAACATGCTGTAGGCAGCAATGATCGTCCAGCCGACCTGGAAGTACCAGGCAGAGGAGGGCCATTGGAATGCCAGCGCCATGATCGCGATGGATCCGAACAGTGAGTGTGAAAAACGGGGAGTTGTCGACTTTGTTTCGAGATCTTCGATCTCTTTAGCAGTGAAAAGGGTCACTGACATCGCACGTACCTCCTGGTTGTGCTCAGACTTTCAAAACGGTTCGTTTAAATACGTATCGGAAAGTTGAGCTTGTGCCACATCAGGTGAGTTGCAACTTTTGGACCAGATAATCAGGAGCTGCAGCAGTTTTTACCCAGTCTGCTTATCTTTCCGACACATAAAGGATATGTCGCGAAAGAACGCGTTGCATAAAAGAATCACCAGACAAATGACACAACCTGGATAACATTGATAAATTGTATCGATTGGATAATTTATATCAGTTACCCCAGGCGCTGACCAGAAAAAATTTGTGAATCGGACCAGAAAAGTATTCCGGCGTTCACTTCTTTTTCTGTTCTGGCAGGTAGAGATAGGTCTTGGGGAAGAGTTTTTGAGTCATCAGTACAGTTTTGGACTGACCACCATTCCAGATATCCCACTTGGGGTCGGCATAGCGGGCGAAAAACTGATCAAGCTGCTGTTTCAGCGCGTCTTTTTTCTGCTTGTACTGGGCATCATCGATCAGGTTATTGTGTTCTTTTGAATCCTGGGTCAGGTGATAGAGTTCGTTGGGCGATTCATGATAGCGTTCGATAAACTTCCACTCTGGTGTCCGAACGGCCCGCACGTTTTCGAATTCGTAGAAGACCTCTTCCTTCCAGGGAATCTGTTTCCCCTTGAGCACGGGAGCAAAGTTGCGTCCAGGTCGGGCAGGTTTGGCTGGAATTTTATCCTCAAGGCCGAGGTAGTTGAGCAGAGTGGGATACACATCGTAATTCGCGACCATCATCTTCTGCCGGGCTCCCTCTACGATCTGTCCTGGTTGCGAGAAGATCAGCGGAATCGTCAGCGTCCAGTCAAAGGCGGTTAAGGGGCGGGTATGATCACCCATGCCCCAGTAGCCACTGTGTCCACCCGAGAGCCCCTGGTCGGCTGTGAAAATAACCAGCGTATTTTCACGGAGACCCAGCTCTTTGAGTGTCTGCATGATTTGCCCGACACCATCATCCACGCCTGAGACTTCCGCTGCATATTTGCGAATGATGCCCAGGTCTCCGATCCAGTCTCCGTAGTTGAAGTTCCAGGGCTGCGCTTTTTCTCGCGGGAAGGAGGGGAAGGTCAGCTGTTCGTATTCTTCCTTGAAACGGTTTTTAATCGGCTCTTTCATCGCGGAACCCAGTCCATAGGGACCGTTATACGCCAGAAACAGGAAGAAGGGTTTATCCTGATTCTGTTTGATGAACTTGATACCGTGCTGCGTCCAGAGATCGGTAAGATAGGTCGGTTCTTTGTGAATCTTTTCGTCTTCGATCACTTCCTGATCATAGAATCCGGAACTTGCGCCGTGCGGCTTGGTGATCCAGTAGGAAAAACCTTCCTGGGGATAGAGGTTGTCGCCCAGATGCCATTTGCCCGAGAGTCCACAGACATAGCCGGCATCGTGCAGGATCTGGGGAATGGTCTGAAATTCGTCCAGCGTATTGTAGGAATCGGGACCGGTCTGGATGCGTGGCCTGAGATAACAGTGCACGCCATGCTGACAAGGCATCAGGCCGGTAAGGAAGGTTGCCCGCGTAGGCGAACAGACCGCGTTGTTGGCGAAGGCCCGCGTAAACAGCGTGCCTTCCTGAGCCAGCTGATCAATGTGCGGCGTTTTGATGTCCTTGTTGCCGTAACAACCCAGCGTCCACTCCCCGTGATTGTCGGTCATGATGATCACGACGTTGGGGCGTTTCTGTTCTGCGGCCTGCAGGAAACCGGCACTTACCAGCGCGACCACAACGATCAGACAATGCACGACAGAAGTAATACAGAAGCGTGACATGAGCAGAACCTTCCGGGCTGAAAACTGAAAAACGCTGCCAGGTTGAGCACTTTCAGCATGTCGCATTCGATTCTGTTTTGCAAGTCGTCTGCCTGATGACGACCCATTTCAGTGGCTCTGTCGACCTTCGCCGTCTCAATAATGAGGCGGTTTCTCCTCGAGGGGGTCCCGGCCTTCGTCCTCTTCTTCGAGTGTCCCGATGCGGTTATCCAGTAACTTCATGGATCGACTCAGCTTATCCAGCACATCATTCTGATGCAGGATCGCCGTGTTCAATTGCTCAACATCGTGCTGCAGGTGCATCAGCACTGATTCAATCTGGTTCAGGCGGGAAGAGACTTCTTCCAGGCGAGAAGCTGATTCACTCATGGGACTTTGATCTTTCGGGAAAGCGGCTTTTCAGCGGGGTTCCGCCGGTTATGATGTAGGGAGATTTTATTCGCGCACGGTCCACTTTGAAACAGGCTCAGATCAGATTCATCATGATTCCCGCATTTCAACTTCGCTTGCTGACGTTGTCCCTTCTGTTCACACTGTTTCAGGTCTTGCCTGCAGAAGCTGCTCAGCAGCGGTTTGAGGTCCAATTTACGAAGGCCGTCCATTCACAGCCGTTTACGGGGCGCGTCTATCTGTTCTTCACCCGCTCCGGTCGTGAACCCCGGCTGGGTCCTTCGTGGTTTAATCCCGAGTTCTTTGTGGCGCGGGATGTGACCAACTGGAAGCCGGGCGAGAGACTCGAATTTTCTGCCGAGACTCCCGGGCTGCTCTCTTATCCAGACTCGTATGCGGACATGAATCTGAACGGTTATCAGGTGCAGGCTGTCGCACGTTTCAATGCAGGAGAGCCGAAGATCGGCACCGGCCCGGGCAACGGCTATAGCCAGGTTCTCCGTGTGGACTCCGTGGTCTCAACTCAGCCGCCGTTGTTAACCATCGATTCACTGGTACCCGCGAAACCGTTTCCCGAAACCCGCTGGAGTAAACAGATCCGGGTGCGTTCTGAACTGCTTTCCCAATTTCATGGTCGCGAGACATTTCTGGAAGCCTCGGTCTTACTGCCACAAAGTTATTACAGCCAGCCGCAGCGGAAATATCCCGTCATCTATTCCATTCCCGGATTTGGCGGCGACCACATGCGGGGAATTCGGAATGAACCAATTGCCGAACAGAATGAGCAGGGGGTTGAGTTTCTGCGGGTGCAGTTGAACCCCCAGTGCCAGTGGGGCCATCACGTGTTTGCCGATTCCGCCACCAATGGTCCGGTGGGGAAAGCCTTCACGACTGAGTTCCTGCCGGTACTGGAAAAGTCTTTCCGGGCGATCCCCCATCCACGGGCGCGATTCCTTACCGGTCATTCCTCGGGAGGCTGGTCTTCGCTGTGGTTGCAGATTACTTATCCCGATCAGTTTGGCGGAACCTGGAGTACCGCTCCCGACCCGGTCGATTTTCGCGACTTTCAGCTGATCAATATCTATGAAACGGACAGCAACGTCTATCGCGATGCGAATGGCCGACCACGGCCATTGGGGCGTCGTGGCGGGAAACCGATCCTCTGGTTTGAACCATTCGCGAAAATGGAACAGGTGCTCGGTTACGGCGGTCAGCTAAGAAGCTTTGAAGCCGTCTTTTCCCCGCGTGGTGCTGACGGCAGGCCACTGAAACTGTATGACCGGGAGACAGGTAAGATCGATCCCCGGGTTGCCGAAACCTGGAAAGCGTATGACATTCGCCTGATCCTGGAGGAGAACTGGGAGAATCTGGGACCGCAACTGGCAGGTAAAATCCACGTCTTCATGGGTGAGGAAGATACGTTTTACCTGACGGGAGCCACGGTGCTGCTCAAACTCTCGCTCGATAAGCTGAACCAGCAAGTTGACGCGCAGTCGGTCGTAGAAATTCATCCTGGTAAAGATCACTCGACGCTGATGACCCGGGAACTGGTGATGCGTATCCGCCGCGAGATGGTGCAGGCGTTTCTCGCGCATCGGGCAGAGATCGAATCCGCGCTGAAAACAGAGTCCCGGTGAACCGGGCTTCGGTCAGCTGCCGATGTAACGGGCGTAGACCGTTTTGGCGATCGCGGGATCGTCGGTCCCTTTAATGATCGCGCGTCCGTCACGGAACAGACTGATTTCGTAGTCGGGGTTTTTCAGATTCAATCGCAGCAGATAAGGATTGAAGTCGACTTCACCAGAATGCTTCAGTTTTTCTGCCAGATCTTCGAAGACAATCTTACCTTTATCGGCGGGAGCGACCTGTACCGCGTTACGACCACAGAGCCGCGTGGTACGTGAACCCTGTTCCCCTTTCAACCAGACGCGTTCTCCCTGGTGACAGGCTTTGCAGCCCGATTTTTCTCTGAGGTCCGCGACGCTCATCTGTCGATACGAGCCTTCCCAGATATCGACCACGGTGAGCACCGGTTTGATGAGATCTTCTTTCCCGGCGAGCAGTTTGATCGCATCGACGGCTTCCAGCGAAGCGATCACATTGACCGTGGGTCCCAGAATGCCCGCGGTGTCGCAGGTTTCGGTGCTGCCCGGTTCGGGAGCGGTATCGATCAGACAACGCAGGCAGGCAGTCTTACCGGGTAGAATGGTCATCGTCTGACCGGTACTGCCGATACAGCCGCAGTAGATCCAGGGGATGCCCAGTTCCAGTGAGACATCATTGATCAGATACCGGACTTCGAAGTTATCGGTGCCGTCCAGGATCAGGTCGACGTCTTTGGCGAGGGACAGGATATTGGTATGATCGATGTCGGCGACAATCGGCTCGATGTTGACGGTACTGTTGATCTTCTTCAGTTTTTCAGCAGCTGCGATTGCTTTGGGCAGTTTGGCTGCGACGTCCGACTCATCAAACAGAACCTGCCGCTGCAGGTTGCTGATCTCGACGAAATCGCGGTCGACAATTTTGATCTGGCCCACGCCTGCGCGAACCAGTGTTTCCGCGAGTACGGTTCCCAGCGCCCCACATCCACAGAGTAAGACGCGGCCCTGCATCAGGTTCGTCTGACCCGCTTCGCCCAGTTCAGAAAAGAGGACCTGACGACTGTAACGTTCCAATTCCGGTTTCATGCTTGCTGACTGCCCGTATGCTGAATGAAGTATTTCCTGAGTCCTTATTCTAGCATTCCCCGCCGGGGAAAACAGGGGCGGCGGCAATCCTCCGGTGGTAAAACAACGAACCCCGCTACCTTCGCAGCGGGGTTCGTCTCTTCCTACTTCAATTATTCAACACGGTGCCTAGTCGACACTGATCTCCTGCAGCAGTGACACAAACTTTGGTTTGATCAACTGCTGGTCGGTTTCAGCCCAACCCTTGGAGGCGACATTGACCGTGATCTTCGGTTTGATCCAGGTGGTCGGCCCCTTGGTTTTGACTTTGACGAACGGTGCAAACTGCTCCAGTCTGGGCAGTCGCTGCTGCCATTCTTCCAGAACTTCTGCTGGAATGTCGGTTGCGTTGAGCTTCCCGGCATAGGTCAGTTTTTTATTAAACGAGGACGCCAGCAGGACGGAATCGATCCGTCCGTCAGACAGGGTCGTGTAACCGACCAGCAGACAGTCGAACTCGGGCAGTTGTCCTGTGGTTCCCTCTTCTTCGGGAATCATTTCCTTGCCTGCTTCTTCGGTTCCACCAGCGAAGTCATTCAGAGCATCTTCGAGGTTTTCAGCCCCGTCACCTTCATGTTCTTTCGCCTGATCGACGATGGAAGAAACCAGGTTCACGTTGGCGGTCTTACGCACTCCCCAGTCATCAAACAGGGAATCGAATTCAAATCCACCTACAATCGCAAAGGCCCCGACGGTCAGTGTCAGTCCCCAGACCGCCATGTCAAGTTTCCAGGCTCCTTCGGGGAATCGGCTGATGGTCGGTCGCCAGATTTTGAACGGGTTCAGAACGATACTCAAGATCCCGAATTCCGCTGATTTGGAAACCGCATACAGATAGGCGATAAATTGCCCGATCAGGAACATCAGCGCTCCTGCGCTCGCCTGGGTCAGCGTCCACAGGCAGAGTTCTGCCGGATTCTGGGTGAGGAACCGCCCTGCGATACTCAGTCCGATTGAACCGATGACTCCCAGTCCCAGGACCCAGGCCCATTCAGGAATCAACTCCCAGATGGTCTGCGGCTGAGGTTTTTGCTCGGCACCAGCCTGCAGATCCGGCTGTCCGACACATTTGCCTAACGCGGGATAATAGCCGCATTTCGGACACCAGGAAGAGAGTCCCCAGGGTTCGTGCGTACCACATTCGGAGCAGGTTGGCTGAGAATGAGTCGCTTGTGACTCCTCCAGTAACTGATGCTGTTGCGAGTTCATATCTGATTCGGCCCTGTTTTCTGTTGGCGTAGATTGGCGGTAGATTGAGACTAATGGTTTCAGTCACCGTGAACTCTAGCTCACAAAAAACAACATCTGTGAAATTGGATATGTATAAAAAACATCAGTTCGGCGGAATTGGGCAGTCCAGAATCCACAGGAACCAAAAAATCGCTACAGTCAGACATCAGATGAGACGTAAAAAAACCGACGCCTTCGAAAAGACGCCGGTTTGATATTTCAGACACACTGTTAGTGAAACAGGCGAATCAGCTTAGTTCACTTTCAGCAGTTCGATGTCGAAGATGAGGACTTCGTTGGGTCCGATATCAGGTCCCGATCCCCGCTCGCCGTAGGCCAGATCACTGGGAATGAAGAGCTGCCATTTGTCGCCTTCTTTCATCAGCTGCAGTGCTTCGGTCCAGCCACCGATCACCCGGTTGACGGGGAATGTTGCTGGCTGCTTCCGTTTGTAGGAGCTGTCGAATTCGGTGCCGTCGATCAGGGTGCCCCGATAGTGAGTCGTCACTTCATCGGTCAATTTAGGAGTTTTCCCTGAACCGGATTTGATGACCTTATACTGCAGACCACTCTTAGTGGTTTTGACGCCCTCTTTTTTGGCGTTGTCTGCCAGGAATTTCTTGCCTTTGGCAACGTTTGCCTCGGCTTCTTTCTGCATTTTGGTCTGAGCGTCTTTCTGCAGCTGCTGCTGGAATGCGAGCAGGGTGGCCCGAATTTCGTCTTCGGTCATCTGTGGTTTCTGTTTGGTCATGGCATCCATGATGCCTTTTGCCAGAACCTGGGGATCCAGATCCAGGTTATCCCGCATGAGATTCTGACCGAGATTGTATCCAATACCGTAGCTGACTTTCTGCTTCTGATCTTTCAGCTGGGATTTTTCATTTTGAGCTTGCGCCAGAGACGCGCATCCGAAGAACGCAATACAGAGACAGGCAGTAAGATGCCATTTTGACATGAGTAAAACCTTTCGGTGAATAGTGAAAACGAAGATTTACAGGAGAGACCATACGGGTCGGCGAGATTCCGGACACTCGCGAAATGCGCCCGGAATTAGCAGGGGTGTATTGCATGGTGTCCTCTCGCAGAGAGGAACTTGGACGAAAACAGATTCTCAATTATAGGAGAGGCGCCCCGGAAGTGTCTACAATAAAGCATCCTCGACCTGAAAAACAGGGGTTTCTCTCGTACTTCTCCGTTCAAATCAATCCAGGAGTCTAGCTCACGACTTTCTGGAAACGGGTCACCGCTTCGTTGATATTATCCCGGCTGTTGAAAGCACTTAACCGGAAGTAACCTTCTCCGGAGGCACCAAAGCCGCTGCCCGGCGTTCCCACGAGGTGTGCTTTCTGGAGCAGTTCATCGAAAAAGTCCCAGCTCGTTGAATCGCCGGGGGTCTTGAGCCAGACATAAGGGGCGTTGACGCCACCATAGACCGAGATGCCTACCGCTTCCAGACCTTCACGTAACAAACGTGCATTCTCGAGATAGAAGGAAATCAGTCCCTGGATCTGCTCTTTACCAGCATCAGAGTAAGCTGCTTCCGCACCTCGCTGGATGATGTAAGAAACGCCGTTGAATTTCGTGCAATGACGGCGGTTCCAGAGTGGATGAATATCGGCAGTTTCTCCGGTCGATGTTTTCCCTTTCAATGACTTCGGGACGACGGTGAACGCACAACGGGTTCCAGTGAAGCCGGCGTTCTTACTGAAGCTGCGGAATTCGATCGCGACATCCCGGGCGCCTTCGATTTCATAAATCGAGTGCGGAATTTCCGGATCGGTAATGAATGCTTCATAGGCAGCATCGAACAGAATGATCGAGCCGTTTTCTTTGGCGTAATCAACCCACTTCTTGAGTGTTTCGCGGGTGGCGACGGTTCCGGTCGGATTGTTGGGATAGCAGAGGTAGATCAGATCGACGGGAGATTCGGGCAGTTCTGCCACGAAGTCGTTTTCTGCCGTCACGGGCAGATAGGTCAGACCTGCATAACGTCCGCTGTCATCAGCGGCTCCGGTGCGGCCGGTCATCACGTTGGTATCGACATAGACGGGATAGACGGGATCCGTCACCGCGACCCTATTGTCGGCACCGAAGATGTCGAGGATGTTCCCCGTGTCACACTTGGAACCGTCGGAGACGAAAATCTCATCTGCAGCGACATCGATGCCCCGAGAGTGAAAATCATTTTTGGCAATCGCTTCCCGCAGGAAGCCGTAACCCTGCTCGGGACCGTAGCCATGGAATGTTGTGGGGTCACCCATTTCGTCGACGGCTTTGTGCATGGCTTCACGAATGGCGGCGGGCAGGGGTTCGGTCACATCGCCGATGCCCAGCTTGATCACGGCTGCATCCGGGTTTTCTTCGCAGAATTTATTGACGCGACGTCCGATTTCTGGAAAGAGATAACCCGCCTTGAGCTTCAGGTAGTGATCGTTAATCAAAGCCATGTTTACGCCTCAAATGTTCAAATGGTCCAAGTGAATCTGGTGTTAAGCTTGATGCAAGCTGGTTTTCAATTTAGGAAACGCCGTTGTATTTTGAATTTGCCCGAATTGCAACCGAGGCACTCAGGATAGACCCTGTTTCTTGCAAAAGGTTCTCTCAGTCCGCCTGTGCGACCGGGCGGGGCAGGGTATTCAACCAGAAACGATCTCTCTGGGCGTCGATCTCTTTTAAGCCTGTGTATTCACTGACTTTACGTTTGCCCGTCCAGCGGTCTGCTGCGCCTTCGAACAGAATCCGAATGCGTGGCGTTTCCTCCGCTGCGGGTGCCTGCTGGTCCAGCATGCGCCCCACTCCAATGGCGACCCCTAACTGAAAGCGAGCCTGCGGATAGAGGGGCGCACCAAGTTCCGCCAGCGACCAGCGTTCTACCCGAACCCGGCACCAGGTGCTCAAAGGCTGGGGCGGATCGACAAAAGGCTGCAGGGCAGCAGGGAGTTCTGCGCGGGCCTGCTCATCAATCAACAGGACCACACGATCATGACGACTGGCATACAGTCCCCAGGCGGGCCAGTGATCAAAGTAGCCGGTCGGTTCTAACAGCGGCGCCATGATGGCGAGCCAGACCAGCAGCAGGGGAACGCGTTCGATGCCCGGCACGCGCGCGGGGGCCAGCCGCTCTGCCTGGAGCTGTGCATCGTCTTTGACGGCGCGGGGACGATCCAGGGTCGGATTCCGCGTGAACAGCAGCAGATCCTGGATGATGAAATAGACGTTCCAGATCAACACACCCTGGTAATGATTCAAACCCCAGGGACCGATCGCCAGCATCAGACAGACATGCATCCCGATGGCTGCGACGAGCGCCGGCTTTCGGGTACGCCGGAAAAACAGACCGGCGGCGACCAGCAGCTCTCCCACGGGAAACGTCGCGGCTATCCAGCCCAGCGTTTCCGGAGACCAGAAGGCCGTCGAGATTCTGATAGACGAAAAGAGCCCTTCAGCGAGCTGACGACCCAGCGTCTGTACAAAACTGGCGTCGCATTTGGAGAGTGCCGAATAGACGTAGATACTGATCACGAACAGGCGCAGCAACCGAATTGCCCGAGACGGGGTGAGCGATGTCAGCAGCAACAGGCCCAGTGCAAACTGGTAGGTCCAGGGTTGCAGGCGATGCTGATCGAAGAGCACTGAAACCGCATACGCGAGGAGAAACAACAGGCCACAAATCCGCTGCCGGTTCACGCCGGGCTCCGGAGCCGGCTTGCGCAGACAGAGGGGCACGACAGAAAACAGCAACAGACACCCCGCGGTGGACAGCATGATCGTCAGTGTCAACCAGTCGATGCCTGCGGGGAGTGCGGAAACCCATTCGAACAGTGGAATCTGGGGAAACCGCGTCTGTGGTGTCCAGAGCTGCCAGGTCGTCCCCAGCAGCAGTAGTGCGAAGAATGCCAGGTTGGTTTTGAGTAATCGAAGCTGGAGCGTCTCACGAGACATGGATGAATTCACCGTTTTTTGACTCATTATAGCGACTGTCGGTGAATATACCGCGCCGGGAACAGGGCAATCAGAGAGAATGAACGGCTATTCCATCGAGCAGAGCACCGTACCTTCCAGAGCCTTTTCTGCCACGACGACTTCCACTTTGGTTCCCGGCTTATAAGCTTCTTTACGAACAATCGCCAGAGCCACGACGGGATACTTGCCGTAAGATTTTGCGGCAGAAGTGATCTTGCCGACTTCTTTCTGATTGTCTTTCACTGTCGCCATAACCGGAGTTCCGGGAGCGGGTACCCCGTCGCCCTCAAGGGCAATGATTCTCAGTTCCTGGTTGACGTGCCCCAGCGAATCGATGCGCGCGATCGGTTCCTGTCCCAGGTAGCAGCCTTTCTTGAAGGAGATGGCCTGACTGGTACGCCCTGCTTCCTGTGCCAGGTTTTCATCGGTCAGATCGATACCAGAGAGAGGAAAGCAACTTTCAATTCGCAGCGCTTCGAATGCTTCCTGACCGGCGGGCTTTGCACCGGCTTCAATCAGCTGCTGCCAGAACGCGACGATTTTTTCGTGGAGCAGACAACAGAGATACCCGGGCTGACCGAACCAGTCGACGCGGCGCACGGTGAGCTCGGCTTCACTGTCGGTCACCCGCTGCTGCTGATTCACTGCGAGTGCTGCAATATCAAGTTTACTCAGGATGTGACCTGCCTCGGGACCGGTCAGATAGAGACAGCCGAATTCCGGCGAACGGACGATCTGTTCGACGTTTTCCATAATAATGTAACGATCCAGGTGCTCGGTGAGAGCCGCACTTTGACCGGGCGCGAGATCCAGCCAGAGTGAATCCCCCTGGTTAAACACCGTGATGTACCCCAGGATGCGACTCTGTACGTTGGTGACAAAGGCTTCACAACCCTGGTCGACGGGCAGGTTCTTGATATCATTCGTGCAAAAATTATGCAGAAACTTCTGGCAGTCAGTCCCCTTGAGTTCGACCTGCTCGCGATCACTTAAATCAAAGAGCACCGCCGACTCATGTCCGGCCTGATACTCCTGTTGGGGATCTCCGTAGTGTGCCGGGTAAGGATACGCATGGTCCTTATCGGGAAAATGAGCACCTGCTGCTTCCTGGACGAGCTGAAAATGATTTAAGGGCATCTGATTATCCCATCGTGATGGAGAGTAGCGCGCTGTCACCCCAAATGATCTCTGTCATTTGGAAACCAGCGCTGCTTGACACTCGGATTGTCTATGTTGTACGTCGTTGATTGGTTGAGGCGGGTTCTCTAATAAATGCCCGCCTGTTTCCATTTTAATTCTCAGACGCTGTTTTCCAAGGTGTGCAGCCCGTTTTTAAACGGAACGATGGCGAATCGACGAAGCTCGGCTGATGTGCGCGGATTTTGACGGATGCGGAAAAAACAGGTGGAATCAGAAATGTGAAGACGGCTTCAGTCGATCTTTTCTATTTTGAGATCGTCGACCTTGAGTGTTCCCGTGCCTCCGTTCAAACCTAATTGAATCACGGCTTCGCGAGCCTGGGGTGGCACGTTGATGGTCTTTTTCACCTGGTGCCAGTCGCGGCTGCCAATCCAGGGTCCGAGGTAGGCCTGCCCGATATTGCGACGGATCTTATCATAAAAATGAATGATCAGTCCGGGCTTCTGATAAGCCTTGGTTCCCTGTGCCGTATTCAGATAGCCGACCTGCATGCTGATTTCGAGACTCTTGATTTTGGAGCCGTCGATCGCCATCCCCTGCAGAATCTGAGAGAGCTGATCGCGGACGTCATTTTCAAACTGCAGATAGGATTTGCCTTCGGGTGCCTCATCCGTCATGCGTGAGACGCGGCGCTGATAGTGCCAGTTATCGACTTTCTGATCCTGGTTGGCATCAACTTCAAACGTGCCGTTGACGATTTCCGGATGCAGGGGATCCGGTTTGACTTCCCGATTGTCTTCCGAGCGTCCCGTCATAGGGACGAACAAGGTGGGAATCAGGCGTTTGTGTTTGAGCTGTCCCTTTTCTTTCTGGAACAGATGAAACACCTGCTGATACCGTTCACCGAGGGGAATCAGCAGTGTGCCCCCCTCTTTAAGCTGATCGATCAGCGGCTGGGGAACCTTTTCCGGCGAGCAGGTCACGATGATCTTGTCGAAAGGTGCCTCTTCCGGCCAGCCGAGATAACCATCGCCAATCCGAGTGTGTACGTTGTCGTAACCGAGTTGTTTGAGTCGGACCGCCGCCTTCTTGCCGAGACCCTCGACGATTTCAATCGTGTAGACATCCTTGACCAGTCCGGCGAGGACTGCTGCCTGGAATCCGCTCCCGGTACCAATTTCGAGTACCTTGTCGGTCGGCTGAGGATCGATGGTTTCGGTCATGTAGGCGACGATATAAGGGGGGGAAATCGTCTGTTTGTAGCCGATGGGGAGCGCCAGATCCTGGTAGGCCAGATGTTTGAGGTTCGAACTGACAAACTCGTGGCGGGGCACTTGACGCATGGATGAGAGCACGCGCTGGTTTTTGATGCCTTCGCCTTCAATGTAACGCGTGACCATCTCGTTACGCTGGTTGCGGAAATATTCGTTGTTTTGCGAAAACGCGGGCTGGCAGAGCCCCAGCAGAGCGGTCAGGAAAAGCAGACTGAGCACATTTTTATTCAATCGCTGCATGAAATCTTCCTCTGGTCAGCGGAGAGGTTTAAATGGTGTTTATTTGTATGATAGTGATGAAATTATAGCAGTTTGGGGTATTTCACGTTAATGGCGATTTTTGATTTCAAAGCAGGATTGGACAGATTGGTTTATGATTTTCTGATTTCTATCCACACAATCAACAGAATCCGCTATCATCCGGCAGTGTGATAAACTTTTCAGGATTCTTAAGTGAATGGACTCCCGGAACATGCGACCGTTTTTCGTTGTACTGAGTATTGGATGTCTGTGGTGCCTGCCTGGATTGCAGGGCTGTAGTAGTGGTGATGCCTCCTCGAAAGCTGAGACGGCTCAAGCAGCTGTCAGCGAGGAATCAGAAAACACCGCTGAAGCTGCGCCAGAACCGGCTCTAGCAGAATCGAAGACCGTCAGTGTCGGTGAACCCGTCGATCCTCAGGCTGAAGTCAAAGAGGCTTTCGAAAAGTTGCTCGCGATCCGTACTGAACCCGATCCCGATGAATGGCAGGCCGCCGACAAAAAACTGGCCGCCTTCGGTAAGACGGCCGTTCCCACACTGACCGAAGGGCTTTCCCACACCGATCCGGGTGCACGCGAACTGGCCAGCATGTATCTGGCAAGCCTGGGACCTGACGCGGAAGCAGCGGCCCCCGCTCTGGTGGAAGTTCTGTCGGATGAATCCCCCTTCACGCAGGTCAATGCTGCTTCAACCCTGACGCATTTTCCCAAACACCGCGACAAGGCAATTCCGGTTCTGATCGAGCTGACCCGGCACAGTGATCCCAATACGCGACTGACGGCCGTCTATTCGCTGGGAAATCTGGAAGAACATTCCACCGCGCAGGTAGAGGCCATCCAGGCGGCTTTGAATGATGAGAACAGCGACGTCCAGCTGGCGGCCATCAAAGTTCTGGGTCAGATGGGGCAGCCGGCTAAAGCCTCGCTGACCGAACTTCAATCGCTGATCGATAATCAGAATACCAGCGACGATCTCCGTGAAGCAGCAGTGGCTTCTAAAGATCAGATCGAACAGGCGCAGAAATAAGCGCAGCGGCAGCCACTCTTTCTACTGACTATTAAGCTTTCGACAACGCTCCCGGCCTGTCTCGCGCGCCGGTTGTAGCGGTTCCCGCAGTTGTAACACCTCAATAAGCGGGGATCTTCCCGGGAACTGCCTCGAGGCTGAGGATTTTCAGAGATCTTTTTTAATTCTGTTTGACTCCCGGGAAAGCTGACCTACTTTTACTGGCAGAGAGGGGTCAACAATCCTCTCGCCAACATGCGAACATCATTTTCCTCCGCTTCTTCATCGAAGCGAGGATCTACAGCGCGGCAAGGAAAGCTGGGAGCTTTGAGGGGACCTTGCCGCGCTTTTTATCTTAAACCATCTGTCTGGATGGTGCTGGATATCCAGGTTGCTTTTGCTGCTTTGTGAAAGAACGAACGGCAAATTCGATCGGCACCCTCAGGCGGACTGTTATGGAAAAAGGTCATGGCAACCAGAAACAGGTTGCAGCGATCTCGCCGCACCGGAATCACACTTGTAGAATCGTTAGTCTCTGTGACCATCACAGTGATTGCCGGTACTGCTCTGTTCTCAGCCATCGGTGCTTCTCTGGGAGCCAGTTATTCGGCCCTGAATTCCAACATCGGCGCAGGTCTGGCAGATCAACTGCTGGAAGAGATGTCCGCCGTTCGATTCCCGACTTCCAGTGATTCCCGTCCCACCGCGACCGGAAACCGCAGTCAATTCAATGATCTGGATGACTATCATAAATGGTCTTCCACACCGCCAGAGAATAAGACCGGTTATGCACTGGGTAACGAACCACTGACTGTTCTCAGCGCCTACCCGATTGCCCGTCCCACACTGCTGAAACCCGACAGCGATTTTTTACAGCGACTCACGCGCGAAGTCACCGTGGAAAAAATTCGCCTGAACAGCAGTTCGGAATGGGAAGTAACAACCAGCGACACCGATTATCGTCGCGTGACCGTCACCATCAAACTGGCGATGCAGGCCGGTGCTCCCAAACAGACCATTAAGGAAACCACACGTATTTTCAGCTATGTACCACTTTCACCCTGATCAACGCGAGACAAAAACACGCCGTGCGAGTGGCCGCCATTCGGACTGTGTTCGCTGCTGCGCGGGCACTGCTTTACGCGCGCGGGGTTTTACACTTGTGGAACTGCTGATGGCCATGTCGATCTCGGCAATTCTGGTCATGGCACTCGCGGGAATCGTCACCGCCACGCAATCCGCCTGGAGACACACGCAGGGAATAGAAGATTCGCAGGCCGAAATCAACGCATCCTTCGACCGGATGCGGATGATGATCTCGCAGGCAGGCATTTACCAGGTAAATGGACAGGCTCCCGAAGTGGGGTTGGCAGTCGTGACCCGCGCCTGGAATTACATCGATGTCCCGGACATTCTGGTGGTCTGGTCCGGTGGACGGAACGGGGGAATCAGCCAGAATGGAACCTTAAACCGGCTGCCCCGGATGAACGAAATTTTGATTTACACTTCGGATCCCGCAGACGCGCATCAGTTTGTCGAAATCGCGTTGCCCGATTCTTCGGCGGAGATCGACTTTAACAGTTCTGCTTTCGACAACACGATTCGCACAGCGATCCAATCCAGCCAGGCGGAGAAGGCGCTTCTGAGCAAGCGGCTGAAGAACAGTCAGTACCTGCTCTCGGGAAGCCCGTGGGGACCAACGGCGTCGAATCTGATTTTCACGATTACCCGTACCCCCGATGATGCAAGTCTGCAGGCTACGACTCCTGGTACGAGTGCCTGGATGAATCTTCCCTGGCCGCAGGGCACCGTGAGTGCCACCAGCGGACTGCGTCAGGTGACCGTGAATTATGAAATCCAGTTTGAGACCGCAGAACAGAACACGTTAACCGACATCAACTCGGAAACCGCATTACCGTTTTTTGGATCCAGTTCGAGGTTGTATGCGTACACACCATAAACTCCTGAAGGCCTGCCTGCGACAACATGGCTCGGTGCATCAGCGCTGCCATGACCGCTCAAAGTGCGCGCCGCGATCTGGAGTTTCGCTGATCCTGGTGATGTTCGCCTTGAGCATGTCGCTGGTCTTAACATACTCATTCATTCAGACACAAAGCGTACAGACTCAAATCTCCGCTAATGGATCACGTCGCGACCTGGCACGGAATGCAGCACGGGCCGGCATTTCAGATGCCCTTAATCGACTGAATTCACTTGACTGGCAAGGCGTCAGCGATCAGTACGAGCGACCGTTTCAAGCGGACGCGGATGGCGATTGCAGTTATGCGGTTTCTTTCGCAGCTGTTGGTAATTCGCTCAGTTCGGTACTCGAACTCAATGTCTCTTCGCGGGGAACCTGGACTTCAGCCGCCGATTCCAACATGAAATCAGAACACGAGATTACTGCCCGGGTTCGGCTGGTACCGCGACTTCAGGGACGGACGATTCTGCCGGGCGACTCTGCGGTGGCTTCTGACCAGATCAACAATGACGGCGACTTCGATCGTGTCACAGACTATGTGCTCTTCGCAGAGCAGGGTTACACATCACTCAACTTCGATCCGGCTACTCGCTTCGACGGGAACATCTGGATCTACGACCAATACAACATGTTCAACGATCCGGCCTGGGGTTCAACGGTCCGGGATACCTATCTGCAGGATGTGGGGAACCGGTTTGTTGCGTTTCCCGAGGGTGCGACCAGCCTGTCCGACGCCCGGATCTCCACGCCCCACCCGATTGCGGGGAATGTCACTTTTTATAACTACCCGAATTACGCGGTCCGCGATGATCTGTCTGACCTGAAAGTGAGCTGGTCGACGACAGGCGAGCGATTGACCATTCCCAGCACCGATTATGCCGCTTTCTCCTCTTACCGACTGTATGAAGGGGGTCCTCTATATCAGGCTGAACGGTTGGGTTCGACTCTTTACAACCGGACATTGCAACCGACGGCTGATAACCCTCTGGGCATCTATTATCGTTCGGGAAATCTAAGCGTGTATGACAGCGTGACCATTCAGGGGACGCTCGTCTGTACGGGGAAAATCTACTTTTATGGCAAACAAATCCACCTGACCGCCTTCAACTGGAAAGACGATAGCGGGGACGCCATCGTGACGGATTCTCAACTCTGGCCCCAGTTACCCAGCGTGGTCGCCAATAACATTGAGTTCGGACGTGAGACGCAGACCACCGTCGAAGGTGCCATCGTCTGTCAGGGTAGTGTGAAAGGAGGCGGCGGCTCGCTCAGCTATCCATCCGCACTCAATCTCAGTCTGAGTGGCACGGCGACAGCGGCTCCCCAAGGTCAACCTTACAGCACAATTCAGTTGCAGGAATACAAAATTCTCAGCAGCCTGACATCGAACAGCGACTATGCGATCTGGCTGGAAACGACAGGTACGGGGAACACGGGCACGACGGGCAGCTGGTATCCCATCGTTGGCTTTGATCACGGTCAGCAGCAGTTAACGGTTCGGGGGCAAATCGAACAGTCCACCCCCACCTCTTATCGCATTGAACGACACAAACGCAACCTGATTCAAATCCGCGGACCGGTCTGTGCAGAAACTTTTGATTTCAACCGGATCAACGAATGGGTGCTGTACAGCTCTCTCTGGAACGACCGGCTCAGCAACTGGAATTATACGAATAATCTGAGACGCATTCTGGGAATGAGCGACATCGGTTTCAGTGAATGGCTGGAGTACCCGGGTAACTTTGCCGGGTGGGACAGTTACTACCAGACCTACGGAATCAGCCTCGAACCAACGTTGCAGATCCAAAACCTGGTCGAACGGGAATATCGCTGGGAGCCTCCGCTGTTTCAACCCTACAACGGCGGCGATGCCAACCCGGAACTCGCCGGTTATCGCTGGTCACTGATTGACTGGAATGAAACGAACTAAACGACAGAACCATGATTAACAGCCGACACCAACCAACCTGGCGACACAGCAGAGGGGTCTGCAGCATGCAGTGCACCCGACCGCGGAGCCTGCACACTTTGCAGAATCAATGTGGACGTTCGGGGTTCACGCTGGTTGAACTGTTGATTGTGGTCGTACTGATTTCGATTCTGGCTTCGGTCTCCCTGCTTTCCATTGACTCGAGTACATCACACTCCCTGGAGACCACAGCGCGGATGCTGGTGGCTGACCTGCGGCTGGCCCGAAATCATGCGATTCAGTTCAACACCGAATACACGGTGGAATTCGATCTCAATACGCAGACATACGAAATCGTACACAGTGGGGCAGGTACCGCACCTGTGCCGGAAAACAGTCTGGCAGGGTCATCCGCGGACAAAACGAAATACATTCAATCCGTACAGAAAGATACATTGAATCTGCCTGATCGGGTCGTCATCAGCCAGATCTATCTGAAGACCTCTGACACCGAAGTACGCGACCTGGCTTTCGGAGCGATGGGAGGCACCGGGCCGGGACGCAGCGAAGATACCATGATTGTCATCTCCACGACCCGCAACGGGACCACCTTTTCCATCCCGATTACGGTCTCCTGGATTACAGGCCAGGCGTGGGCGGATGAAATACAGACCAACTGAAACTAGAGAAATACCTGATAATAGACAGAATCAATCAACATGATTTCCTTACCTCGTTCACAATATACACCCATCGGTTTGCAGCTGGGGCCCAGTTCGGCCACGCTGGTGCAGTTGACCGGCCCGAAACAGAATCGGGTTGTGCATGCGATTGCCCAGGAGCAGTTCGACCTGGATGACCGACTCACTGCCGACGAACGCGATACAAAGATCGCCGCTGAACTGCGGCGGATTCTGGTTGACCATCATTTCAAAGGCCGCCGGGTGATCAGCTGCCTGGGTTCGCAGGAGCTGTTCATTCAAAACGTGAGACTGCCTCAACTGCCGACCGAAGAAATCGCGAAAGTGGTCGCCTGGGAGGCGGAAGAACGTCTGCCTTACCCGGTTGCCGAAGCGGAAATCCGTCATCTGCCTGCAGGACAGGTTCGACAGGAATCAAACACCAAGCAGGAAGTGATCCTGCTGGCCTGTCACAACGGAATTCTGGAGCGGCATTTGAATCTGCTGGAACAGGCGGAACTGACTGCAGAGGCGATTGACGTTGAGCCATCGGCCACGCTGCGTTGTTTTCATGATGAGAAACGCGAGTTGCAACTGAACTCGGTGAGCTGTTATCTGAATTTTGGTGACGCCGCCACCACCGTGATATTCGCCGATCAGCAGAACGTACTGTTTCTGAAATACATTATGCAGGGGAGTAACCACCTGGACCGGGCTGTGGCTGACAATCTGGATCTGCCGCTGACCGAGGCGATTCGTCTGCGAAAGATCGTAACCAATTCTCCGACGCTGGATGCCAGTGATGAGCTGCACCGGTCGGTGATTGATTCGATCCGCTCACTACTGGAATCGATCAGCACAGAAGTGGAGAACTGCCTGCGATATTACAAAGTGACTTTCCGCGGAAAGAAACTGGAACAACTGGTGGTGACGGGTAACGAATCGAGTCCGTGGCTGATCGACTTTCTTTCCGAGCGACTGAATACGGACTGCCGGATGGGCAACCCGTTCGAGCGTCTGAAGAGCTGGCCGACATCCACTTCGATTCTGGAACGACCTGGCAGATGGAGTACCGCCATGGGACTGGCCATGAAAGAAAGTTCCGAGAAATAACACTTGTATCAGAAAACCTCTGAGACGAACCATTTTCAAACAAGATAGATATCAGCGAATCCGAGAGCCGGATTTGCCAGCAACCCGTTAAGGGCGAGATCATGATACCTGAAATTGATTTTTTACCTGCCAGTTATCGCGAAGTGCGACGTCGACACCGGAACCGGATCTGGCGTCGTTCGATTGTTGTCATCTTCCTCACGCTGGTGACCTTAAGCACCGTGCGACAGCGGGAAATTCAGCACGAACTGCAGACGAAAAAGGAGACGCTGGAAAAGCACATCCAGCAGATGCATGAGCAATTGCAGGACCCTGCACGGCTGACGCAGCAGATTGAGCTTTCCGACCTGCGGGCCGATCTGCTGGCAGGGTTGCTATTGGATGAATCACCGGCACAGCTGCTGGCGATCACCAGCCATGCGCTGCCCGAATATGTCTCATTAAACGAGTTTCAATTTCTGTTTGAAAAAGTGGCGGGTAAAGAAAAGCCGACGAATGTCAAACAGAAAAAAACACCAGAGAACGTGGTTCCTGAAAAGCTGGATCTCGAGAAGCTGAAACAGCATCGGACGGACGAACAACTGGTGCTGCTGGTGCAGGGGATCGCCCCTGACCACCTTTCGATCTCCGGTTATATGTCAAATCTGGATCGACTGGGCGTGTTTAAAGCCATTGATCTGATTCAATCCAACGAAACGATGTTCGAAGGAGAAACGATGCGGCAGTTCCGACTTCGTATCGTGGTGAAAGCACCAGGCATGTTTCTTCCCCCACTCGATCACCGGTTGACCGCCGGCCTGGATCAGTCTTTGACAGGAGGTTATGGCCATGAATGAAAAATTACGACGCGACAGCCTGATCACCATCATCAGCCTGGCGGTAGTGGTCGCTTTGTTTACCTTTGTGATCTACCTGCCGGGGCTTAAGAGCAAGCAGCAGCTCAATAAACAGATTGCCTCCATCCAGGAAGAGATCCGCGCGATTCCCACCAAGGTTGAACAGCTGGAACTACTGCAGAAGGAATTGCAGCAGCGCGAGGCGTTCATCAATCGCATGAAAACACATATCCCGACGGATAAAGATACACACCGGGTTCTGCAGCGGGTGGCACAGCTGGCAAATAGTTCCTCGCTGACGGTTTCTTCTCTGAACCCTGGTGAGCCTGTGCCTTATGCGACCTATCTGAGGCAGCCTTTCACCGTCAATATAAGCGGACCTTACAAGGGGCTGATCCAGTTTCTGAATGGACTGGATACCGATAGTCGGCTGTTTACCGTCTCAAATCTCATGCTCACTAGTCAAAATAGCGAAAACAAGCAGTTTGTTAAAGGAACCATCGAACTGTCAGTTTACGTATTACGCGACACACAGAGTGATTTTTCCGATTTTAAGGAAAATAGGGTCAGCCAGTCCTTTCTTACGACCGATAAAAGATAAAGAGACACTCCCCTTCAAGCTATCCCTGAGGTGAACTTCGAAAACAGGCGTTCTCGCTTATGAACCGAAATTAGATCCGTTTCCCTTCTTGCAGTCATCTATTCCAGATGTGGTGAACTACACGTGAAATCGTTCAGCCAACAATTTGTACACGATTTGAAGGTCAGCTGGCAGAAAACCCTGATGTTAGGGCTGTTGCTGCTGGTCGGTCTGTACTTCTGGATTCCACCTCTCTATCGCGCCATGCGGGGCACCACCGCTCCCGAATTAACGCCTGCGAAAGTGAGTCCGGCACCGATTCCACAACGGCCTCCGGTCGAGACGGAGATGAGTTTCACCCAACTCGATCCCAAAGAAACCACGCTTCACTCCTGGGAACAGTTTGATTCCCTGATGCACACAGATCCGCTGGTGCAGTCCGTGCAGATGGGAGCGATTCAACGCAATCCTTTTGAGGTGAATCGAGACCAGTTCTCGCCCCCCATTCTGTTTGCCGAAGAGCCGCCCGAAACCGAACCCAAACAGGTTCAGATGGAGAAGCAGGAACCGGAAATCAAGGCACTGCCCGACGAGATCGTCCTGACGACTACGATCATCGGTAAATTTCGCAAGGCGGCGATGATCAACAAAAAACTGTATTACGAAGGTAAACCATTCCAGTATGACAATGTGACCTACGTTCTGGAACGGGTCGCAGACCGGAGTGTGATTTTGCGGCAGGGCGATCAGACATTTGAATTAAAAATTCAAAACGATCCTTCCGCATTTATTAAATTTGAATAATCAGACGGTTCGCATCACAGGCTGATTCTCAACTGATTCGAACGATCACGGATGATGGTCGAAACATGAAACGACAATATTTTATACCGGCTTTCTGGGCAATGCTGACAGGTCTTTCGCTGCTGTTAATCGCAGCCATGACCGACGTCAAAACACCAGAGTCTCTGTTTATCTCACCCCACCACGCTCGCACTGCGCGCAGTGCGACACCGCAGCAACAGGCTCCCACGAATAGAGAGCCGCTGCTTGAGGTCTCAGATAATACATCTGCTTCCACGCCGGCCCCTCAGCCTGCGCCTGCGCAGCGCGTCGTTGTGACAGCACAACCTGAGCGGCAGCCTGAAATTAAAACCGTGGCCCGTACCGTGCAGGCGACACCAGTGCCACAGTATGTCACACCCGAAGTCAAGACAGCAGCGAACGCATCTCGGACCGTACAGACGCGGACGCTTGTCGATCCCACACTGGAACAGCCGAGCGAAACTCCATCCACACCGCAGCGTTCCCGCGCGATCCAGTTTCACCTGGCTGAGGAAGTACAAGCTGAGCGCGTGGATCCCACTGAGAAGAAAATGGAAATGCGGCTTGCCAGCCTGACCCGTCAGGTCGATCGGCTGACCAATCTGCAGTTGGAAGTCCAGCAGCAGTCCAAAATGGAACTGGCTCAGAATACGGATCGTCTGGAACAGGCGACCAAGCTCCTGCAACAGATGCAGCAGATGAATCAATTGCGTGATCTCGAACGTAAACTGGACGGGATGCAGGGCAAGGCCGACGCAGCTGCACAGCCGAAAACGCCTGCACCACAGGCCACAGCACCGCAGGCTCCCGCTGCCAGTGAGACCAGCGCCCCTGCAGATTCCAAAGCGAAAAAAGAGCCGGTCCTGAAAGTCAGCCCCGATAAGGGAGCCGGGGAAACTTTCTCCCTGCAGATCCAGGATGCGGAAATCATGCAGGTTCTGGACATGCTGGGGGAACTCTCGGGCATGAATATCCTGGCCGGGCAGAGCGTTTCGGGGACGATCACAGCGAACCTCAAGAATGTCACGCCGCTGCAGGCCCTGGATGCCATCCTGCGATCGCGCGAGCTGACTTCGGAAAGAGAAGGGGAGTTCATCTACGTGATGACCCAGGCTGAGCTGGAACAGAAGAAGAAGTCGAGCCGGAAAGTCGTCACCAAGCTCTATACCCCGTTTTACATCAGTGCCAAGGAATTACAGCAGCTGATCACGCCGATCCTGACGGAAAACGTGGGGATCGTCTCACTGACCACACCCAGCGAAGTCGGGATTTCTCCTGATGAAACGAGTGCCGGCGGTGACTCGTTCGCTCAGAACGATTCCATTCTGGTTCGCGATTACCCTGAAATCCTGGAAGAGGTAGATCGTCTGCTCGAAAAAATGGACGTACCTCCCCTGCAGGTGGTCATTGAAGCGATGATTCTGAACGTCACGCTGAATGATGACATGCGGTTTGGCGTGAACTTCGCCATGCTCAGTGGGAATAACAAGAGCCTGCTCGTCGATGGTAACGGTCAGACATTGAACGCTGCCAGCGGTTTCCCAGGGTCGGGCAGTTCGTCGATCGTCCCACCAACTGGACAGTTTGTGGCTGACCTGGCAGGACTCAAATACGGGTTCCTGCACGGCGACATCAGCGGTTTTATCGAAGCACTGGAAGACATCACGGAAACCAACCTGATCGCATCTCCTCAGCTGCGGGCTTTGAACAAACAGAAAGCAGAACTGATTATCGGTGATCGCATCAGTTATTCCACAGTGACCCAGAACGGCAATACTTCGATTCAGAACGTGAACTTCCTGGATTCCGGTATCGTGCTTAACCTGCGACCCTTTATTACTCCCGATGGTCAGATTCGGATGGAAATTCACCCGGAACGCAGTTCGGCGACCATTAACTCCTCGACGAATTTGCCCGACCTGAAGACCACCGAAGTCACCACAAACGTCATGGTCCGCGACGGGAATACGGTTGTCATCGGGGGACTGATTGAAGAACGCGTCTCCGATACCAAAAATCAGGTTCCATTCTTAGGTGCGATTCCCGTGATCGGCAATGCGTTTCGCCAGCAGCGGGAAATTACGACCCGTTCCGAGTTGATCGTGCTGATCACACCGCGGATCGTACATCCTGAAGAGGCCAATGCTGAAGGTCAGGCCGAGAGATACGAGGGTGCAGAACGGATTGATAACTTCAAGAAGAGCTTCCTGCCGATCAACCAGGTACGGATTGTCCAGATGCATATCAAGCTGGCCAAGAAATACCTGCGGATTGGAAATCTGCCTAAAGCCAAAGAGCACATCAAGATTGCCGTCCGACTGGATAAAAACAATACCGAAGCAATTCAGTTGAAGAAGTACATCGAAGATGCACTGATCAACCGTAACCGCCAGATGATCGGACTGCCTCCACTGTCTGGTCCCGAGATGCCGGCTCCGATTGTGGAGGAGGTGCCCTGAGCATGCTGCGGAAACTCAGTTGCATCGCCTGTGCGTTGGTCTGGCTGATCTGTTGCGGCTGTCAGGCGGTGCCGATTTCCACGCTGACGCAGATGTCAGGTGAGGCGCTGCAAGGGGAAACCACACCACAGACCTCAGAAACTTCCTCACGGACCGAGCGGACATCTCCCTTCAATGAACGGGCGAATCAGCTCGTAGATCAGGCATTACAGCATTATTCCCAGGGAGAACTGCAGCAGGCCCGGTCGCTGCTCGCCTCGGCGCGGGAAATAGATCCCGGTCATATCGGGACGTTTGAAATCGAGGCCCAGCTCTCCTACGACATGGGAGACCGGAAACAATTTCTGCAGTCGCTCCGGTCGATTCGTGCTGCCAGCCCTCAAGACGCCGCCAAACAGAGTGCCGTCGGAACCCTGTTTTTTCAGGCTGGCCAGACACAGGAAGGGATCGCCTGCCTGAAGCGTGCCATCGCATTGAAACCGCATGAAGAAAACTACTCGTTGAAACTGGCGGCTTTTCTGGAGCAGACCAGTCGCACCGATGAGGCTCATGAAGTTCTGTTACGGGCCCTGCATACGACACCGGGCAGCAAACGACTGCCCATCGCCCTGGGTCGCGTCTGTGAGGTCAATCAGCAGTGGTCCGAAGCCAGCATATATTATGCGATGGTGATCAATCATCTTCCCGAAAACCACGTCTGGCGAAAACACCGCGCCCGCTGTCTGTATCACGCCGGCAAGTACCAGGAAGCTTTTGAACAGTTCTCCATCTGCCAGGAAGCAGACCGGGAACTGCTGTCGCTTTCGGAAAAAATCGCCTTTGGCGACACGGCGCTGCGGCTGGGAGATCTGGAAAAGGCGCAACAACTGTTCGATGAAATTTCTGCTGCCCATCAGCACCAGTTACTCCATGTAGAGGTATTGCGCGGGTTATGCGCAATTAACCGGGGCCAGACAACTGACGCGAAAGCCATCATCGCTACAGCCCGTAAAAAATGGCCCGCTGATCCTACGCTGTTAGAGGTCGCGGCCCTCCTCCCTGCGCAACAGACGGCGGTAAGGTAATCACCTGAACTGCGTATTTTTGTGCAAGATTCATTTGCCCAGCGCAAACTCGCTCCAGAAATTGGACAACCCCGATTTCGTAACCTAGATTTAGAGTGGTGATTTAAGATCACTTCTTAATTGGTGGAGTGCGCTCTGTAGTACTCCAATCTGGATTCGAAACAGGGTATTTCATTTTCAGCAGTGTCGTTAATCTGCTGAGAAGGTGTTCGGCAATGAAAAGTTATGGCAAATACTGGGTTCTGGTGGTACTGCTGCTCTTCATGAGTTGTGTAGATAACCTCCTGGTAACCAGCCAGTTAGCTTCTCCCATGCTGGCGCTGGCCGCCTCGCTGGTGGCATCACTCGTCGGTTGGGCCTGGCTGGTGAAATCCCTGCAGAAAGACCGCGACCAGATCAGCGCGTGTCTGCGGAATCCCGATTTACTGCGTCCGGAACTGAAGCAGAAGAACTTCTTCGGAAACCTGTTCGCGGAAGCCATTCAGAAGATTGAAGAATCCGATACCGAACTCGTATCGACCACCCAGGTTAAGACGATGTTGAAAGCCCGTCTGAATGCCCTCTCGAAGAAAGAGGCCCTGATGGAATCGGTGCTGGATCACCTGGAGACCGGGGTACTCGTCTTCGACGCACAACACACGCTGGAGTTTTCGAATCAGGCCGCATCGAAGTTCGTGATTCCCGAAGCGGACCGCACGCTGAACACCAGTGAATCCGGCCTCGCACTTAATAAGGCCCTCAGCAGCGATGTCGTGATTCCCGAGATCGCCAGCCTGCTCACCAAAACAATTGAACGCAAAGATGCCACGTTAAGCCGCCGCAGCGAGTTCCAGTTAACGGGGCTCGAATTCCAGTCCCATTTCCGCGCCATCGCCACGAACCTGTTCGATGAAAATCAGGCGCTGCTGGGAACCGTGATCGTGGTGGAAAACATTGGGGAAGAAACTAATGAGAAGGAACGGCACGCCGAGTTTGTGTCGTCCGTCGCTCACGAGTTGAAAACACCGATGGCCGGGATTAAGGCTTATATCGAGATGCTGCTGGATGGTGACTGCGAAGAAGATGAAGCCGAAGAACTGTATGGCTTCATCAACGAACAGATTGACCGTCTGACTCGGCTGGTCAACAGCATGCTGAATCTGGCCCGCATTGAAAGCGGTGTTGTAGAAATCAAGCGACACGACTGCGAGCTGAATGACATTCTCAAATCGGCCGCAGATGTCATTTCGCCCAATGCCGGTGAAAAAGACATCAGGTTTACCTCCGAACTGAGCGATCTCTATCTGCCCGTGCACGTCGATAAAGACATGCTGGGCCAGGCGATCATCAATCTGCTGTCAAATGCAGTAAAATACACGCCGCACGGACACGAAGTCCGCCTGCGGAGCAGAATGGAAGACAATACGGCAGTTATCGAAGTCCGGGATACCGGGATGGGAATTCCAGAAAATTCGCTGCCTCACATTTTTGATCGGTTCTATCGGGTACCCGAGAACAACCGCTCCGCGGCCGGTACGGGACTGGGTCTGGCCCTGGTCCACTTCATTGTGACCAATGTCCATAATGGCTCCATTTCGGTGCAGTCGGTCGTCAATAAAGGAACCTGTTTCACGGTCACCATTCCGCTGGGACATAAAGAACAGAAAAAGAAAAAACAACTGGCATCGCCGGTAACCGTATAACAGAATGCGTTCGTGACCCGCCCTGGCGCGGTTCAACAGCTGGAAAGAACCCAAGGAATACTGCCATGAGTCATCTGGTTTATGTTTGTGACGACGATTCGCACATTGTGCGTGCCGTCAGTATGAAACTTAAAAAAGCGGGCCTGGAAGTCGTCAGCTTTCCGGATGGCTACACCTGTTGGGAACAGGTTCAGGAGCGGGCTCCCGAGATGATTATCACCGATTTGCAGATGCCCCGGATGAATGGTCTGGAACTCTGCGAAAAAATTCGCGAATTTGAAGTAACCCGCTCGATCCCGCTGACGTTACTGACAGGGAAAGGTTTCGAATTCGATCATGATGAATATATGCAGAATCTGAAAATCACCAATGTCATGGTGAAACCCTTCAGTCCCAGGAAATTGTTAACACAGGTCCAGGAGTGTCTGCAAACGGCACCGGACACGATTGGTTAGTCGCTCAAATTCAGTTTATTGAAACTTTATCTCATGCGAAATTATTACACTGCCATCCAGTTCTGGTCTTACTCCCTGCTGGTAGTCTGCCTGTGTCCGCTGGCGGTCTTCCTGGGTGCCTACATGCACTGGCCCCTGGGGGTGGCTCCGTTGCTGCTGCTGGCACCCCCCACAGTTCTGGCGGCGGTTTCTTCACCGCGGGTCTGTTACTGGACCATTACAGTACTCTCCATCAGTTCCTGCTTCGCCGAAATTTTCTTTCGCCCGGACCTGGAAGAAGTCAGAAGTACCTACCCAGCGAGCATTATGTGCGCCAGCGTACTTGTCGGACTGGTACTGCTGATCGATCTCTACATGGGTAAACTGCGTCACAAACTGTCTCAGATGCACGACCAGAATGACGAACTGGTCCGCCAGTTGTACCAGACTCAGAAACAGGCCGCCGTCGATGCTTCGAAATCGGGAATTACAGAAAGCAATGAGAAACCGGTCAGCGAGCAGAAAGAGAATACGAGTGTGGAGAGTGGCGTGAATTATCCACTGCTCCTGCTGACGCTGCAGGACATCGGTCGTCGGATCTCTACTAATCAATCCAACGAATCATTGATTCCGACCGTGATCAGCACGGCCAAAGCCTCGCTGCAATGTGAATCATGTCAGGTTTATCTCTGGGATTCAAAATCGCGAGCTCTGAAAAATGCACTGCCCGCGCGAGCCCGCGACCGACTGGACTACCGGCCTGCAGCCAATCATGGCGTAGCCGCCTGGGTCATCGAACACCGTCAGATTGTGATGCGAAACGACGCCGATCAGGATTACCGCCTCAAGCGGATCATCGAAGACGATCCACAGATGCCGGATGCGATTGCACCGCTGACCGTGGGTTCGGAACTGATCGGGCTGTTGATCATCGATAAGATCGACGTGGATTCTCCCACCATTGGTCGCCTGATTTATATTCTTTCCAATATCTACGCGTTGGGCATCAAGAATTCACAGTTGTTCAAACGCATTGAAGAGATGGCCAGCCGCGATGGTCTGACCGGATTGTATAACCATGCGACTTTCCAGGAAAAACTGCATGAACTGGTGAAGGGCGCTGAAGCGCAGTCCACGAGCCTCAGCATCATCATGAGCGACATCGATCACTTCAAATCCTTCAACGATACTTACGGACACCAGGCCGGTGACTTCGTACTGAAAGAGGTCGCACGGATCTGGAAAACCGTGATGCCTGATAATGCCGTGCTGGCACGATATGGCGGTGAAGAGTTCATCGGCGTCCTGCTGGATCACGAATATTCTCAGGCACGTCAGATCGCGGAAGATTTACGTGAGACACTGGAAAACTGCCCGATCCTATTCGAGGGACAGCAACTGCAAGTTACTGCCAGTTTTGGCGTTACAGAATTCCGTCACCCCGCAACAACCACGAAAGAGCTGGTGCGGGTGGCTGATGAATATCTCTACAAGGCGAAGGAAGGCGGACGAAATCAGGTGGTCGGCCTGGATACGAACGCCACCAGGAAACCGGGTACATAAGCGAGTCAGACATGCAGATCACAACGGAAGTTTTTGGCAATGTTCTGGTGGCCCATACACCGGATGAACTGACGGATGACACATCCGGTGATTTCGTCCATGCGCTGTCAGATGCGATTAACGAACAGCATTACCAGGTTGTCCTGCAGATGGATCGCAGCGATCTGCTGGACAGTGCCGGTCTGACGGCCTTACTCGATCTGCAGGATCTGACCCGGGAACACGGGGGGAACCTCAAGATCAGCGGCCTGGAAGAACCTGGCAAGAAAATTCTGGAAATGACACGACTCGACCAGCGGATCGATATTTTCGATTCGGTGATCGAAGCGGTTTCCAGCTTTCAATAAAGATTTAAGAACCAGTCATGAATACCAATTCCCTCTTACAACCGAAAATGCGGCTCGGTGATCTGCTCATCTTTAAAGAGTACATCACCGCAGAACAGCTGGATTCCGCGCTGGAGGAACAGTCACAGGGAGACGGCAGTCAGCTGCTGGGTGAGCTGCTGGTCAACAACGAATATTGCACTGAAGAGCAGGTGCTGGAATGCCTGGCCCTGGAATACCGCATTCCCTACGTACAGCTCGACAGCCGCATGTTCGACTCGAAAATCTTCGATGTCCTGCCGCGTGAATTTGTAGAAAAGCATACGGTGCTGCCTCTGTTCAAAGTCCGCAACGTTTTGACTGTTGCGGTAGCGGAACCGACAAACGTCTTCCTGGTCGACCAGCTCCGCGACCTGACCAAGTCAGAAATCCAGATTGTCGCCGCCAGCGCCCGCGAAATCCGCCGGATGGTGCAGACTTATATGCCGAACACAAACGTGTTCGTGATCGACGACATCATCGATGATGCGAACGGCACCAATGTCGAACTGATCGAAGAATCAATCGACGACATCGGCTTCGACGTCGAGTTTGCCGGCCAGAGCCCGATCATCAAACTGGTCAATTACATTATCTATAATGCGGTTCGCGAGGGGGCCAGCGATATTCACATCGAACCCAACGAACAGCAATTGCGGGTGCGTTATCGCGTGGATGGAGTGCTGCATCAGGCACTCGAACCGCCCGTGCATCTGGCGCCTGCGGTTTCGTCGCGTATCAAGATTATGGCGAGCCTCGACATCAGCGAACGTCGTCTGCCACAGGATGGACGAATTCACGTCCTGATGGAAGGGCGTCCAATCGACCTGCGTGTGAGTACGCTTCCCATGCCGAGCGGTGAAAAAGTCGTGATTCGTATTCTGGATAACCGCAGCGTCAATATTTCACTCGAACAGCTGGGTTTCAGTTCCGAAGTTCTGGAAAACTTCACCGAACAGCTGGAAAAACCGAACGGCATTATTCTGGTGACCGGGCCTACCGGTAGTGGTAAGAGTACCACCCTGTATGCGGCTCTGAATGCCGTCAGCTCGATTGAGAAAAATGTCTGTACGGTCGAAGACCCGATCGAATATCAGCTGCCGATTATCAATCAGTTCCAGGTGAATGAAAAAATCGGCCTGTCATTCGCTACGATCCTGCGGAGTCTGCTGCGACAGGACCCGGATGTCGTCATGGTGGGCGAAATCCGCGACCAGGAAACCGGCAAGATCGCCATCCAGGCAGCCCTGACCGGTCACCTCGTCTTCAGTACGTTGCACACCAACGACGCGATCTCGGCGATTACCCGTCTGATCAATATGGGTGTCGACGACTACCTGATTGCGGCAGCAGTCAACATGGCTCTGGCACAACGACTCTGTCGTAAACTCTGCCCGAAATGCAAAACACCTTATGAACTGCCCAAGGCGATGCAACTGGCGGTGGAACGCGTCGGCCTGGAAGCGAACGAATTTTATAAAAACAAAGGCTGCAAGAGATGCCGCAATACCGGTTTCTCCGGACGTATCGGCGTGCATGAGATCCTGACCATCGATGATCAGCTGCGGGAAATCATCTCCTCGAATCCTACGGTGGCAGCAGTCAAAGAATATGCACAGAACAATGGCATGATCCCCCTGCGGTACGACGCTCTGCGTAAAGCCCAGGAAGGACTGACGACAGTGGAAGAAGCCATCAAAGTCAGTGATGACGGCTGGATTCCCCGAAAACCCGCGCTGATCCGTTCCCATTCATAACGGCATCACGCTGAAGAGATAGAGAGTAATCCCCAATGGAAATGAACGACCTGTTACACGCGGCTGTGGACAGTGATGCTTCGGATATCCTGCTGGTAACCGACGCACCGCCCATGTTCCGTATTGACGGTCAGTTGTGCACCACCGCCCTGGAACCGCTGGATCCCGAAACGATTCGCGATCTGTGCGACCAGGTGATGAAAGTGCAACAGAAAGAACTTCTGGAGAAGCAGAAGGACGTCGACTTCGCGATCACCGTTCCGCGACTGGGGCGTTTCCGTTTCAATATTCATGTGCAGCGCGGTTCCCTGGCGGCGGCCATCCGTCGATTTTCCAACGAAGTCTGTACGCTGAGCAGCCTGGAACTGCCCCCTGTCGTGGAAGAGCTGACGCGGCTCAAAACCGGGCTGATCCTGGTAACCGGGCAGACCGGTTCCGGTAAGTCCACCACGCTGGCGGCCATGGTCGAAGCGATTAATCAGCGGGATTCAAAACATATCATCACCCTGGAAGATCCGATCGAATATCAGTTCCAGCATGGAAAATCATTGATCGAACAGCGGGAGATCGGCGAAGACTGTCCCGGGTTCACCTCGGGACTGAAACATGTTCTGAGGCAGGATCCGGATGTGATTCTGATCGGGGAATTGCGGGATCTGGATACCATTCGTGTCGCCCTGCAGGCTGCGGAGACCGGACACCTGGTGCTCGCTTCACTGCATGTTTCCAGTGCAGCGGGAGTCGTCGATCGACTGGTAGAAGTCTTTCCGCCGGAGGAACAGTCCCAGGTCCGCAGCCACCTGGCGGAATCGTTAAGGGCTGTCATTACCCAACGCTTATTACCCGCGGCGATGTCCAATGGGCGTGTGGCTGCCGTGGAAATCATGCTGACCAATCGGGCGATTCAAACCAGTATTCGCGAATCGACGACCCATCTGATCCCAGGCATTATTTCGACGAACCGTCGCGTAGGAATGCAGACGATGGAACAGGCTCTCAAAGAACTGCTGTTAAACGGTAAAGTCGACGCGGAAACCGTGGACGAAAACCTGCAGGAATTAAAGGGCGAAGCGTCGGGCAAAGAATATTCTCATGGATTACTGGCTTAACGGGATCGATGAGGGACAGGCGAAACAATGCAATTCACATATATAGCACGCAACACGACAGGACAGAATCAGTCCGGGGAACTGGTCGCTGAGACCAGGGAAGATGCGGTTGCCAAGTTGCGCCAGGAAGGTCTGTATCTGCTCTCTCTGGAAGAAGCGGATGAAAAGTCATCCAAGAGTCTGGCAGCAACCCGTAAAAAACGGGTCTCTCGCAAAGACGTGATCTATTTTACCAACCAGATGGCGATTATGGTCGACGCGGGTGTGCCCGTGGCCACAGCCCTGGAAGGAATTGCGAAGCAGATTGAAAACGAAACACTCGCCGAGATTCTATCCTGCATTCAGAAAGACGTTGAAGCGGGTAGCGACCTCTCCAGTGCACTGAGTGAGTTTCCACGGTTATTCGATAAAACCTATGTGAATCTCATTAAAGCCAGCGAGGCCAGCGGTACGATGCCGCAGATGCTGAACCGCATTGCACAGCAGGCTGAAGAAGAACAGGAAACCATTCAGCAGGTGAAGGGCGCTTTGATCTACCCGGCTGTGATGCTGGTGATGTGTATCGGCGTCTGTATTTTCCTGCTGACATACGTCTTTCCCAAGCTGATGCCCATGTTCGCTGCCCGTGGTGCCGCGGTCCCCACACCGACCAAAATGATGATTTTCGTCTCAACGGCCATCACCTCTTATTGGTATCTGCTGCTGCTGTTTCTGGTGGCTGTAATCGGCTTTTTCTTCTATATGCGGAATCAGGCCTGGGGCAAAGCAACGTTCGACTGGTGTCTGATTCGGATGCCCGTCTTCGGCTCGATGCTGAAAAAACTGGCAATCAGCCGCAGCATCCGTACGCTGGCGACTACGGTCAACGCGGGGGTTCCCATGCTGGAAGCCATCGAACTGAGCGCTGGTGTATCCGACAATGTTTATTTCAAACAGAGCTGGATGGAAATCAGCGAGCAGGTTACGAGCGGAAAACAGATTCATGAGGCACTGGAGGGCAAAGCATTATTTCCCCCCACGATGCAGCAGATGATCGCTTCCGGCGAATCGACGGGCCGACTGGGAATGGTGCTCAATAAGCTGAGCGACTACTTTGATCGGGATGTCAAAATCGCCATCAAGTCCGCCACGACACTGGTGGAACCGTTGATGGTGGTCTGCATGGGCTCGATCATCGGTTTTATCGCACTCTCGATGCTGTTGCCGATCTTCACGCTGAGTACCAGCCACTAATCCGACTCAGGTGATTTCTTTTCCTGCTTCTGTTGCTGCGAAGATTCTGGCGATCCGGAAGATTCTGCTTTTGTTTCCGTCTCTGGCGACGGGCCCTCCGCGGGTGCATCTGCCCTGGTAGTCTCTGTCTCTGCTTGGGGCCCTGACTGCTGATCATCTTCCTGTTTCACTTTTTCCTCCTCCGGGACCATGTCGAGCAGGTTATTGCTGTTGAATTTCTCCTTGGAGAACGCACGAAGCTCGGCATTAAAGATCTGCACAAGTGCGTGCAGACAGGAAGCGACGATCGGGCCGATGAAAACCCCCCAGAGCCCCATCATCTGCAGTCCGCCCAACACACTGACAAAGGCGAGCAGGGGGTGCAGTTTTGCGTCACTCTGCAAAATATAGGTACGGATGACGTTGTCCATCGTGCCGACGACCAGTGTCCCGAACAGGGTCAGGAAGATCGCCGCGCCCCAGTCTCCCTGGTACATCAACCAGCCGGCACAGGGACCCCAGATAATCCAGGACCCCATCAGGGGAACCATCGACGTGATCGTGGCGAGGATCAGAAGAATGAAGAAATGCTCAAAACCGACAATGTATAAGGCGATCGCAGTCATCAGTCCCTGACCAATGGCCGCCAGGAAGGTTCCCAAAACCACGGCCCGCACGACTTTCTGAAACTTATCGATCAGCTGCCGCTGGTAATCCAGGTGCACGGGAATCAGGGACTGCGTCGATTCGACGAGCACGTAGCCATCGGCCAGAAAGTAATACAGGGCGATCACAAACATAATCCAGGCGATCATCGCGGAAAACACGGTGCCGAGCAATCCCACGGTTGAAGCAGCAAAACCGAGCGAACGTTTGGCGATCGGAACCAGAGTCGCCTGCAGATTCTTGCGGATGAAATCATCGGTGACTTGCGACTGTTCTTGATTGCTGGTTCCCTCTTCTGCAGTTGCCTCTTTTCCCAGGTATTCGTTGGACCATTCCACGAACTGATGCAGTTTGAGGTTACTGACCTCTACTTTTTCGCGGACCGTCTGCACGGTTTTATTCCAGTTGGCTTCATCAAGCGCATTCACCACCGTGGTAAACAGCTGTAGGGAACCCAGGAAAATCCCCACACACAGGGGAACAAAGATCGCGGAAATGATCAGCGTGGTCGTGATGCTGGCGGCAATACGGACGTGACCCCGGGCCCGTTTAATGAAATACTGGAGCAGGGGCTGACTGACCATGGCGACCACGGCTGCCAGAAAAAGGGGCAGCAGGAACGGCAGGATTACCTTGAAGAAGGTCACTCCCAGGAACAGGATCAGGCAGAAAATGATGCTGAGTGAAACGAGGCGAACCATAAACCAGTTCCCATATAGAATAGATCGCAAAAAAGCCACGATCGGTTACCCGATCTGAGCTGTTGGCAGATAACAACTTACAGCAATGCAGGCACGAATGATAGTACAAAAGCCTCCTCAGTCTGACGGGAGAGGACTGGGACAGACTTTCAGATTATTTTCGTTTCCTTATCGCAATTTTGAACCCCCATTCGCTACAATAGCGCTTCCCTCTCGATTCAGGAACGATGCGCATCGAGATCAGTTTGTCTATCTCGACAGAACCGGAGTCTGGTATGAAACGTTACATTATCTCACTTTTATCTGCGAACCGCGTAGGCATCATGGCCGCCGTCACGACCGCCATGGATGAACTGGGCGCAAACCTGCATGAAGCCAGCATTGCAGTGATCCAGAACTTTTTCAACATCGTGATTGCCGCTGACTTCCCTGAAGAGCGCGATCCGACCCTGATCCAGGAACACATCGAGGGAATCTGTAACGCGTTCAATGTCGATGTCTCCATTAAGGACCCGGATGTAGACGTGCCCTCCATGCTGCCTCCGGAAGACTGCATCAAGTACCTGCTGGCCATCGCGGGCACTAACCGTCCCGGAATTCTCAGACGCATCTCGTCCCAGCTGGGACAGGATGGCGTGGACATCATTGACCTGTCTGCCACCAGTTCCTCCGATGGACAGACATTCGAGATGATGATCAAGGTGGCGGTACCCAAATCGCTCGAGATCCTCGAGCTGCAGTCCGTGATGGAGAACATCTGCAGTGACTTTGATGTCTCAGTCGATTTCATCAGCGAATCGGATTCGGCCATCATCAGTTCACAGAGCCAGACGCGTATGTTTAAGCTGTAATACTCCCCGATTGCGGGACATTACTGAGAAAAAGATTTGGGATGATGTCAAAATCCGGTCCATCTCAGCAGCAGTCATTCGAGACACCTTTCAAGATATTGAAAGAATATCAGTATGCCAGCACGGCTGTCACCGAGTTACTGCACTCTCTTGAGACGCCGGATCCCCAGCTGATTTACCTGTATGGCCCCTCCGGATGCGGTAAATCAGCCCTGATTCATCATCTGTTGCCCGAGTATCTCGCCTTGCATCCCGGGGCAGAATGGGAACTCCTGACCGCGAGCGAATTTGCCGCCCGCTTTGCCCTGGCGTCATCAAACCAGCAGATTGCCGACTTTCAGAAAGGGCTGCGGGGACTCGATCTGCTGATCCTGGAAGACGTGCATAGCCTGGAAAACCGCTCTCACACGCAGCAGGAGCTGCTGTCGACTCTCGGTGATATTCTGGGCCAGGGGGGGCGGATCATCGTGTCGGCGACGAAGCCGCCCGGGGAGCTGGCCTTTTTTCTGAAAAAGCTGACCAATCGCTTTCATGGCGGAATCTGTGCAGCGATTCCGCCTCTGGACTTTCAGAGCCGACAGGAATTACTGGAATTCTGGGCCGAGGTGGAAGCGATTCCCTTGCCGAAAAAAGAACTGACGCTGATCGCACAAAAGAAAGACCTCTCACCACGCGAACTGTTTGCGGTGCTGAAACAGCTGCAAACCGTCAGTCGGATCAATCGACAGCCCCTGGATAGTCGCTTTGTAAAACAGTATCTGCAGGGCAACCTCGAACCGCCCCGCACGAGTACCGCGAAAATCACACGCGCGGTCTGCCGCGAATTTAAAACAACCCTGGCTGAAATCCGTTCTGCCAACCGGTCACAACAGTATGTTCTGCCGCGGCAGTGTGCGATGTTTCTCTCCCGGGAACTGACCGATGAATCTTTAGCCAAAATCGCAAATTACTTCAATCGGAAGAACCACAGCACGGTTATTCATGCCTGTCGTCAAATTCAGACCGATCTCGAAAAATCACCTGGATTACGTCAGCAGATTTCTCGCATTAAGCAACAACTGGGAGTATATCTTTTATAGCAGACAGTGAAATCACAGAGACCCGACCGGTCAGATAAAGGATTCCATCTCGAATTCTCCCGGTTGCTGGTGGCCATTTTGTGTATAACCTGTTGATTTCCGGTTGAGAAATGTGGAGCCATTTTCGGGTTCTGAACGCGCCGAAAAGTAACCTCCACAACCCCTGCTGACTCTCATCATCTCTTGCGCTGCTGCGCCACATTCCACCGACAGTTTATCGACATTCAAACCCTTATCGATAATCGATGTAAGATATTCCCATATAATATCTTACATCGAAAATTCCTGACTTCTTAACAGAATCCTCCCCGCCTAGATAATACTAATAATAAATTAATTAATTTTTAGAGAAAATGGGTTCTGAAAAACCCCTGGCATGTCGAGATTCACGTCTCTCCGATGATTGTGAAAATGCTTTGAATCACATAAAATACAAACACCAGAAAATCGATATCTTATCGCTGCCAGAATGAGTTCCAGAGGACATGCGGGGCAGCACAATTTACCCATCAAAAATCTAATACAAAGTTGATTCACACATGAAGCTCAGTTGTTCACGATCGGCCCTGTTGTCCGGTTTCCAGATCATTGGAAGCGTCATCAGTTCACGCACTCCCAAGGAGATCCTGAAGTGCGCCAAACTCGAAGCAGGAGACGGCAAGGCAACCTTGAGCGGAACCGATCTCGAAGTCAGCATCCGTTATGACTTCGATGAAGTGGATGTCACGATTCCCGGAGAGATCCTGCTGTCGGTTCACGAACTGGTCTCGATCCTGAAAGAATCCACAACCGATTCGGTCGAGATCGAACTGAAGAAGGACGAGGAAACCGAACAGGACTTTATTTTGATTTCCTCGGGCAAGAGCGAATTCCGTCTGTCAGTCCACGATCCTTCTGAATTTCCCGCAGTAGAAACATTCAAAGAATCAAATTACTTCGAAATTCCCATGCAGTCCTTCCGGGAAATGATCCGGCGGACCGTATTCGCAACCGATCCGGAAAGCACCCGCTATGCATTGGGTGGCGTACTGTTCGACGTGGAAGGGGACAAGCTGACGCTGGCGGCGACCGATGGACGTCGTCTGGCGATGGTAGAATCCGCCTGTTCCTACCAGGGATCAGAGGCGTATGAAAACAATCGGCCTGTAATCCCCGCCAAGGCGATGACGCTGATCGAAAAGAGCCTGACCGGCGATGAAGGAAACATCCAGATTGCGATTCGGGCCAATGACGTGATCGTCAAAAGTGGTCGTTCGACAATTTTTGCCCGCCTGGTAGAAGGCCGCTTCCCCAAGTATCGCGATGTCATTCCCCCAGAAGCGACTCACAGTATCGACCTGGAAGTCGGAACCTTCTTCGGTGCCGTCCGTCAGGCACAGATTGTGACCGACGTGGAAACCCGGGGTGTTGATTTTATCTTCAACAGTGGCCTGTTAACGCTGAAGAGTGTGGCTGCCTCTGTGGGGGAATCGAAGGTTGAAATCCCGATTCCCTTTGAAGGCGACGAAATCGTTATCACCTTTGACGTCCGCTACCTGGCAGACTTCCTCAAAGCTCTGGATTCCGCCGCTCATATCCAGCTGCAGCTGATCGATTCCGACAGCGCTGCCGTCCTCAAGACCGATGATGGTTACACCTATGTGATCATGCCCCTCTCACAGGCACGGTAATTCATGTCAGAGAAATACGAATTCAAGACCTGCCGCGCGATTCCGGCCGCGACACCTGTCTCCCAGGTGCTCTCGGAACTGATTGCGATGAAAGGGCTGGCTCGGGTTCAGGGAGATCAGCGACTGAAACAGGCCTGGCAACAGGTGGCCGGCGAAAAGATTGCCAGCCAGACCACGATCCTGGGTATCAAGAACCGGATCGTGCAGATCGGCGTCGACAATTCGGCTCTGTTGAACGAGCTGAATTCGTTTCACAAGATGTCGCTGCTGCAGAAGCTGCAGAAAGAGTATGGAAAACAGAACGTCCGCGACATGCGGTTCCGATTGAAATCGAAAACAAACCAGGACAGCAGGCAGGGGTAAAATGGAATGGGAAATTTCTGTTTGCCGTCCGTCACTAATCAGCGATCGTTATCCTAACGGGTAACGATTCAGGAATTCACGGGAGTGAAATTAGAGTGAGCGATCAACAAGAGAGTCAGGCAGACCTGAAAAAAGCGGGCTACGATGAATCGAATATTCGAGCCCTGGAAGGTGTAGAAGGGATTCGCACCCGCCCCGCCATGTACATCGGCGATACCACGCTGCGGGGTCTGCATCACCTGGTTTATGAAATCGTGGATAACTCCATCGACGAATGTGTGAACGGTTACGCCTCCGTAATTAACGTCAAAATCAACGCGGATGGCAGCGTGAGCTGTAGCGACGATGGTCGAGGAATTCCCGTTGGGGCGATGCCCGACATGAACAACCGGCCGGCTCTGGAAGTGGTGCTGACCGAAATTCACGCCGGGGGTAAGTTCGACCGAGAAGGGGGTTATAAAACCGGAACCGGTGGTCTGCACGGCGTCGGGATTACCGCGGTGAATGCGCTCAGTGAATGGCTCGAAGCGGAAGTCCGCCGGGAAGGTCACGTCTGGACCATGGACTTCGCTGCGGGACTCGTGAAAACACCGCTGCAGAAGCTGGCCAAAACCGAAAAGAGCGGCACAAAGATTACCTTCAAACCCGATGGTACGATCTTCCCCGATACGAAGTTCATCTACGACACGCTGACCAAGCGACTCCAGGAGCTGGCGTTTCTGAATGCAGGTGTGAAAATCCGGATCACCGACGAACGTTCGGGACAGACGGATGAATTCCACTACGAAGACGGGCTGGTCGAATTCGTTCGCTATCTGAACCGGACGGAGAATGTGCTCTATGAGGAAATCATTTCGATCCAGGGAGAGATGGAAGGGGTGCAGGTCGACATCTCTGTCCAGCACAATGATGGCTCTACCGAAAATGTCCGCTGCTTTGCCAACAACATTTTCAACATCGAAGGGGGGACGCACTTCTCCGGTTTCCGTGGTGCTCTGACCCGTTCGATCAACGCATACGGCAAGAAAGCCAACCTGTTCAAGGACTTCACACCCAGTGGTGATGACTTCCGCGAAGGGTTGACCGCGGTGATTACCGTGCGTGTGCCTGATCCCCAGTTCGAAGGGCAGACCAAAACCAAGCTGGGTAACAGCGAAGTCGAAGGGATCGTGCAGACGGTTGTCAACGAGAAGCTGATGAAGTTCTTCGAAGAGAACCCCTCGGTTGCCAAGAAGATCGCTCAGAAAGGTCTGCTGGCAGCGGAAGCCCGCGAAGCCGCCAAGAAGGCCCGCGAAATGGTACGGCGTAAAGGTGCGCTGACGACCGGCGGCCTGCCTGAAAAACTCCGCGACTGCCGCAGTCGTGAGTTGGACATTACCGAACTGTACCTGGTCGAAGGGGATTCGGCCGGTGGTTCTGCGGATACCGGTCGCGATTCGAATATTCAGGCGATCCTCCCGCTGCGTGGTAAGATCCTGAACGTGGAAAAAGCCCAACTGGTTAAAGTGCTGGATAACGCGGAAATTTCCAACATCTTCAAAGCCGTGGGTGTTCCTCCGGGAGCCGAGTTCGATGATGTGACCAAGCGTCGTTACGGTAAGATCATTCTGATGACCGACGCCGACGTCGACGGTAGCCACATTCGTACGCTGCTGCTGACCTTCTTCTTCCGCCACATGCGGGAACTGGTGAACCATGGCTGTGTCTATGTCGCACAACCTCCGTTGTACCGCGTCGAACAGGGGAAAAAACGGCGCTACGTGCAGACCCAGGAAGAGATGATGAACGAGCTGGTAGAACTGGCTCTGGGCGATGCGAATCTGACTTGTGAGGACGGCACCGTATTCGAAACGGAAATGCTCGATAAGCTGGTCAAGCTGGTGGGCGAACTCGAAGAGCCTTTGGGAACACTGGACCGCCGTGGGATTGACCTGAAATTCCTGGCTCAGAATCACGCCACTGAAGAGGGACTGCTGCCTCAGTACCGGATCTTTCTGGGTAAGGAACAGTTCTGGTTCACCTCGCAGGATGAAATGAAAGAATTCCTGAAAGAGGAAGAACAGAAGCGGGGCGAAGAACTGCGGATTGCCGATGAAAACGGTGATTCCTCAGCCGATTCCGAAGAGGATGAAGAAGACTTCGGCAAAGATGATGGGTTGCAGGTTACGGACATTCACGAGATCCGCTCGATCAATGAGTACCTGAAACAGCTCAAAGGTTACGGTATCGCATTGAAGGATTTCTATTCGCCCGGCAACCGGAACGGGGAGCCGATCTTCCCGTTTACGATTCACAGCGGCAACAGCAACGTCAAGCTCAGCAGCCTGCGTCAGCTGCTTCCCTCGCTGCGTGATCTGGGTGAAAAAGGCCTGAAACTGACCCGCTTCAAAGGACTGGGCGAAATGAACTCGGAAGAGCTGTGGGACACCAGCATGGATCCCGAGAACCGGGTTCTGTTGCAGGTCGGTATGGAAGATGCCGCTGCCGCCGATGAGATCTTCCGCGTCCTGATGGGTGATGTGGTGGAACCCCGCCGCGAGTTCATCGAGAAGCACGCCCTGGATGTGAAGAACCTCGATATTTAATCATCGAGGTCTTCAGCTGGCGAATCAGACGAGATCGGAGCCTTCCAGAGAAGCAATGAACGGAAGGTGCCGATACTCGTTGTTGAAGTCCAGACCGTAGCCGACGACGAAGTGATCGGGAATTTTGAAGCAGTGATAGTCCGGTCCGAAATCGACTTCGGTGGCTTCCTCTTTCCAGAGCAGGACTGCGGTTTTCAGTGAGCGTGGTTCCTGCTCGCTGATTTGTGCCATGACCTTCTGCATGGTTTTCCCGGTATCGAAAATATCGTCGACCAGCAGGACATCGCGTTCGCTGAGGTCGGGCAGATAATCCAGGTTGACGAACAGCTCACCTGGTTTGGTCGATTTGCCGCGATAGCTGGATGCCTGGAGCAGTCCGACCTGATGCGGTACATCGATGGCACGAATCAGGTCTGCCAGCAGAACCAGGCTGCCGGCGAGGATGCCGATAATCGTTAAGGGGCGTCCCTGGTATTCCTGGGCCAGTTCGCGTCCGAGCGCGATCACCCGTGAGTTGATCTGGTCCTGGTCAATAAGAACTTTCACAGCGACATCCTTTCGTTAACTTGTCTCGGTCGTATCCCCGGCGAGTTCTGTTTTCATGAACTCCCTGAGCAGCATGGTCGCATACACGCCGGAGGGGAGCGTGAACTCGAATCGAACCCCGTTCTCTGTCGGTTCCAGCTGGAGTGCTTCCGGCCGGATCAGGTAGGGGCGCCTGGTTCCCGCGGTCAGTTTTTTATAGCGGTTAAACAGATCGGGCTCCAGTCCAAAGTCGTTTAGGACCTGCTGTTCCTGTGCGGATGTTTCCTGAGTCGGCTGTTTCATTTTCGGACCGAACAGGGGGCCGGTGATCATGGTTTCTCCCTGATCGAACCTTTGCTGTTCTGCGGCGACATCTTCAACGACGAACAGTCCCCCCGACGCACAGACCTGCATGACATCTCCCATTTGAACGGTCTGCTGCTGACCGGCAAGAATCCGGTTGGCGAGCGCGCGATTGAACAGCGCCGACTGCACTGCCGAGAGGGCCAGCCGCTTGAGGGCTTTATTTCGCATGTATTTTCCCGGGACCCGTTTTCCCTGAAGCAGTTTGAGCCCCATATCGAAGGTCTCGTTGTCGCGACCCATCCGCTGGGCACCGTAGTAATTCGGAAAGCCGGTCTGGGCGATCTGTTCCTGAATCGCTTGCGCTTTTTCGAAGGCGTTGTCTTCTGTATCGCGGACGATAATCGAGAAGCGATTCCCTTTGAGGTGCCCGGTTTTGAGTTTGTTCTCGTGACGGATCGCTTTGAGAATCTGGATGCCGGTGAATTCGAAGGTATCAACCAGGGGTTCGCATTCGGCGGGGACAGACACATATTGACGTGTGACTGCAAAGCGGTCTTTGAGTCCGGCGACGCCGATATCGCGTGGATTGACTTGCAGTATGCGGGCCAGGTTCTTCACCAGGTAGGGGGCAGAGACGTCCCGTTTCTCAATCCAGAGGAACAGGTGTTCGCCGGCTCCCGTGGGTTCGTAGACGGGAATTTCGTCGACGACGAAGTCCTCGGGGGTCTGTTTCAGCTGGCCGCCGATCCCCGGTAAGTCTGGTGTCAGAAAAGGGAGTGTTTCGATTTCGGACTCAGACATACGGGGAATTCTACTATCTATTGGCTATCGCGAGGGAAAACAGCCGAATGAACCCTTCACCCAGTTCGAGGTTCAGGCTGAACTGACTGGCGGTGATTTTAGGAGAAAAGGTTACCAGATCGCCACCGGTAGCGAAGGCGACTTTCGCGGATTCCACAAATTCCGGATCCTTATTCTTCTGACTGGCCAGGGGGAGAATCGAAGCGAATTTCAAAGAGAACAGGAAGGGGGAGCCGGGTTTTGTCTGTTTACCCTGTTTGGCTGCTGCGGAGATCGAGGCGGAGAGCAGTTCCAGGCTCGATGGTTCGCCCATGGCGACCCAGCACTCTGTATCACTGCAGCCGAGGAAAATGACGGGGTTTTCCCCGAAGATATCCCGGGCATTGTTTTTCACATCATCGGGAGAGATTTGATGAATGACGACACCTTCGACCTCGGCCACCTTGGCTTTGATGCCTTTGGTGTCTTCTGCCTGGGAGATCAGATCGAAGAATTCCTGCAGGCCTTCGCGGAACGAAGCCGCCTCCTGGAGTTTCAAAGCACCGATCAATGCCAGTTTCTCGTCGCCGTTCTGAACCAGTTTGATGTGGGCATCGAGTTTCCCGGACTTGACCGTTGATTCAGCCGATTTGAAGACTTTCGCGGCTGGTCCCGGGTTGGCTTCGCTGCCGAAAAACACGGGAGGCACATTGGATTTCGACTGTTCGATGACGTCGAGCAACATCTTCTGTTCGATGTCTTTGTGCAGGGGAACGATCGTGTATCCGAGCACATCGGAGTCGGCGGCATTCAGGTAGGAGTACTGGCTGGCTTTCTGAGAGAGTGCTTCCAGCTGTTTGGTTAAATCGGTTCCCGGTTTGGCTTCGATGCCGAAATGCAGCAGAATCTGTTTTTTCTCCCGGGAGAGTTCGTAACCAAAGGTCAACGCAGCACCCTCTTTGGCAATCGTCTGGAACTGCTTGAAGATCATCATGGTTGTGGCTTTGCGACTTTCGAACTGGAGGTCCGTTTCGCTCTCTTTCTTCTGCAGTTGATCGTCGATGCGGGCACTGGCCAGATCGACAGCCATCATCCGCATCGGTTCGGGAACATTCTTCAACAGCAGAGATGCTGCGATGTCGTATTTTTCTGCCAGCGCTGTGGTGAATTCGTCGGGGTTGTAAAAGTCGCGGTCGAGGGCTTCGCTTTTGATCTGCACGAAGGCGTAGTCATGGGCCATTTTCAGGTGCAGGGAGAATTGTGGCAGGGCGACCGTGTAACGGTTCTCCTGGTCGGGAACCGGGTTGAGGAGAATGCCGACTTCTTCGAGTGTTGTTTTCAGAGCATCCAGGTCTTTGATGGGGATAAAGCCGACGACCTCAGGTTGCGGCGAGATGCCTTCTTTCAGAAAGACAAAGGCGCCCAGTGGTCTGGTTTTATCAATGCCCTCCAGGTTGCGATACTGGGCCAGGAAGCCTTTGATCATCGCGGGATACTCGGGTTTGTCGATGGTCGAGAACATATAGTCGACATCATCCAGGACCCGGTCGATGCTGGCGATCGACGCCACGGCGATGGGCTGATTCCAGTCGATTTTGTCTTTGCGGGGTTCGTCTGTTTTGGGTTGCGCCAGGGCCAGGGTGCTGATGGCCAGAAAGGAGAGGGTCAGAGTCACGCGTTGAAACAGTGAAGTCCTCGACAATGTCTGCACGGCAGAACCCCTTCATATCAAAGAAGAATCAATGGATAGATGACAATGGAAACAGGGAACGGACCGGATCTCAAGTGAGAACCGGAGCGTCTGTTCCAGTGTACCTGTCTGAGCGGAAACGGGTTACAAGATTTTTGGAATTTCCCGTCAGTTCGTCTGAAATGCATCTTCGACGAGGAAGACGATCAGGGAGCGTGCGCCGTGGGCTCCGATCACCAGTGACTGTTCGATGTCGGCCGTTTTCGACGGGCCGGACATGAAGGTTCCAAAGCTGTTCCCTGCAAAGGCGAGTCGTTCGTAAGCTTCGGCCATGTTGTTGATCACTGCGGAAGCAGGTACGAGCAGGGCGACGTGTTGTGCGAGAAAGTAGAGTACCCGCGCTGGTCCGCCGTCGTTAGTAATCCAGACGGCGCCGTTTTCTGCGACCGCGAATTCGCCGGGAAGAATCGCAAAATCGATGTCTTCAAAATCGTGGGGGTCAGTGATTTCGGAGATCGAAACATTCGGATTGCCGCATTCGGAGATCTGCGAACAGACTTTTTTGGCATCAGTGAATGCAGGCATTTCTGCGAGTTTCTGTGTCGCTTCGGCAACGTCTTTAACCTGCAGGCAGATTCCACCGACGCCGGAAAGGACCTCGGTGAACTGCGCCGTCGGATCGGGATATTGAATCCACCGCTGTTTGAGTTCGGGAGTTTCCAGGTTGGGGAGTTCGACGGGAGGGACCGACTGTTTCCGGAGCTTGCTGAGAATGTCGTCTTTACTTTTTGTCATGATTCTCTTTCATCCATTCCCGGAAACTCTGTTTGGGGAACTCGGGCAGCTCCCGCTGTTTTCCCCAGTCGTTCAGGCGATTATACAGCAGGAAGCGGGGTAGCTTTGGTACGATCCAGCGTGCCAGCTTACCGGACAGTTTATAGAGCTTCGGTGCCTGCATCATCCAGGACATCATCTTCATGGAGATCCGCTTGGAGAAGGGGAGGAAGCCCTTGATGCGAATTTCTTTCCGCCAGGTGAGCAGCTGATGATGCAGATCGATTTTGACCGGACAGACGTCGGTGCAGGATCCACACAGACTGCAGGCGAACGGCAGCGAGGAGTTCTCTTTTGGATCACGGGCCGGTCCGAGGATCGAACCGATGGGTCCGGGAACTGTGTTGCTGTAACTGTATCCGCCACTGCGTCGGTAGACGGGGCAGGTATTCATACAGGCGGCACAGCGGATGCAGTTCAGCGAGCGACGGAATTCATCACTACCTGAAATTTCACTGCGACCATTGTCCAGGAGAACAATGTGCATTTCCTGTCCGGGGGCCGGTCCATGGAAGTGTGAGGAATAGGTGGTAATCGGCTGTCCGGTGGCGGAGCGGGCCAGCAGCCGGAGGAAGACGCTCAAATCGCCGGCACGGGGAATCAGTTTTTCGATGCCCATACAGGCGATGTGCAGTTTGTTGAGCGAGGTTCCCAGGTCTGCGTTGCCTTCATTCGTGCAGACGACAAAACCGCCGGTCTCTGCGATCGCAAAGTTGACCCCGGTAATACCAGCTTCGGCCTGGATGAACTTCTGCCGGAGATGCTGCCGGGCGGCTTCGGTCAGGTACTGGGGATCGGTGGCCCCTTTTTCGGTACCCAGTTTTTCGTGGAACAGCTCGCCGATCTCTTCCTTCTTGATGTGAATCGCGGGCATGACGATGTGACTGGGAGGCATGTTCTGCATCTGGACGATGCGTTCGCCGAGGTCGGTGTCGATGATCTCAATTCCATGCCGTTCGAGGTAAGGGTTGAGATGACATTCTTCGGTGAGCATCGACTTGCTTTTGACCACGCGGCTCACGTTGTGCTGTTTCAGAATGCCATGGACGATTTCGTTATGCTCGGTCGCGTTACGGGCCCAATGGACGTGCACGCCGCGGGCAGTCGCGTTGCGTTCGAATTCTTCGAGCAGGTTTGGCAGATCGGAAACCGTGTGCTGTTTAATCTGTGAAGCCTGTTCGCGGAGCAGTTCCCATTCGGGGAGCTGGTTGACGGCTTTGTCCCGCTTGGAGCGAACGAACCAGAGCGACTGATCATGCCAGTGCGCACGGTCTTTGTTCTCGATGAATTCGGCTGCTAATTGGGGATGTGAAGGCATGTTATAAACACTCAGCAAAAATTTCGGAGATGTGCATCACCCGGATCGGTTTCTTCTGCCGACGGATGATGCCATTCAGATGCATCAGGCAGGACATGTCCAAAGCGGTGAGGACTTCGGTGCCCGCCTGCTCGTGATCGTGGACGCGGTCTTCGCCCATCATGCAGGAGACCGCTTCTTCCGCCACGGAGAACGTTCCCCCGAAGCCGCAGCATTCGTCGGGCCGCTGCAACTGGGTGATCTCGACCCCCTCAATACTTTCGAGCAGGGCCCGGGCGTTTCCAAAGGGTTCGCCTACGACTTCACTGGAACTGGCCAGACGGAGTTCTCGTAAACCGTGACAGCTCTGATGCAGGCCGACCTTGTGAGGGAAGCGACCCGCGAACTGTTTTACTCCCATTACGGTGGTCAGGTAGTCTGTGAACTCATAGGTTTTACCTTTGAGGTTTTCGTAGTCGGCATCGTTCTGGAAATATTCGTCGTAGTGATGCGTGACCATCGAGACACAACTTCCCGAGGGGCAGACGACGGCGTCGTATGCTTTGAAAATCTCGACGAAGCGTTTTGCCAGCGGTCCGACTTCATTCGTACAGCCGGTGTTGGCCATCGGTTGACCGCAGCAGGTCTGGCTTTCGGGATAGTCGACTTCGACCCCGAAATGCTCGAGGATTTTCAGAGTGGCAATCCCCACCTGCGGGAACAGCTGATCAACATAACAGGGGATAAACAGGCCAACTTTGGGCGGCATGGCAGGAAACTCATCAGGGGTTTCGAAGGGTTCTCAATTCAATCACTGATACTCTCTCTTTTATAGTCCTCCGGGTCATGAATGCCAAGCCGACCACGAGTTGAGAATGCGGACGTTCAGTGAGAAATCGCGGTCAATGCACTCAGAAGGGAAGCCTCTGTGAGATATTAAATCTTCCTGCGTAATTCCTGTGCCCCTGATTCAAAGAGGATTGAGCGTACTTATGCGGCGGGTCTCAGAGAGACGGCACCCGCGGTTTGCCAGTTTTTTTCGATGTGCGCGAGATTCAAACCACCCACAACCAGATTACTGACACCGGGATTTTCGAGGACAAACGAGATCGCTTCCGCAGGGGGAAGATGTCCGGAAGCGAGCCCTTTTTTGACCAGAATGCCGACACCCTGGTCTGCAGCGCGTTGAATCAGCTCTGCGTGCGAAGGATCTTCGAGGTGATATTCGACCATCAAGAGATCAGCCCACTTCAGAGCCGCAGTGCCACCTGCCACGGTTTTTCCAGACAGACCGATCCAGCGAATCTTGCCCGCCTCTTGAAACGACTGCAGGACCTCTACGGCATCGCTGTCGTTAAGAATTTTCTGATCGTCTCCGTTGGAGTGAATCAGGACCATGTCCAGCACATCGGTCTTGAGGCGTTGCAGACTCCGCTCCAGGCTGGCGGTCAGACTCGCGCGAGAATAGTCGTAGTTTGATTGTCCGTTTTCAAAGGTCTCACCGATTTTGGTCGACAGCAGAAACTCAGTGCGGCGGTGTGACAGAAAGCGGCCGATACGTTCTTCGCTGATGCCATACGCGGGTGCCGTGTCGAAGTGATTGATACCCAGATCGAGAATCGAGTTGAGCAGCGTTTCGGTGGTGGCGTCATCGGGCAGGTCGTAAGCCTGACTGTATTTGATCTGCTGATTGCGACCGATCTTGAACGCGCCGAAGCCAAGAGCACTGATGGAAGCACCCGTATTTCCCAGGGGACGATATTGCATGCTGATGAGTCTTTCTGCTTCAGGCGGCGGTAGTACGTGCGTCGTTCTCTTCCAGTGTCAGCCACTCCGATGCTGTTTCCCAGGGAGGCAGCGCGACAGTGGGGCGGGCTAATTTCTGGAGTGCCGTGAGATCGGAATGCTTGCCAGACGCAGGCGAGATTCCCTGTTTCTTGAGGCAGTCGAACACATCTTCTGCCAGCTGTGGTGCCAAAGCCAGTTTGGTAGGCCAGGCGGTGATCAGGTTTCCTTCGACAACCAGTTGAGGCGTTTCCGGTCGCAGGCCTGACTTCGTGGCTCCTTCGGCACGATCAACCTGGTACGAAGTCCATTCCAGGCCGGAGACGTTGATCCCGGGCATGACAGCCTTTAGCTCCCGGGCAGCGTGAGCGACGAGTTCCTGTCGTGACTGACCTACGCCCTGTTCGGCGATCTGGCCTCCCAGTTGCCAGACAGTGCGTCCCTGGGAGTCGGTATCTGAAGTGATCGTCACCCGTGTTTTAGCGCCGTCGACACAGTGCCCGTTGAACGGTGGCAGGTTACCCCGCACGAGAACCATGTGCAGGGGGCGTCGTTGCATGAAGGGGGCGGTCTGAGAAACGGCATCCGGGCGTGCCTGGGTGCGAAGCGATTCGTTACCGCTGCCGGCAGTCAGCAGAACAGAGCGAGTGTTGATCGTAAGCGGATCGTCCTCGGTGGTCTGCAGTTGAACTGCGGTGATGTTTCCATATGTGTCTGTTTGAAAGGTCAGCTGTGCGGGATCATATTTGAAAATCTGGTCGGCGTGCGTTTGTGCCAGATTGCTGATCAGGCTGAAGGGAGAGATCACCTGTTCCTCCATGACGCCGATGGAACCGGGGCAGCCGGCGAGGACCGACGGTGTTTCGTCAGCGGTCAGACTCCGGGGTGCGACGCGGAGACCCATTTTGGCACCGAACATTCCCAGCCGTGAGGAGAGGGATTCGGTTCGCCAGAGATAGCAGTGGGGTGAGCGGACTTTGGTCTGCGAGAGATCGGGCGTTTGTTCGCCGGTGAGGGATTTCCGCCAGATCAGCGGCATCTCACGGATTCCGCGTGCGGATCCGGTCATCATGCCCTGCAGTGTGTATTTTAATCCGCCGTGAATAATACCCTGGGAAGCGATGGTCTGTCCGCTGCCCAGTTCGAAAGCTTCGAGCAGAAAACACCGGTATCCCCGCCGCGTGGCTTCGCTCAGGGTCCAGAGGCCGGCAATGCCTCCTCCGAAGATAATCAGATCTGCCGCAGGCACGATGAGAATCCTTTCTCACAGTGAGAAGGTGTCCCTTCCCATAAAACGTCAATTTGAACGGAGTTGAAGCTGTTTTTTAATGATTTTACCCCGATTCGGGAAGGTGAATCGGGGTAAAATGCGTGTTCAGAATATCAGTTTCAGCGAAAAAGGAGCGTTCGGAGCATCCAGATCAGATGGAGGCCCGGGCTTCTTTCTTGAGCAGCACGATGGCTTCGACTTCGACAGAGATATTTCCGGGCAGTGAACCCATGCCGACGGCACTGCGGGCGGCGCGACCATTTTCGCCGAAAATCTGCACCATCAGATCGCTGAAGCCGTTGATGACCTGCGGATGATGTTTGAAATCGGGGGCGGCATTGACCATGCCGAGCACTTTGACGAAGCGATCGATGCGATTCAGGTCACCCAGGTACTGTTTGAGGGTCGCCAGCATGGTCAGACCAACAGCGCGGGCAGCTTCGACCCCCTGTTCTTCGGTGATTTCTTCGCCAACCCGTCCTTTGTGCATAGACCCATCCGTTTTGACGGGGCCATGACCGGAGATATACAGCATGTCTTCCACCTGGACGACGGGGTTATAGATTCCACCTGGTTTGGGGGCTTCAGGGAGTTCCAGATTCAGTTCCTGAATTTTTGCCTCGATGCTCATTTTCGGTTCCTGTGTTTAAAAAGTTCGATTCGATCAGAAAGTGTCATTTCAGGCAGCCGATTCCCGGGCGGGCGAGGGGTGCCGACTCTATTCCAGAATAAAACGAGCCTTGCTGATTTCCAATCGCCCGACGAAAACTCTTTTCAAAAACAGAATGATCCGGGAGAAGTCGAATTCCGTATCCAATACGGGTAGGCATGGAAAAATAGAAAAAGGGTGTAAAAATCCTTTCGGAACTGACTATCAGACCGTTATGATACGCGGGAGAGAGACCTCTCGAAATCAACTACTTGCAGGGAGTTAAGCAGACTATGGATAATCTTTGGCAAATCGCAGGATTTCTGCTCGGGGGATTTTGTATCATCCTGGGCATCGTCTTTCTGGCGTTGTTCGCCCGGTATTTCAAGCTCTGGATCCAGGCCTTCTTTTCCCGTGCGAAGATTGGCCCGTTAGCTCTGGTCTTCATGTCGCTCCGGAAGGTAAAACCTTCGGTGATTGTGGACACCAAGATCATGGCGGTCCAGGCGGGTCTGACAGAAATTCCCACGCAGTCATATGAAGCCCATTACCTGGCGGGGGGCAATGTGCATCGCGTGGTGCATGCGTTGATTGTTGCACACCGGGCCCGGATCGAACTCGACTGGGATACCGCCTGTGCAATTGACCTGGCAGGACGAAACATCATCAGCGCGGTGGAAACCAGCGTGGACCCCAAAGTCATCGACTGTCCCGATCCGAAGAAGAGTGGTCGGCCGACTCTGGATGGCGTCGCGAAAGACGGCATTCAGCTGAAAGCCCGAGCTCGCGTCACGGTGCGAACCAACCTGAACCAACTGGTGGGAGGCGCTACGGAAGATACGGTGATCGCCCGCGTCGGCGAGGGGATCGTCTCCGCCATCGGCTCCTGTGAAAGTCATAAAGAAGTCCTGGCGAATCCGTCCGTGATTGCTCGCAACGTGCTGGACCGGGGCCTGGATTCCCAGACTGCGTTTTCGATTGTTTCAATTGATATCGCCGACATTGATGTGGGCGAGAATATTGGCGCCCGCCTGCGGGCAGACCAGGCAGAAGCGGACGTACGAATTGCCCAGGCCCGGGCTGAAGAACGTCGTGCTGAGGCGGTTGCCTCGGAACAGGAGATGGTGGCCCGGACTCAGGAAAACCAGGCGAAAGTCGTCCTGGCGGAAGCAGAAGTGCCTCTGGCGATGGCCGAAGCCTTCTCGCATGGTAATTTACGGGCAGTTTAACTGATGTAATGATCGGTGGATAAGAGGTTGTCGATCAATACAATCAGTCCGGCTGTAAGGGATTCAACAGCACCAGAAATGGTTTCAAAGCGGACTTGATTGAGAGGTCGATGAATTAAAGCAGCCAGACAGGATGTGTTTTTGTAAAAACTGGTTGAAATTTAGTCTGGTGATTGACTAATATGGTGTCAGTAACAGCAGCAGGAGGTTGTTGTGGACTGAATTCTCCGGATCACCTCGAGAGAGTTTTTGTTTACCTATGGCAGAAATCGCAAATATCAATATTACGGAAAAACAACTGGACCTCCTTTTGTCAGGTTTGCGCTACGTTAAAAGTGCGGAAAAGCTGCGAGTGGAAGATCCCACACCTGAATACGTCCGTAGCCGGACCGAGAAGCTGGAAGAAATTACCGCTCTCGAAAAGACTCTGAATTCTTCACCGCGCCAGGAAAGTGCTGCTCAGGTTTGAGAATTACCAGCGCTTAGGTTGAGTTTAGTTCCCAGATTCAATTCAATAGGACGGTTCGCGTTGCGCGCATTGGCTCAGTCCCGCCGCGCAGCGTACTGTGTTTGTTATGATCTGATGAGATGGGAATATCTTACCTCCTATGCGTTATGAGCATGTCTGCGTCGAAGCTGTCAGTTGTACGCTTCCCCCCCACGTTGTCACTTCGGATGAACTCGAAGCGCGTCTGGCCCCGGTTTACGATCGATTAGGTCTGCCTGCGGGCCGACTTGAGCTGATGACGGGTATCCAGGAACGCCGCTTTTTTGATCCCGGAACGCTCCCCGGTTCGATCAGTGCCCAGACCGTCAATCAAATGCTCGACGAAAGTGGATTCGACCGCAAACACATCGGCGGCCTGATTCATGGCTCCGTCTGTCGTGATCAGCTGGAACCGGCGACCGCCAGTGGTGTGCATCATGCCACACAACTTCCCCAGAATTCCCTCGTTCTGGACGTGAGTAATGCCTGCCTGGGTCTCTTAAACGGTATGGTTTTCCTGGCCAATATGATCGAAATGGGTCAGATTCGTGCCGGGATTGTGGTGGGAACCGAAGTCGGACGCGATCTGGTGGAAGGGACCATCGATGATCTGCTGGAAGACAGCACGTTGACCCGCAAGTCGATCAAGAATCATTTTGCCTCGCTGACAATCGGCAGTGGTTCTGCAGCGATCCTGCTTTGTGACCGTAAGTTAAGTAAAACCGGTCATCGTCTGCTGGGGGGGAGTTTCCAGACTGACACCTCCAGTCACGAGCTCTGTGCCGGGGGTGTCGAAGCCCAGAAGCACGGCGATCACCGTCCGCGAATGCAGACCGACTCCGAATCCCTGCTGGTAGCAGGCGTCAACCTGGCCATTCCGACCTGGGAAGTCACCAAAACCACGCTGGGCTGGAAAAACGAGGATGTGAACCATGTCTTCACACATCAGGTCGGTAAAGCACACCGGAAACTGCTGCTGGACAAGCTGGGTCTCGATCCGGCTTTGGATTACCCGACCGTTGAACGACTGGGCAACACTGGAGCGGCTGCTCTCCCCATGGCGTGGGCGCTGGGGATTCAGGATCAGATTCTGCAGGACGACGCCAAAATTGCCCTGCTGGGAATCGGCAGTGGTCTGAATTCTCTCATGCTGGGTGTCCAGTGGTAAGACGCGCGTCTCTGCGCGAATAATTCTCTCTTCTTTCTGAATCCGGGGTCCCAGTTATCTGTAGCGGTTATTGCGTTTAGGGTGGTTTTTATTAATTTGCCGCTCAAGGGGATCGTGCCTGCTCTGAGTCCGTTTGGACACTAAGTTCCGGTTATTACTGAAAATCCGAACGGTCTGCATGTCTGGATTGCCGGAAATGTTCCGATGTTTGCCAGTAGCTATGCCTGCTACCGGTCTTGAGGTGCAAGATCGAAGTTCGCGGTACATGAAGTTCCTCCGCGGCTGGTTTTCAGTCAGGGCGCTCTCAGTCACTTTCAGGGATGTCACAGACAGGATCCGCCAGATGCGTTTACGCTCTCTCTTATCAGTTGGTTGTGTGCTTTCCTCTTTGACGGCTGCCGAACTCAAAGCGGAAAATCTGGGATCGATTGTTCCTCCCGCGCCCGCAGCACAGTCTGAGACTGCAGGTGAAGAGGCTCAGCTGACACCCGTCGCGGAAGTATTCCAACCCTCTGCAGATCCGATTGAGTCCGAAGAGAATCCGCAACCGGAGACCCTGAATGAAACCGAGGAGTCCGAAGACCAGATCATCTTCGACGATCCCTCGCCGGTAAAACCGCCCGCTGATCCGTATAAGCCCCTGTTCTACGACAACACGTTTGGCAGCTATCTCAGCAATCCCAACCATCCCTGGCTGTTGGGAGAGCGGTTGAAGGAGATGCCGCTGGGAGATGAATGTTCGCCTTACACTCTGTCGGTGGGTGGCGAGCTGCGGCACCGCTGGATGCACGAACAAAACCGACTGCGTCCCGGCGGACCCATCAATACCGATTACAATCTGTGGCGCTGGCGTCAGTACTTCGATCTGCATATCAGCGATTTTGCCCGCGTCTATTTTGAAGGCATTGATGCCTCGATCTTCGATAACGATCTGCCACCTACGCCGATTGATATTAACCGCTGGAATGTGCAGAACGCGTTTGTGGATGTCAAACTGCACGAGTGGGATGGGGCGCCCGGGTGGTTCCGCTATGGTCGACAGGAAATGTTGTACGGTTCTCAGCACCTGATCTCACCCCTGGACTGGTCGAATACCCGCCGGAATTTTGAAGGCTTCAAATACTTTCACCATACCGATTCGGTACACTTCGACGCCTTCATCACCAACCCCGTAAACGCAGCAGCCGGAAACCAGCCGCTTTCCCGGTATGACAATGGCCGGGATAAGCCGGATACCTCGGTGACGTTCAGCGGGATCTACATGACATTCCTGGACGCTGGTCCTGAGTTGATCGACCTGTATTATCTCTGGCTGCGTGATGAAACCAACACGCCGAACCGTCCCGATGGTTCACGTCATACCCTGGGGGGACGCTATAAAAACTCCTGGGAAGTTCAGAACGAATGCTGCCAGGTTACCCGCATCTGGGACTTTGAAACCGAAGGTGCTTATCAGTTCGGGGTCGATGACAGCAAGCGTGTATCGGCAGGGTTCTGGACCGCCGTACTGGGTCACACCTGGACCACGGTTCCCTGGCAGCCCCGTTTGAGTGGTCTGTTCTACTACGGTTCAGGGAACCACGATCCCAACGGAAGTACGAACAATACCTTCAACACGCTCTACCCGCTGGGCCACGCCTACTGGGGGATCATCGACAACCTGTCCGGTCAGAACCTGTTTGACTGGAGCCTGCAGCTGAATGCGAAGCCGGCAAAGAAGGTGAGCCTGGTCAGTGCGTTCCACTGGTTCGAAAAGGCAACCAGTAACGACTACCTGTATAACGTTGCCGGTGCCCCGGTGGGTACGCTGGGAGGCAGCCGCGATATCGGGCAGGAACTCGACCTGATCGCGATTTACAAGTTCAATCCGAACTTCAACATCCAGGCCGGCTACTCCTGGTTCTGGTATGGCGATTTCGTCGGGACCAACATTCCGCCACGGAATACCGCAACTCAGTTCTACGTGCAGACGACTGTGCGGTATTGATCTGGTTGTGGGATGAGTTGATCTTTCGCCGGGTGGTCCCGAATGTAATTCGGGATTGCCGCAGGCAACAGGAGGTGGCTGAGAGAACGTTCTTTGCAGAGAGCGTGTCCCCGAAGCTTTTAATCTTATAACAGAAGCTTTGTTATCCACTGTCTGTGTGAATTGCGACCTCCTGCTCGCTGCGCTCGGCCCGGATTACATCCGGGCCCACCCTTTTTTCTCTAAGGTATGAGCATCTCGTCTACGGTTCTGAAACCTGGGTTTCTTTTGGCTGCAACTGCGTATCAATCCAATCGGCCATTTTGGCGACCTCTTCGTGGATGGTGGGCCAGGGGTGGCCGCCTCCCTGTTTGACGATCAGCGTGACAGGGACGTTTGCTTTTTCCAGTGCCGCGACCATGGCGCGTGACTGTTGAATGGGAACGGTGAAGTCGGCGGTGCCGTGAATCAGCAGGAACGGAGGCAGGCCGGGCTGAACCAGGCGGGCGGGGGAGAACGAGGTGCGGAGTTCGTCCAGCTTCTGTTCGTCGATGGTCTCCGCGCCTTTGGGGGTGATCAGTTGGCGGATGGCTTGCGAGAGACGATCGCTCCCGGTGATGTCGAGTTTCAGGCCGCCATAATTCATCAGGTCGGTGGGGGGAAAGAAGACGGCGACAGCTTTGACGCGGGTTTTGGCAGTGGGTTCGGCAGCGGAGACAGCGGCCATGCAGGCGAGGTGGCCTCCCGCGGAAGCACCGAGCAGAGCCAGGCGATCCGGATCGATTTTATATTCGCCGGCATGGGCTTTGACCCAGAGGATGCCGCGGTTCACATTCTCGAGCATTTCGGGTCCGTTGAATTTGTCAATGGATCCAGGTCGGATGGCGAAAATGGTGTAGCCGCGACTGCAGAAGATATCGAACATCTGTGCCCGCTCGTGATCGCGGAGTTTGCCCCGGTCCGAGTGATACGCGCCGGAAACCACATCGACAATCGCCAGGCCGTTGGACTTGCCGGTGGGGGTGAAGATATCCATCAACAGTCCCACGCCGTGCACTTCCGCGTAGACGACATTTTTCTGTTGCTGATAGAGTGCTACGGGCTGTTCAGCGGCGTTAACCGGTTTGCTGACAGGGATTAAGAGCAGTAAAGCACAGAGAGACAGAGTTCGCACGCGTGAAACTATCGACATAAAATCGGACCTGATCGCGGAATAGATAAATAAAAAGAACGGCTTTACGAATCTTACCAGACAGGGGCAGTGTTTCGAAACAAAAAAACGCCCCGGGGGGCTGCCGGTTCTTACCGGAAAAGTCTCGCATTTGTTTCAGAAAAACGGCTAAAATGAAGTGGAACACGAAATTTTCAGAGGTTGCGCGCATGACAGGTAAAGACAGACAGCGATTCGGCAGCATCTCCCGGCGCGATTTCATGCGTCTCTCGGCCCTGGGTGTGCTGGGAACCGGAATGTCCGGCTGGATGAGACGGCTGGCAGCAGAGACCGCGCAGAATCCGCAGCGCAAACGTTCGTGTATTCTGCTCTGGATGTCGGGCGGGCCCAGTCAGTGTGATACCTTCGATCTGAAGCCGGACCATGAGAACGGCGGTCCTTTCAAGCCGATCGACACATCTGTCCCCGGGATTCAGATTTCGGAGCATCTGCCTCAGCTGGCGAAGGCGATGCAGCACCTGGTTCCGATTCGCTCCATGAGTACTAAAGAGGGTGATCATACGCGGGCGACATATTTATTACGCACCGGTTATTTGCCCTCGGGTCCGTTGAGTTATCCGGCCCTCGGTTCGCTGATGAGTAAAGAGTTGGGACGTGATGAATCCGAGCTGCCGAACTTTGTGAGTATCGCCCCGAACAAAACATTGAGCCCCAACGCATACGGCCCCGGATTTCTCGGACCCCAGTATGCGCCGCTGGTCGTTGGTGAAGGGGCGGGCTTTGTGCAGAACGACGAGATGAATCTGGATGCGGCTCTGAAAGTGAAAAACCTGGAACTGCCTCAGGGAATCAACCGGAAGCAGGCGGATGCCCGGCTCTCGATTCTCAAAGACCTGGAAGACGACTTTCAGGCAACCCACCCGGGAGTGCCGACCAGCAGTCATCGGAGTGCGTATGCCGCGGCGGTGCGGATGATGCGTTCCAAGGCGATCGAAGCGTTTCAACTGGACCAGGAACCGGACGCGTTGCGGGACGCCTACGGTCGGAACCGGTTTGGTCAGGGATGTCTGCTCGCCCGGCGGCTCGTCGAACAGGGCGTTCCCTTTGTCGAGGTTTCGCTTAACGGGGTGCAGGGTTCGAACGCGTTCGGCTGGGACACGCACCAGGATAATTTCGAAGCCGTCAAAAGTCTGAGTGAAGTGCTCGACCCGGGCTGGGGAACGTTGCTGAGCGACCTGGAACAACGGGGGCTGTTGGATTCGACGCTGGTGGTCTGGATGGGTGAATTCGGTCGCACGCCGAAGATTAACCAGAACACGGGCCGCGATCATTTTCCCGCAGCCTGGTCCACGGTGATCGGCGGTGGTGGGATTCGCGGCGGACAGGTGGTTGGCAAGACCAGCGAGGATGGTATGAAAGTCACCGATCAGCCGATTACGGTTCCCGATCTGATGGCCACGATCTGTAAAGCACTGGGCCTCGATCCGGAGAAGCAGAACATGTCGAACATCGGCCGTCCGATTCCATTGGCTGACCATGGGGCAACGCCGATTGGTTCGATTTTGAAGGGGTGAGCTTGTTAGACATTGGTTCGATGCTCTGTTGTGGAATGTCAGAGTGAACTGAGACCTCCTGCTCGCTGCGCTCGGCCCGAATTTTATTCGGGCTTACCCTTGTTTTTGAGGGTTGTATCTGGATCCCTTGTGAGCGTGAATGAGTTTGTTCTCCGCCAGACGGGCGACCACGCAGGGTCGCCCCTACTTCTCGATTACAGTTCGTTAATCAGAACAGGCTGTAGATCAGGATCTGAATGGTTAATGCGAGGCCGGCCCAGACTTTGAGGTTCTGGTACCAGTGGGTGGCATTTTCCGGGGTTGTGTTTTCGCGGGGGAGACTCAGGACCCAGATCAGGACGGCGATCAGTGTGCCGACAAACAGGGCCCGTACGCACCAGAGGGGAATCTGGACGACCAGATCGCGGACGAAATTTCCAATGTGATGCAGTGGGGTCATGCTTCACCTCTCTGGGGCTGGAGACTAAAGACCAGGCCGTCGATTTTTTCTTTGGGCTCGGGTTTGGTACACAGGCTGATGATTACAATCAGCGAGAACGAAACGACAAAGGCCCAGATCGAAAAGTAGAGGAACGGTTCGGAGATCTGGAACAGGGGCTCGAGGCCCAGGGCGGTGTAGACGTCGGGCTGATTCAGGGCGAACAGGGTGATCGAGAAACAGACGCCGACCAGGAATCCGGTCAGGGCGGCGACGCCGGTCGCCCGTCTCCAGAGCAGGCCGGTGATCAGCAGGGCGAACGCGGGTCCCTGGAAGAAGGCCATCAGTGTCTGGAAAATGGTGTAGATGCCTTCGCTGCGATTCATCAGAAAGAAGGAAAAGCCGACGGCCCAGATCACGAGCAAAAACGTGACCACGCGACCCACCATGAGCAGGGAGACATCACTGGCGTCCCGGCGATAAAAGCGTTTGTAAAAGTCGTTGGAGACGATGGTCGAGGCAGAGTTGAGATACGAGTCGATGCTGGACATCAGCGCCGCCAGGAACGCGGCGAGGAACAGCCCTTTGAGACCGACGGGCAGCAGATGTGAAATCAGTTCGGGGAAAGCCTGATCTCCATCGGTCAATTCGGGGAATTTGATAAAGGCGATCAGACCGGGCACCGCGACGACCACGGGAACGAGATTTTTGAGCAGAGCTCCCCAGACATACGCGGCCTTCGCTTCGAATTCACTGGCCGCCCCTAACGAACGCTGCACGATGGCCTGGTTACCAATCCAGTAAGCGGGGCTCAGAATCAGAGCCAGGCCGAAGAAGATTCCGGTCCAGGGGAAGGGGGTGTCTGCATCGGCGGGCAGGATCAGCGAGGTGTGCAGCAGGTCTTCCTCTTCTGTTTCAGGAGCCTGTTCCATTGCCGCGCCATCGACGGGCTCCAGTTTCTGGGCGAGTTCCCGTTCTCTGATCTTGGCCTGAAATTCGTCGATACCGCCGACATCGATGATGCCGATCACCAGGACCAGCAGGCAACCGCCGATCATGATGATGCACTGAATCATGTCGGTATAGACCACGGCGGCGAGTCCGCCGGAGATGGTATAGATGCCGACGAGAACTGCGGTGAGATAGATGCAGGCGTTAACGCTCATGCCCAGGTGCAGGCTCATCATTTTCGCAGAGGCGAGGAGCATGATGCCCAGATTGCAGGCCATGAAGATGATCCAGCAGAGGGCCAGCGCGGAACGGACGGAGACGTTAAACCGCCGCTCCATGTATTCGGGAATCGTGGTCACGCCGCTCCGCCAGAAAAAGGGAATGAACACGAACGCCCCGATGATCATCGCCGGAACGCAGCCAATCCATTCGAAGTTACCAACAGCGAGACCATGCGAGAAGGCAGCGCCTCCGGTGCCGATGATGTCCACGGCACCGATGTCGGTCGCAACGAGTGACATGCCGATAGCCCACCAGGGGAGGCGGCGACCGGCGAGAAAGTAATCCGAACCGGTTTTAATCTTGGAGCCGATGTAGAGTCCCAGCCCCAGCGTTCCGATCAGATAGGCGAAGATGACGGCGTAATCGAGGGACGACAGTGTCTGCATAAGGATCTCACCCTGGTAGCATTATGGCCTGGGAAGAAGACAGGTTTATACTGCAGGCACTCACGAGCGTTGGGGCCTGATGGTTTCTACCATACAGCGTCTCGCAGTAAAAATCGACTCAACACGGGAGATTTGATGAGAGACCCCGGCGGCTGATTATTTCTGCGGCGCTGCGAGTACTTTTTTGATCTGGGGAATCAGCAGATCGGCGACTTTTCGCTGGCCGGCGGTGTTGGGATGAATGCCGTCGAGGAGCAGGTCATCGGTCGACTGATCGGGTTGCTTGTCGAACTCTTCAAAGGCAGCGTAGATGTCAACCAGGGGGACCTGTTTCTCGCGGGCGATCTCACGGACTGACTGGGCGTAGTCTTTCAGAAACAGGTTGAAGCCCTGGGGATCATCGGGATCGTAGGGCGGCTTGCCATACAGTTTTTTGATACGCGGAATCCAGCGGAGCGAATTCGAAGTCATCAGGATGACCTTGATATCACGTTGCTGCAGCTGATCGATGAGGGAACGGAGGTTGGCCTCGTACTGTTTCTGTGAAACGCGCGAGGCTTTCGCGGGAGGATCTTTCCAGACATCGACGGCAGAATCGTTGATGCCGAACTGAATGACGACCAGATCGGGCTGTTTAGCCAGCACGTCTTTTTCGAATCGGGCGATGGCGTTCTGCGTGGTGTTGCCGCCGATGCCCGCATTGATCACCTTGACGGGAACCCCCTGCTGCGGCAGTTCTTTCGCGAGGATCATGGAATAGACGACCAGCGGACCACGGGTGGCGGTGGTGGAATCGCCGAAGGTGACGATGGTCGCCGGCTCCGCAGCAGAGAGGCTGTCTGTGGTCAAATGCACGCCTGTCAGCAGTGCGCACGTCAGCAGGAAGGTGGCAGCGCGGTGAATCATGGTGGATAGCCCTGTTTCGGATGCGGTGTGAATGATGTAGCTCAGCGCGTTCCTTCAGACTAAACAATGTCGCAGAGGCATGCAATTCCGAAGTATAAAGAACGTGTTGCTCGCGCGTGGGTTCATTCCAGGTCGAGCAGAATGGAATTGCGTTCGCCGTTGACGTCGACCACGAGTGGCGTGGTTTCCTTACTCAGGTATTTGTCGGGCACGCGGGGGACATCGTCTGGTACAGTACTGCCATCCGGGTTTTCATAGGAGACCAGCACCACGACTTTGTGTTTGCCCAGGATCGCACCGTCGCCGGTTTCGTAGGTCGAGAGCGAGTAGTTGCCGTCCTGGCCGATCATTCCCACTGCGTGTTTGCCGCCGTCGACAGGGAAGAACATCACCGTTCCCGTTTTGAGGTCCTGGTTCTGACAGACGACTTTCCCTTCCACCTGCCCGGTAGGTTTGCGATCCGCGTTGGCGCCACAGCCGGTGCCGACACTCAGGATAAGCAGTAGTCCCAGAACGCGTTGAAGGTGTCTGAAAGTCATCTGTCTCTGTCCCGTCAATAAAGTTCCGCAGGCGCTGAAAGTGAATCGACTGTTACTGAGGCAGGCCGCCCGTGGGTAAGCCGTCGGATATGTGACCCAGCTGCTGGAATACCTGGAGGTCCATGTTTTCACTCAGGAAATGCACGCTGCCATCACCGACGAGGAAATGGGCGCCCCCTTCGTGGAAACTCTGAGAGGCGGTGGTCTGTGGCCAGCCGATGCTGGGATACTGACAGGGCGAGGGTCCACAGAGCAAAGAGGAACTGTTGATGGCATACGCGGTAGGCACCGGACTGTCGCTGGAGACCCAGGCGCTGAACGGGTTATATTTCGGCGAGCTTTCCCCGACGGCCAGCGTATTGGAAACGCCGTCGGTCATATCGCGGAAGCGAACGACTTTGGTCTGTCGGCGACGGAATAAGCCGCCTGGTCCGTTATCGGGGTGCAGACCGGCGACGCCCGTGTAGGTGGTCACTGCAGCCGTCTGGGTATAAGGGCCACCCGAGGGGTCACAGTTGCCTGACGAACCGACGGTACCACTGGCTCCGGTCGCATTTCCGGGAAAGCACCAGTTGGTGTGTAGATCACTTTTGATGGCCGACGTCGGATCGCTGGGACAGAGGTAAACCGGGAGGATGGTTTGACAGAGTTCCAGGTGAGTCGGCTCGGTGATGCGGAGGCTGAAGTTGAATTTGTTATACAGGGGTCCCTGATCGATGAGGGGCAGAATCATGACCCGCCAGCTGAAACCGTTGGGAAGGTTGTTGGGTCCGCCGTTGGAATTCGGGGGCAGGGAACCGTGGGCTTCGTGATAGCCGTGCAGGGCAATGCCCAGCTGTTTGAGATTATTTTTGCAGGTAGAGCGACGGGCTGCTTCGCGGGCCTGTTGTACTGCCGGCAGGAGCAGAGCGATCAAAATTGCAATGATGGCGATGACGACCAGCAACTCAATCAACGTAAACGCACGACGTGGGTATCTGGCTGAACTCATCACTTACCTCCGGTCAGAATAACAGAACTCCTGTCATTCGGAGCAGAATGACAGGCAGAATCGTGATTACAACACAGTTGAAGCTGGTGCCGGCAAGAAGGGAGTAAAGCTAATTTTATATTTGATTCTGGCACCAATGTTATATTGGTAGTATTCTTTGGCGCCAATGTCAAATAATTTTCACACAATCTTATTTATTTTTGAATGATTTGTTTTGGGGGATAAAGATCAGCGGGATGCGGGCGCACGTTCGCAGTGGAGTCTCATTACTGGAGATTCAGCAGAGAGGAAAACAGCTGGTAACGCAGGTTCGTTGGGGTCTTAAAACAGGTACCCCTGACCAAGATCGCGCCGACAGCTGGAGAGCTGGGCGAGGTGGAAGCCGAAGTGGCTGGTGAGGAGCAGCGCGACCGCGTGGCCGACGGTCTGGACCGGAGTGCCATCAAAGAGTTCAATGCCGTGTGGCTTTTCGAGATCCGCGGGCGTTGCCTGGGAGGCGAGCGAACGGAGGGTTTCGTAGGCACTGAGGACCGCGGCGATCAGAGTTTCGCGTTTGAGTCCTTCGTCGGGCTGGACTTCATCGTTAGAGCCGGGACCAAATGCCTGCACCCAGAAAGTGTGTGTCAGTTTGCCGCCGAGAAAGGTCTGCCCCATTTCCCCGACGATGGCCAGGTGGCCGAGGATCCAGGCGGGGGGATGGCCGTGCCCCTGGCCGGGCATGAAGAGCGTCTCTTCCGGGAGATCGGCCATGATCGTTTCGAATTGTTTCATCTGCAGCTGGTTGAGAGCGATTTCATTTTCGAACATGGCGCGGTGCACTCCGGATTTTCTGGTGAGAGAAACATAAACGCTATTAATAAGGTAGTCGGCGGGACGCGGGTCGTCAATAATGAGAGGAGATTCCGGGTTTGTTACACTGATCGGGTGATTCAATTCTTGATTGATGAAGAACCACGAAAGACATGAAATGCACGAAAGAAATCATTAGTCCGCGGTTAGTTCTGCGAGGGGAATCACGGCGAGTTCGGCGCTGTTGAGGTTGGCGCGGCGGCCGCCGTTGTTGGAGTAGCCGACATACAGCTTGCCGTTGTGTTCCAGGGCGCAGGGGTAGGAGAGGCTCAATCGTTTGGCGGATTCTCCGGGCTGATCGGGGTGCAGGGACCGCCGGATGACGTAGATTTTGGAGAAGACGTTTTCACCCGGACGGGAGACAGCGATGGTCAGGGGGGACCGCCGACCACCGATGCCTTGAGCACTGTTGCTGACCAGGTAGCGTTGCCCGTTACTGAGGACGCCGGTGACCGGTTTGGAGGGGGCCATGGGCAGGTTACTGACGCGGGACGGGGACCAGGTCTGTCCCTGGTCTTCACTGATGGCGAGCAGGGCCTGGGTGCCTCCGCCGTAGCGGGCGAGATTGAATACGCGCTGGCCGTCGAGCCAGAGCGCACATTCACCCCACATGCGGGTGATGTCTTTGGCAGCGGGGATCTGCACGTAGTCCCATTTCGTGAGGTCGTCACCGTGACTGATGGCGACGGCGGCAGGGAAGAGACGATCCCCTGCATAGGGGCCGCCGGTCAGGCCGGGCATGATCCAGTTGCCGTTCTGCAACCGGACCGGCTGATTCATGGGCCAGAAACCGTTCTCGATAATGGTGCCATGCTTTTTCCAGGTGCCGGTTTTTTCATCCAGCGAATAGGCGCGGGTGTGAATCTTCTGCATGTGGTTATAGTAGGCACCCTGAAAAGCCCAGAGTTGTCCCTGGTGTGAGAGGAAGACGCCATGACTGACGGCGAGGTTCTCTTCGTCGCCGGCGTCGATCAGCTGGAGGTCGCTCCAGGTCTTGCCGTCGTCGCTGCTCACGCGATACTGGGCTTCCTCGCCGACGGTGTTTTCTTTCCCTTTATTGTGACCGAAAGAGGCGTAGAGTTTTCCCTTGTGCCAGCAGAGTCCGACGCCGTGCAGAAAGGTGTAGCCATCGCGGGGCTGGTCCCATTTCTTGATGACTTCGAAGCGGACGTTCTTGAGTTCCGGAATATTCGCGGCGGCGGGCAGGGGCCGGCTGTTATCCCAGAGCGATTTGGGGGCGGGTTCATCCGCGTAGAGCGGAGCCAGAGCAAGGAGGGTCGCCACAACCAGGGTGAGCAGCTGCATGTGGTGTGCCTTGTGTGAGTGGGTAATCATTTCAGGAATCAGGATAAGCAGTGTTGCAGGAGCAACGGGGGAGCTTGTTCACTCTCCAATCAGAATATCGCGGCGTTTCTTAAGTCTGCCGTATCTGTTTTCGCCGATGAGCCAGATCTGGACGTTGCCGGGGGTCTGAATCAGGTTGGCGGGGATCATCACTTTTCCATTCTGGCGATCCTGTTCGGTGACGAAGATGCTATGATCGTCGTAGTCGTCGGCGTCACTCACGAGGTGCGCGATAATCACCTGCATATTTTCGGAGCGAATATCTATTTCCCACGGCTTGCTTTTGGATGCTGTTTTCGCGGGCAGACTGAAATCGAGATCGCAGACAGAAAATTCACAGGCCTGACTCAGGGAATCGTCCTGCATGACGCAGTGTGCAGTATAGTCGCCGCAGTCTGTGAACGTGAATTCCTTCACGCCTGTGCCGGGCTGGTCGACTTCTTCAACCACGGCCTCGCCCCGTTTGATGACCAGTTTTTTCACGCCCTGCTGATCCCGGTCCATGATGTTGATTTTGACTGACTGGCCTTTGTGATAGGGGACCCAGTCACCGCGATCGAGCAGCAGCACACGGTTGATGACAGGGGTTTTGGCATCTTCCTCGTAGTTGGGGAACAGGAAATCTTCAGCCTTGTTCTCGCCGCGCCAGGCATCAAGGTCGGTAATGCGATACAGTTTCCTGCCGCGGGAACTCAGGTGTTTATTAAAACTGGCGACGCTGCGGTTCGTGGTTTTGGTAGTGAGCGGGCGACTCTCTTCAACCCGCACATGGGTGACTTCGCCGGCCTGGTTCCTGGTAATCCGGGTGACGATTTCAACGTGCGAACCGGGCTGGGGTGGTGTGAAGATGATGTCTCCCACCCGGGCATGTTGCGCGGTAGCGGGTTCCACTGGTGTGACCCCCTCGCGATACGGGGGATTGTGCAGGCGACTGACATACCAGATGCCGCACTGCAGGGCGTAGCTGGTGTAGGACGAACAGACCTTGCCGTAGTAGCACTCGGCATTGGGAACTTTGCCATACAGGTTTTCGGTGTAGAGAACGCTTTGGGGATTTTCCACGGCAGCCAGAAAGGTTTTCAGAAAAATATCAAAGCCGATATAGCGGCCGACGTATTTGACGCTGGAATAGGGAACTCCCGTGTATTCTTTACCCGGCTCGAAAAAGCCCCGGCGGCGGGGCATGCCTTCGGCGACCGGCGTCCATTTCACCTGGGACATGATGCGGGCATAGTCGACCCCTTTGGCCTGCCAGTTTTTTGCCTGGTCGATGGTTGTTTTTTCCGATTTCGTTTCTCCCGCCATAGTGGAAACAGGCAGACAGAGAAGACTGACCAGCGTCAGTAGACAGAGTGCATCACGACGAACAGCAGTCATGGAAAACCCTCGCGAATGAATGTTGGCGGGAAGCCCGGTCCGGGCGTTTAATATTGCAGGAATATTGTCTAGCGTATGTCATTTCAAAACCGAAATCAATCAGCGGGTTACGTTCGCGGTCGTTTTCCGCGTGATCGGGGAGTTCAACAGGGATTGGTTTTCTTAACCAAGAAAAGAGGTGCTCCAAGGTAGTCTGTGAGATATTAGAAAGAGATGCGTGCTGATTTTTTACTACCACGAAAGGCACGAAATACACGAAAATTTATTGAAGTGTGAGAGGCTATGATGAGTCTGAAAACAGTTCCTCTGGAAATTACAACGGATCCTGAATCGCTTCTACTGTGTCATAGAGGTGGAAGAGAAGTTATCGCTGATGGGCTGGGAGACAGTCGCAGGTTATAACCGAACAATGTAATTAAGAAGACCCGAATGAACGATGATCAAACAGAGAACAGAGATGCTTTAGACACAGGCCAGTGGTCCGTCTGGCGGCAGGGGGATGATGGGAACCGGTTTGTGATGGCCGAGGGGCTTAGTGAAGCAGCGGCGCGGCAGATGGTGGCGGAGTTTGAAGCGCGGGGGCATAAGCAGCTATATCAGGCGAGTCGGATGCGGTAGAGGGGGAGTTTGCCCGCTGAGGTTGTGTCGCTTATTTACAGGTACGCTGTTGGGAATCGTTTTCGATGGCGGTGATCACGGCTTCCCACAGTGATTGTACCGGGTAGGGTTTCTCCAGGATCGCGAACGCGCCTTCTTCGACGGCGCAGCCGGTGGTCTCCCGGTCCAGAGAGCCTGAGACCAGAATTGCGGGCAGACGGTAGCCGGCGGACTTCATCTGTTTTAACAGATCCAGCCCGTTACAGCCGGTCAGCTGGAGATCGGTGAGCAGGCAGCCACAGGAATCGGCGGCGGTGCTGCGGAGGAAATCTTCCGCGCAGCAAAACGCTTCTACACTCAAGCCGCAGCTCTGCATCAGGATGACGCAGGAGTCCCTGACGGTGTCGTTATCATCCACGATATAGACGCGGGGGTGGTAGTACTCTGGTAGTTTCTGCAGTCGTTTCATCAGTGAAATTTATTACGTTAAACAGTCCAACCTGTCAGGCGCGTTTTATAGTCTTTGCAGGCCAGATCTGTAAACTGATGTTTTGGTCCGATTTAACTGAACTTATGACTGCGTTAGTGTTTATGTATATCGATGTCCGACCACTGATCTTTTGCGGACAGCTGCCGTCGATTCAGCTCTCCTGACTGACGCCGATGTGGATAATGGGTCGACGAGGGAACCATTTTCTTGTTCTTGTTCGATTCGAGTGACGTTTTTTTTGAACGCAACACTGACCGTTTCCGGCTCGCTGCGCTCGGCCCGAATTGTTTGCGGGCCTACCCGGTGTATTGAGAGTTTTCTCTGAGGCCTGGGAAAGCGTGTGAGTGGTTTGTGACCTGCCAGGCGGGCGACCACAGAGGGTCGCCCCTACGACGAAAATCAGTTGGGCGTAATCAATGTTTTAAACCGTGCTGCTTGAATCAATGTATTTGAATGTTTGTCATGTGGAAGCATTTTGTAGAACGGCGTGAGGGGGTCAAGAGGAAATGTGCTGTGCTTCCGCTTTGAAAGAGAGTGAGTTGATGTTGAATTTGCTGCGAAATGCTCTGAGTGTGCTGCGAAATGATTTGAAATGTTACGGGACATGCAGAACCGGTGCCGGATGTTCCGGTGAAAAGATGGAAAATTCGACGTCGATTCAGGTGCTGCTGTGTCACTGGTTCGCGGTGTTCCAGTGCACGCATCGTCCGCCTCGCGCGCGAAGCACAATTGCAATACTTTATGATTCGCGAACCGTCGATCAAGTTCAATCTTTTCAGTTAGATCAGGTGAAAAAGTTTCCCTGGTCGGATGCGGGAGGAGAAAGATTTGTGGAAGGAGGAGTGGCGTGATGTGGTTCTGTCAGTGGCGCATAAAAAAAGAGGACTGGAAAGCCCAAGCTTCCAGTCCCCTGAGGATTTCTCCTGTGTTTAGGTAACACTTAGTCTGGTCATAAGTATCACTGACGACTACTCAATTCTTGCGAACTGTCTTGGGTTCATCGACGGCAACTTACTTCCAGGTTCGTTGTTATACACGGATACTTCGGCAAGTTTTCAGACAGAACTTGAATGGTCGTGCCCAAAAAAATGGCAGATTTTTTTGAGTGAAATTGTAACCGGCAGGACATGAGTGAAAGTTAAAACTGTTTCAAATTGTCTGCGATCATTTGTACAAATTCAGGATGAATTTCGGCTGTGAAAAACTGCTTACAACTCAGGAATCGGATCATCGTTTTTGATGTCTTCTTCTTCCCAGTTTGCCTGACCGTTTTCGTATCGCAGGATGCGATGCTTGCTGCCGGGCGCAGGCTTTTCGTTGACCGTGGGAAGCCAGGTGCGATGTTCTTCAATCAATTTTGCATAATTGGGATCGCCGATGAGATTTTTCCATTCCGCGGGGTCCTGCTGCATATCATAAAACTCTTCCGATCCGTCAGCGTAGTGAATATAGCGATAATTTTCCGTGCGGACCGTGGTGTTGTTGCGGTTGTGAGAGGTGATGGCGGGCCACTTGCGGGGTGTGTTGGCGTCCTTGAGCTGTGGGACCAGCGAGTGACCTTCGAGGTCGGTGCGGGGAGGCAGGCCGCTGAGTTCGACCAGCGTGGGATAGATATCCAGGAGTTCGGCCGGTTTGCTGCAGACAGCGCCTTCGGTGATGCCCGGACCGGCGAAGATGAGGGGAACACGTGTCGAACGTTCCCAGAGCGTGTTCTTGCCGGTGATCAGTTTCTCACCCAGGTGCCAGCCGTGGTCGGACCAGATGACGATAATGGTATTTTCCGCCAGGTTGTTTTTCTCAAGTGCGTCGACGACGCGTCCGACCTGGCTGTCGACAAAGCTGGTGCAGGCGAGGTAAGACCGCACCAGGTTGTGCCACTCGTTGGCTTCCTTGAGAAACTTGAGCCGGGGTTCGGGGAGCTTCCAGTGCAGGTACCAGGAAAAGCGGGGCGTGTCGTCGCGGTCGACATCCAGCACGGGAGGCAACTGGACGGTGTCCGCGGGGTAGAGGTCGAACCACTTCTGTGTGGCGTAGCAGGGGACGTGCGGCAGAAAGAAGCCGACCGAGAGGAAGAAGGGTTCGGTCGGTTTTTTGTTCAACTGATCGACGGCCCAGCTGGCGACCTTCCAGTCGCCTTTGTCTTCGTCTTTGTGCGGGAAGGTGCCCCAATCGACGAGGGGGTGCGGGTTGGGGGTGTTGACCAGTTTTTTGGGAGGCTTCACGCCGACCCCGGCAGGCGGGCCGAGGACGTTGAATTCCTTGTCTTTTTTCTTGCGACCGTAGCCGCCGTGATAAATTTTGCCGGTGCTCAAAGTTTTATAACCGTTCTGCTCCAGGTACTGAGGGAGCGAAACACGATCTTTGAAACGATCGACGTTGCGGAACCAGGGGGCCAGTCCGTAGATGCCGGTGGTCGTGGGCCGCAGGCCGGTCATCAGGCTGGTCCGCGAGGGATTACAGAGGGGGGACTGGCAGTGGGCGTTGGTAAACAGGGTTCCCCGCGAGGCGACCTTGTCAATGTTCGGGGTCTTGATCTGGGGGTGCCCTTTCAGGCAGCCGATCCAGTCGTTCTGGTCGTCGATGGCAATAAACAGAATGTTGGGTTTCTGAGCCGCCTGGAGCGGTGTGGAGACGAGCCAGAGAAGAGCGATCATCAGGAGCAAGCGCATCCGGGGTCCCTTTCGATAAGACTTTCAGAATCAAAACGTATGAAGCCTTCCCATCATAACCGGCAGAGGAACCGAAAGAAAACCGGGGATCAGATTAACAGTCCCGATTTTCCTTCAGACAGGTTTTCGTCTGGATTGCATCAACGTTTGTCGATATATTGGACGATATTCAGAACAGGCGATTTTCTTAGGCTCGGGTAGAATCATGCTTTCATTCTGTGATCACAATCATCGAAACGGTCGGCGGGAATTCCTGCGCGTGGGCGGTCTGGCGCTGGGCGGGTTGACTCTGCCTGGTCTGATGTCGCTACAGGCGCAGGCGGCGGGATCGGGAACGCTGCTGAAGAACAAGTCGGTGATCTTCCTGTTCATGCACGGTGGTCCGAGCCAGATTGAGACGTTCGATCCCAAGATGACCGCGCCGTCGGACATTCACAGCGTGACGGGCGAGGTGGCGACGAAGATTCCCGGCGTGACGTTCGGAGGGACGTTTCCCAAGCTGGCACAACAGGCCGACCGGATGTCGATCGTCCGCTCTTATCGTTCGGGGGACAGTCGACACGACATCAAACCGATCGTGCATAAGGATACGCTCGATGCCAACCTGGGTGCGCTTTACTCCCGCGTGGTGGGGGCGAATCATCCTGATAAAGGGATGCCCACAAGTGCGGTGCTGTATCCGCGTGCTATTGATGAAAAGATGATGCCGGCGATTACCAAGTTCGGCAAATTTGATTCTCCCGGGCAGATGGGAAGTGCGTATGCCCCGTTCGTGCCTGGCGCCGGGGGGGACATGCAGTCGAATATGACGCTGTCGATTCCGCAGAATCGTCTGGACGATCGACGAGTGCTGTTAACGAAACTGGATCGGGCCCGCTGGGCGGCTGAGAAGAGCGACACGTTTGCTGCTTCGTCGGAGTTGCAGCAGCAGGCGTTTGATGTGATTCTGGGTGGCGTTTCCAAAGCCTTTGACTTGTCGGAGGAAGATCCCCGTGTTGTGGCCCGCTACGATACGGCGCCGCTGGTTCGTCCTGAAACGATCAGCAAACGCTGGAAGAACTATCAGCGGTACATCGATAACGCACAGTCATTAGGAAAACTGTTGCTGATGGCGCGGCGTCTGTGCGAAGCGGGTTGCGGATTCGTGACGATCACCACGAATTTTGTGTGGGATATGCACGCGGACAATAACAATGCGGGCGTGGCTGAGGGCATGGACTACATGGGCGTCCCCTTCGATCATGCGGTCTCCGCTTTCCTGGAAGACGTGCACGAGCGGGGCTTGAGCGAAGACATTCTGCTGGTCTGCACGGGTGAAATGGGACGGACTCCCAAACTCAACAGCCGCGGCGGCCGCGATCACTGGGGGAACCTGTCGCCTTTGATGCTGAGTGGCGGCGGGCTCAAGATGGGGCAGGTGATTGGTCAGTCAGACCGGCATGCCGGCGGTCCGCAGACCGAGCCGATCGAACGGAAAGATCTGGTGACCAGCATCATGCACACGCTGTTCGACCTGGGCGAGCTGCGGATTACGCGGGGCGTTCCCAACGAAGTCGTGCAGGTCGCGACGGCCGGGGATGTGATTCCCGGACTGTTTTGAATGACGCTGAGATCGAGGTTGACGCCGCGAAGCGTCTGCATAAGCTGTTCTGATTTCAGGCATGCGGTGTGAGTTACATCACTCCAGCTACGCTCAGCCCCCTTGCAGTACCTGTCTGACTTTGACTGCCAGTTCGTTGCGCGAGAATGGTTTTTTGAGGAAGGAGTTCTCTTCGCTGGTGATGCCTTGTTCGGCCATGATGTGCAAGGTGTAGCCGGACATATACAGGACATTGAGATTTGGCTGGAGTTTCTGTAATGCGAGATAAAGTTCCTGGCCGTTCATTTCGGGCATGACCATATCGGTGATTAACAGGTCCACCGTTCCCTTAAAATCAAGCAGTATCTGGATGGCTTCCCGGGGACTGGTGGCGATGATCACGCGATAGCCCAGCGAGAGCAGGATCTCCCTGCTGATTTTGGCGAGCATCGGTTCGTCATCGATCAACAGGATCATTTCGCTGGTACCGATGGGTGCACGTACAGCGGGTTCGAGGTGAGGGAGCGGTTTTCCATCGCGACGACAGGGAAGGAATATTTGAAACGTCGAGCCACTGCCGGGCTGATTTTCCACGCGGACGAAGCCCTGGTTCTGTTTGACAATTCCTGCGACGGTGGACAGGCCGAGCCCGGTTCCTTTTCCCTGTGGCTTTGTGGTGAAGAAGGGTTCAAAAATGCGAGCCTGTGTGGCCGGGTCTATGCCGGGACCGGTATCAGATACGGAAAGCATCACAAAATGACCGGGAAGGTACTCCGGATGTGCTTTACAGAATTCGTGGTCGAATTCTCTGTTCTCCGTTTTCAGGGTGATGGTTCCAATTCCGGAAATGGCGTCACTGGCATTCACGCAGAGGTTCGCCAGAATCTGATCGATCTGGGAAGGATCCATTTTGACGATACAGCCTTCAGATTCCGGCTCCCAGACAAATTCGATTTCCTCAGCAATCAGGCGTTTCAAAATGCGCAACATACCCTCAATCGACTGATTGAGTTCAATCAACCTTGGTTCGGCTTCCTCGCGACTGCTAAAGCTCAAAAGTTGTTGAGTCAGTTCGGTGGAACGCTCTGCAGCATCGCGAATTTCTGTCAGGTGATGATGGAGGGGGTGGTCCGTATCGATGTCGAGCAGCGCCAGCCCGACATGGCCCTGGATCACGTTCAACATATTATTGAAGTCGTGGGCGATACCTCCGGCGAGTCTACCGAGGGATTCGATCTTCTGCGCTGCCACCAGCTGTTCGAGCAATTCCTGGTTTTCCTGCTCGAGGTGTTTGCGGTCGGTGATGTCTTCTGTGAGGATAACCATACCGCCGATCGAATTTCTCGATTCATACCAGGGTTGGATGATCCAGTTGATCCAGTGCGCTGCGCCGCCTTCACGCGGAAACAGTTCTTCATTTCGCAGAATCGATCCTGCGAGACACTGCTGATGAGCAACTCTCCAGTGATTGGGAATTTCCGGAAAGACTTCATAATGGGAGCGGCCCTGCAAGTTGTCTTCCAGCCTGTAGTCGTCGATCCAGCGGCGGCTGGTGGCCAGATAGCGCATGTTTCTGTCGAACAGCGCGATCGCGACCGGAGAATTAACTATGAAATTCTGCAGGTCTCTAAAACAGAGGAAGGGATCCTGGTCCTCGTTCTGATTATAAAAGACGAAGAGGGCTCCCATGATTTTACCGGGATGCTCATACAGCGGAGCGATATTACCGTTAATTTGTTGAGGCGAGTTCTCTTTTGTATTGATAGCAGGCTGACTGCTGAAGATGACATACTCACCTGTCGAGAGGACAGATTCGAGAGACTGTTGCATTTCAGCCCGAAATTCTATTGCTGCCAACAGGAATGTTTCGAAAAAATCCTGTCCCTGGATTTCTTTAATTGTACGACCGAGCAGTCGTTCCGCAGAGGGATTCATCAGCATGATACGCTGTCGTGTATCAACTGCGATCACGGCGTCTATCATGTTCTGCAAGACGGCCTGATGCCAGTTCAAGCGGCTCATTCAGCGGGTCCTTTTTCGACGGCAATAGTAAAGTTCTGGAAATGAGAAATGACAGAAGTGAGAGGTGAATCTGTACCCTGGGCACCTGGAGAATTAATTCCGACGAGCTATTCTAGTCAGAGTCGTTTTAAAAGGAATCTATATTTCAGGTCTCTGCAAAGAAAAGATATGTTTGCAAGGCGGAGTCTGATAACTTGATCAGAGCACAAAATGGCTGTGTGCGGATGTCTCTGGGAACAGCTGAATCGCAGTTGTAGTACCACGCCCCCTGCCATACGATGTAAAGAAAATCCTTATTCAAAACCAGGAGGAAACGATGATTACAGTGGGAATGAACTACCAGGTGATTGATGGTAAGCAGGCTGAGTTCGAAGCCAAATTTGCCGGCGTACAGCAGGCCCTGCAACAGGCTGAGGGACATACCTCATCCCACTTGTGGCAGGATGTGAGCGACAACGCTTCTTACATGATTACCAGTGAATGGTCCGACGAACAGGCATTCCAGGATTTTATCCACAGCGATGCTTTTCGTGCGGTTACCAACTGGGGTAAGGAAGAGATTCTGTCAGATCGTCCGCGTCATAAAATCTACAAACACTGAGCCCCGGTCCCACTGCATGACGTGTGAGAGATTGAGCTGGACCGGGCTTGCAGGTTGAGATGACTCAACTGCAGAGAGTGCCTGTAATTTGATTGAATACATCTGAGAGATGTAAATGAAAAGATGTGTTCGTGGAACTGTCAAACTAATCGAAATCGACTTTTTTGATGAGTGACAGAGAATCCGTCTCGGTGACGGTTTCGGTAGCCATCTTTCTATGAAAATCGGTCAGTTGATCGAGCTTGGAAAGGTTAGCGGGATTTTCATCCCAGCCCAGGTCCTTAGTGAGCTCGATCATTTCCGTTGTGATGGGATGCCGATCTGCCACGCACTTTCTCTTCACCAGCGGTCTGCCTGAGGCATCTACCTCCACCAGACGGTTAATTCCGATCAGAGACGCGAACAGAATGACCAGCATTCCGACACAAAAGGTAACAGGACCGATCAGCAACGAATGAAACATCGACACCAGCTTCTTCATGACGATTTCTCCATAAAAAACCGAATAAAGTATGAATATCTGAATGAAATGTCGTCGGATTGTTTGTCGTTTTTAGCTGCTAAATCGTGCCTCAGCTAGGAATTGAATCTCCAAAACTACATGCGCATGCGCTACAAAAGAGGGTGAATTTGAAGCGGTACACACTGAATCGAAAAGGTTCGAAGACAGAAGGTCGCACTGATGCCCTCATCAGAATGATGAGCGAATCAAAGATGTACTGAAATGATCTGTCTCTTAGAAATGTTGACTCGAAATATAAATGAAGGGTGTTATGTTCCACTCAGTTTATAATCTGTGATTTTTAATGCAAACTTTTTATTTGATTGCGCTAAAAATATCGGAAATATTCAGTGTCACTCATTTCTGCACCCGATAGGGAACACCCGTCAGCTGATTTTTCTCGCAACGACGAGGCTAATTGCTCATTGTGCAGATTCGATTTTCTCCTCTATCTGAGAGGAAGGGCATTAGTATATAAATCACTCGATCAGGGCAAGACGATTCTTCAACAAGGAGGTGAATTTGATTAAAGATCTGTTTGACAGACATAACAAAATCTGGCGTGCTGCGTTTATCGTGGTGGGTGTGATTGTCTCTGTCATTCAGTTCCTGCGCATCGCCCGTCGCCCTCCCGGTGACTTTCCTTTGCATTGGACCTCGGGACATTTCATCGCCAGTGGTCAGTTCCTCTATACCCGCAACATCAATTACCCGTATCCCCCGTTCTGGGGTTTCGTGCATTCCACGCTGGCATGGATTCCGATGGAGACCGCGTACCTGCTGGTCTACCCCCTGTTCTTTGCGGCGCTGTATGTACTCGTTCGCGTTTTGAACCGTTTGAGCGAAGTGCATTTTCCGTTGGGGAAAAACGAACTGTTCTGGTTGGTAACAATTGCGATTCTGCTCTCGAGCCGGTACCTGATTCGAGACATGCTGGAATGCGGTGTGAATCTGGCGCTGGTGGCTGCTGCCTGGCTGTCCGTTTATCTCTGGCGTGAAAAGAAGGAACTGCAGGGGAGCTTGATTCTGGGATTCGCGATGGCGTTGAAATGTACGCCTTCCTTATTCTGGGTCTGGTTCATTCTCAAGCGGGAATGGAAAATGGCCGGGTTGACCTTCCTGGCGGCGGCTTGCTTTACATTATCCCCCATGCTCAAACTGGGATATGCCGAATACGATCGCACGGTGCGGCACTGGGTATTTAACGTGATGCATGGTTTTAAGGAAAAAGATCCTTCCAAAGGAATTGCCGGTCCGGTTCCAATCGCGAATATGTCTTTGCGAATTACACTTGCCCGTTACCTGATGCATTTCCCCAGAGAGCATGAAGGGCGGATGAAAACACCGCTGTATGTGGACTTTCTGAATCTGCCTCCGGTGACGGCAGGACGGATCATCTCGCTGAGTATGCTGGTGTTTCTGATTTTTATTGCGTGGCTATTCCGCAGGCATTACGACGACCGTTCGGATGAACGCATTCTCTGGGAATGTGCGGTGCTGTCGATATTGATCCTGTTATATTCGCCGGTCACCTGGGGACAGCATTGCGTGGGGATATTTCCGGGTGTCTATCTGCTGATCCGCTCTTCCATGAGTCAGAAACATTTTACGAAACCGCTGAAGGTCGGCATCGGTCTGTTTGTGTTCCTGGTGCTGATTTTGAACCGCGCATTTATCGGCAAGTTCTATAGTGAGCTACTGGGAACTTACCATACCTCCACGTTTCTGTTTCTCGGCATCATCGGTTTTCTGCTCAGTCGCCATTTTCGTGTGACCCGGGAGAAAACAGCAGAAGCCGCGCTGCAACCGGCGCAAGAGCATGCACCGGTTGCCGGTTGAACTTCTTAGTTTCGAGAGGGATCTTACTCTGGCAGTTTGTGACGATAGTCATCCAGATAAAGACCGATTTTGTCAAAAGGAATCGGCTCAAAACCGATCTCTTTCGTCAGCAGGGAGGGATCCTGGTGCAGTTCCCATTTGCCTTGTGAATTTATTGTCAGGCCCAGTGGAATGTGTTTGTCAGGGGTCCCGCTCAGGTTGGTGAAGCCTTTGAGATCGTTGGTCATGGCGATACCCCGTGATGTGCCACGCGTATTCACGGCGAGATTATTTTGCATGTCGAACTTGTCAAGCAGCTTCTTTACGTTGCCGTCCAGATGTGCGACTTCCTTTGAGCAGTTCACGAACACGTTCCGAAGGATCGGATTATAGAGCGGTTCTCGAGGCGAGTCCTGCATGATTTTAGCGAGATGGGGATAGCGTTCGCTCCAGGGCGGGCTCTGGTAGTTCATCGCTTCCGCCTTCTTTTCGAGCTGCCAGCTTGGTTCATTAGGATTGTTCCATTGTTTCCAGGTCATGCCCCGGGAATCGACGTGCAGGCCGATAGGACAGTCGAAGACCAGGTTATTCAGAATAGGGTTATCGCGACCGCCGCCAATCATAATGGCCCGGCCGGTCTGGTAGAACACGTTGCCTTCCACCGTGTCGCCGCTGTCGCAGTCATCCAGGTAGACGCCCATCGTGTTGACATGCTCTGCATCGCCGCCTCCGAGGTGGTGGATGAAGTTGTGCCGCAGGATGTTTCCCTGGCTGGTCCAGTCGCGACCGGTATAAAAGGCGCCCGAGTCACCCGTCTCCATGACGACGCGGTAGATTTCATTCCGTTCGAACAGGTTCTCATTACCGCCATACAGGACCGCGTTATGAGGGGCATCGTGAATACAGTTGTTCTGAACGATCTGCCCGCAACCATTCGCATAGATGCCCGGGGCATAGGTTCGCTGGAAGAGTCCATAATGGTGAATGTGGTTATTGATCGCACGGTTATCGGCGCGTGTGAGCTGTTTACGGTCGCCTCCATACAAGGCGATCCCGCGTGTTCCCAGGTGATACAGATCGCAGCTGCGGATCGTGTTCTGCTTACCATTCACGGAGATACCGCCACTGGCGAGGTTCGCGACCACGCACCCGGCCAGTTCAATGCCGGTGGTATTCTTCAGCGAGACACCTTCTGAATGACCATACTCCAGGTTCAGGTTCTCAAAGCGGACATGTTGCGTGTCCTGCAGTTTGAGCAGGGGCTGCGTCAACGTCGCGAGGACAATCGATGCCTCTTGCTGATTTTGGTTGGGATAGAAATAAAGCTGCTTCTGCCTGCGATCGAGATACCATTCGCCAGGTGCGTCCAGTTCCTCCAGAACGTTGAGTGCGAAGAAGCGACGTGATTTGGATCCCCAGGTGCCACCCATGATGCCGTAGTTATGAGGGGCTGCCAGCCGGATCGTTTTCTGGTTTGCATCATAATCGGCGATCCGGATGACTTCGTCGCTCCAGTCATGAGTCCAGTAACCGAGCAGCCAGACGCCATCTTCAAGGTTCCAGCGGGCGGGCCGGGGATCATCAAAGATGAACGCACCGGGGTGCAGTTTGCGTTGTTCCGGATCTTCGGCCTTGGGGTTGGGCAGCCCTTTATCAACGACTTTGGAAAACGAAGCCCAGCCACCATGATCTGCATCGGCATTCGGCCAGCGGGCGAGCGTCATCGGCGCGCCGTTCACATACAGCCAGGGACCGACGGGTACTCCCCGGTAGGAGCGTTTGAGTTCCGCGAAAGAGCCGTCTGCGATGGACGATAGATCACAGACCCGGACTTTATCGCGAGCGGAAGCAGGCAGCCGTTTGAGAATGGCAGCATCGGTGACAGGCTGAAACGATGCGGGATCGAGACCGATGCCCCCCTGAATCAGTACCTGGCCCTGTTGAGTTCCACGATAGACGATCGGCGACGCGGCGGTGCCGCTGTCAGTCTTGTTGAATTCCAACGACTTACTGATTTGATAAACACCGGGCTGGATGTGGACCGTTGCCCCAGCACCCACTTTCAGCTGACCATTCTGACGAGACCGGCGGATCGCATCGCGTGCCTGCTCGATCTGACGAAACGGCTTCGCTTGACTGCCATCGCCCCCGGGACCTCCATCGGCTTTAACATACAAATTGAGATCTGCCTGCGTCCGGCAAGTCAGACAACAGACCATCAGACTGGTGAGAAATAATCGAAACACGTTCATTGAGGAACCTGAGGTTGTTAACAAGTGGGAGGGTTGTTTGCATGACTGCGTAATCACAGCACGACCTGCCTCGAATATAGGAAGCGGCCTGACCAGCGTCAATTAACTGTGGAACTGCTGCAGACAGCCTGTCGGATCACCAGGGTTGAAACTGCATTTCTGAGAAATCATTAAGATCGATCTGGGCGGGTAAGCCAGCGACCAGCGCGCTCACTTCACTGAGCGGGATGTATTTTCCGTAACTTCCCTGCTTGTCCGGAATCGGAATTTCCATCCAGATTGTCTCGCCGTTGCGGAGGAATTGCAGCGTGTTGTTGTGTTCGTCGATCAGCCCGAAGAAATCTTCATCGCCCTGGAGGAGTTCCAGAATCCGATCGGCGGCGAGAGACAGATCCATCTCACAGGCTTCTTCCGCGCTGAGCGTTTCATCGGTTTTATAACAGCAATAGAAAGCTCGATAACCCATAAACCCTCCGGTCGCGATCACATCAACAGACCAATCATCCTGGCGGGATGAAACAGCCACCCATGGTACTACACGGAGAGGCTCTGTCAAACCGGGGTTTAATAAATGATTTACCAGGGGTCATTTCGCAGCATGCTCTGAACTTTGTCATGCACATGCTGATGGAACAGGTGACCGAAGCCCGCTTTTTCCAGACGGTAAATCAATTCGTGAGTTGTGCAACTCAGTTTTTCAGCGCAGGCTTCGACAGACCAGTTGCTGTCAGCGAGCTGCATCAGCAGATAAGCACGTCGGCACTGGGCGGCAGAGAGTCGATACGATTTCAAATATTCCAACGTTCCATTCTTGCGGACGATGGCTTCCCCGATGTGGTTTTCCACCTTCGGATTCAATTCCGTCATGAACCGCTGCAACTGAAAGGGGCCCATCTTGTAAACCATTTCATTGTGGACCGGACAATCCAGCAGATTATCAGACATCAGTGTGTGCAGCGTTGACCAGTCGCCACGCACACGCTTGACTTCTCGACGCAGGTCTTCCAGTGACGCCACCCGCTTGGCATCGATGTCCGCTGGATGTAACCGGTTTTCCTGTGCGTAAAGTCCGTAGAAATAGAGCAGCTCACCGTAATCATCGGTCAACAGTGTTTCGTGCAGATCACGATAATCATCCGGATGAGGTACGATAAAGGCAGACGCCAGGGCATCCCCCACAAAAACCAGTGAACCAACCTGATTCTCATGAATTTCGAAAACACGGAGGGCATCTTCCAGCCCTTTAATCCAGCGGCCGGGAACCGACATCTCACAACGCGGGCTCAAACCATCGCGGATTGCTGCGCGCGAGTATTCTTCCCAGATCACATCCGGTCCACCAAAATGGAGCGAAAGAAATCCTTCGAGTGAAAGATCCATCGGAAGAAACCGCAATCGATTGCGGTCTTCCCGCTTTCGCATTTTTTTCATCACCCGCGCCGTCATGAAGCCCAGGTCATGAACCCGGCCATCGCTGTTTTTCTGCCTTTTCTGCAGACGGCGTAGCTGTGTACCGTAGGCGACGGCCGGTGAGCCATCGTCTGACCAGTCCGCGATAAATGCATGTGGAATGTAGGAGTAATATGCCGTTTTCTGATCGAGTTGAACGGCGGCAATATCCTCATGGTAGGGACGCCGCGTCAAACGGAGATCTTCACGAACCTGTTTACGTATTACGGGCGCCAGACGCACTCCTCCCAGGACTTGTGACGGAGCGAGCTTCAGTCCTTTCAGCGAAATCGTCTGCTGCAGATCTTCAGGTTTCATCGGAGTTCAGCATCCTGTTGACACGGTGTGAGAGATACGCTTCCAGATCCTCCAGTTTCGTCGTTCCGGCAGTGAACCGGGCAAAGCCCAGCATGGTGGGAATGTCTTCTGCATCCCGCAGTCCGACGGTGGGGATCGTGGGGCCAAGTCGACGCGGTGAATAATGATCGGCATCAAAGACCGGGTTCATATGCACAATCTCCGGAGTATTCCCTTTTCCAATCGTTTTCCGGTACACGCGCGCCACCTGATCGACCAGCTGGGGAGGATCGTTTTCGTATCCATCCGAAACAATTACGATCAGGTCTGGCCCCCATTCCAGCGCGGCAAGCAATGGTTCGGCCAGAGCCGTCTGTCCCGCAGGTCGCGTCAGAAATTCATATTCCGTTTCTTCGTTTTCCGGTGTCCAGAAAGACCGGTATTCCCGAGCTGCATTTCTGAGCAGACAACTGGCTGCCAGGGCCACGCCCAGTGGACGGTTTCGCCGCTCACGACTTCCCAGGGAAGACCGGCTGCGATCAAGGACGGCTGCGACACGTCCCAGCGCGAGGGGAGCGCGACGGAGTGCTTTTGTTGCAGCGGAATTCAGGGCAGCCTGCAGTTCTACAGCGCGGTCCCGTCGCTCGCTTTGCTTCAGCGAGAGTATATAGAGTGCCAGTTTCGTCAGTCCTGCGCGACTCAGGTCAAATTCAATTTCAACCCCTTTCGTCCGTGCAGCAGTAGACTGATAGCGCATCTTTTCCGCTGCGGTCATTTTCGGTTGAATCTTCTGCAGGAAGACCTCGCGAGGAATCTGATGCTTCTGTGCCAGTGATTCCGCGACAGTGAAGGGCAGTTCGTAGATGGCAGCGGCACTGTACTGCGCCTGTCGATACTGATTGAGCAGGGGCCGCGTGTAAGTCTTCTGGCTGGAAGGATCAAAGAGAAACCGTCCCAGTTCAGCATCGAGTTGAAAATGGATGTGTGCTGCTGCAGAACAAAACTTGTTGCGATATTTGATGGCATCAAAATCCGGTTCTCGTCGCCAGTTAAGGTATGTCTTAATCACGGCACGCGTGCGACGATTATTGATTCGGGCCTGCTGCAATCGTGTAAATAGCCCATACACCCGGTTGGGAGGCAGTCCGCGCAGCGCAGCAGCGATCAGTGCTCCTTCTTCAGACCGCTGCGTGAGATCAGCCGGCGCGCCGGACTGGAGAAGATTAAAGAGAATCTGCAGTTGGTTAAAATGATTGATGCCGGCTGCCAGCGTTCGTGCGTAAAGCAGGCGATAGTTAATCAGCGTGTACTGGTGTAGGAATTCAATCGAAACGGTGGCGAGATACCGATCGGTATAATACTCGTTCTGCCGGGTGGCGGCGAAACAGGAGTTGATAAACATCACGAGGTCTTCCCGTTCGCACTGATCGCGCAGGCGAGTTCGTTCGGGAGACGATGTTGAATAGGTTCCGTTGGTCACCAGAGTCATTCCCTGAGTCAAAAAAATCCGTTCGGGGAATGCAGACAGCGACGGGCTGAAAAGCTGCAGATGCTCACGCGGAAGTCACTCTCAAGTCCCACGAACGGATGTTCGAGTATCCCGCGCCACGGCGGGTATAGCAAGCTCAGATTTAAGACAGGGCAAGTTGCAGGGAAGTTCGCCTGCCCGAATTAGATTTCGGTATTCTCTGTGTTCGTTTTGGTAGAAGATCTTGTTCCTTCAGAAAGTGATATTTTCCGAAAGAGACCCAGCAATTCCATTTTTTTCTGAGGTGGAAAGACATACTTACAACGCCGACAATGAGATTGATAATGGGGGGAGTGCAGATCGCAATTGGGGCAAATATACCACAACCAATCAGATTGTGGTCGTATGGGATTGGTTCCTGAGACAGCAATCGCACCTAATAACGCAGCAGCTGCGTCCTCCTTGTTTTCTTGATGTGTATATACCTTCCAACAATCTTTCTTGATCTCTTCCAGATCAGGGATCTCTGTTGGATCCCTTTTCATCCAGGGGCGAATTTCGCGTGGGAGGGGATAACTTATCATGTACAAGGCAGGTGGGGTCCCTGCACTGATATCTACGCAGGCCACATACGGAACCTCGATATGATCTTCCTGTATATCACTAAGAAAGAAAACGAGAGTAGAGTGAGAAGTTCCGACCCACAGGTCGGGGCCTTCGATTGATTCAAGATATCTCAGGAATTGTAGACAACCACGAGAGCGTTCCTGATCTTCCTGAAGTGCTTCGAGATCAGGTTCCAACTGATCCCATAGTCGATCTCCCCATCCAATGGACAAGCCGCTTATTTTCATGATGCGTGTCTTTATAGAGTGATTATGAGAATGTTGAATCAGTTCATATCTGGACGTAGAGTGAAAACAGTCTGTAGATCAGGAGTTCACATCTTCGCGAGCAGCGCTTCATATCCATTAAATTCGTTTTTCCAGTCGGCATAACAGCCGACGAGTCCACAGGCCACGCAGCGGCAGCCGAGGTAAAGCCATTTCACATCCGGGGACAGCGAATCATCCTCATTGCGGTAGCGATATATGCCGGCCGTGATCTGAAAGACTTCCGCGCCGCAGACGCAGCCATGTTTCTCGATGTCCGCTTCCTCAGCGTACTCTTCACTGTCACCCATCAGATGTTCGTCTTCACATCTGCCGCAGATTCGCAGTGCCACCCCTTCGTCTTCATCGGTACCGAAGTAGAACGAATCGTTCCCGCAGGTACAACGGACATCTGCAAAATTATCAATCGGGTAACCATTCAGTTCGCTGTACCGCTGCAGTTCCTGACGCAGGTCTGCATGATCGTCGCCGTACCAGTAACCATCCTGTTTTTTCTGAAGACTCATAGGCCATCACTTTCATCGAATCGGGAGACCGGACAAAAAAATATTGTTGATCCGCTGGCTACGATTCCTTATGGTTAATAATCGGAGAAATCCTGCCTGCTCGCATAGCCTACCTTAACAAGGGACCCGCCTGATGAGAATCACAAATGTGCTGCGTCTGCTGTTGTTATCTGGAGTCATTTTCAATGTCGTTCTGCCCGCGAAATCATCCGCCGCTGATCCACCAGCGCAGGGCACTTCAAAACAGATTGATCTGGGAGCAGACGTTTCACTGGAGGTCCTGTATATTCCGCCGGGTAAGTTCATGATGGGCAGTACTCCGGAGGAAAAAGCCTGGGCAACAGGGATTGAAGGGGGTGCGACACCGGGCACCGTGCGCGAGTCCTACGAAGGAGAAAAGCCCCGCGCGATGCAGGTTAAAGACGGTTTCTGGATGGGACGGACCGAGGTCAGCGTCGGCCAGTTCAAACGTTTTGTTGAAGAGAGTGGCTACGTGACCGATGCCGAGAAGCCGGATGGAAAAACGCAGGTCTTTGATCCCAACTGGAAGATCACGGCCAAAGCCCCGCCGCACCCCTGGATTTCGGTAAAAGGCAAAAGCTGGCGTGATCCGGGTTTCGGATTTCCACTGCGCGACTGCTATCCGGTCGTCTGTGTGAGCTGGAACGACGGCCGCGCGTTCTGCAAGTGGCTGACCGAGCGTGAGCGTAAAGCGGGACGCCTGCCGGAAGGTCTGGAGTACCGCCTGCCCACCGAAGCCGAGTGGGCGTATGCCTGTCGGGGGGGAAGTACCGAGAGCCACTATTTCTGGTGGGGCGATGATCTGCGGGATGGCGAAGGTCGCCTGAATATCTCCGCCGTCGATTTCCTGCCCGGACGCAACAAGATCTGGCCGCTGGCGAATGCCCCGTGGAGTGATGGCTTTGCGTTTGTCTCTCCTGTCGACCATTATGGCGAGATGGGACGCAACGGTTTCGGGCTGGCCGACATGTGTGGCGGCGTCTGGGAAATCGTCCTCGATCATTTCGATCCCACGGGGGGACATGAAGAAGTCTATCTAGTAGACCAGAATCGCCGCCCGGTCTGTCGGGGTGGGAACTACTACGACGTGCCCGGCAATGCCCGCTGCGCCGTCCGCCTGGGACTCAAGAGCGATTATTATTCCGATTCACGCGATGGCTTTCGCATTTGCCTGGGTGTCCCCCGGGGGTGATGATGATGAGTCTGACAGTATTCACCCAAAACCGGAAGTGGATTGGTTTGCTGACAACGTTGACGGTATTGATCCTGCTGCTGTTCATCATTACCCGTCCGGATTATGAAGCCGCCTGGTCTCTACCCCCCGGGGAAAGTGGAAATTATTTTGAGATTCAGATCTCTCCTGATGGCCAGAGCCTGCTTGGCGTCAAGAATAATTGCCTGGAACTCTTCGATCTGAAAACGAAACAGCGGTATTGGCAGATTGAGAAAGGTTTTCTGCCAGCCATTGCTTGGTTCGATAACGAACGAGTGCTTGCGGTTCCCTCTGAAAGGGCGTGGGACCTGACAGTCTATTCACGTGAGAAGGGAACTCAACTCGAAGAATCAATTTATGCTGCTGGTTGTATTGACGTCTGTTGTTGCGGCGAACTTGTGGTGGGGACGGGTGGCCATGTATTGAAAGACTTTTCAGGTTTCGGTCAACCATTTGTGCTGCGACGTGCAGACTTGAGAGAGTTTGTTTTTAAAAATCCTGACGGTGAAGTCCAACGTATCCTCGACTGTGACGACGACTCCGGTCGCTCCATTACAGCGTGCCGGATTGAAGATGATCAATATCGGATCGCCGTCACTTACGATTCGCATTGCCCGGCCAAAATCTGTACTCTGACAATGACTGAAGAATCTGCTAATCAAGAACGCTGCCCGCCCTTTCTCATGGTCGATCTGATTCAGGAATTTGCAGTCCCCGAGGGCTCCCGTGTGGCCTTGAGCGAAGATGGTCGTTTTCTCGTCATACTAAGTTCTGAGGGACTCATTAAGTACGACTGGGCGAGCAGTGACTACCAGCAGGAGTCGCAGTTTAAAACATCCATTGATGTCAATGCCTATGGAAAATGTCTGGCAATCTCACCCGATGGCCGCTGGGTTGCCTGTTGCACGGGCAGGGATGTGCTGGTGCTGTGTGCGGCTGACCTTCAAATAAGCAGCCGGATTCGTTCTGTCGCGTATGCCCTCTGTTTCTCACCCGATTCCCGGCAATTGGCAATTGCCCGGGACATGGGAGTAGCTGGCTATCTTCTTCGAGACTGATATACTGCAGCAATCTTCATCGGGGTACCTCGATCCACTGCAGATCGTCGGTTGCCAGATCGAGTGTGGCGACGGTGAAGACTTTCGCCCGGAACAGGGCGCCCGGGTTAATGCGGCGGGTAGTGCCTTCATGGAAGTCGTGGGTCTGGTGTGAATGGCCGGTGAGCAGGTAATCGGGTTCGGCAGCCAGCAGGGGTTTGAGATCACGGCTGATATGACCGTGCACCAGGGCAATGCGTCTTTGGGCCAGTTTGACTTCGCCGCCCCAGCGCAGACAATGAACGTCCTGTTCCCGTGTCGCCTGTTCGAGTTGAGGGACAGAGTCGGCGTCGTGATTGCCAAAGGTGAAAAAGAAGGGGAGCACCGCGCAGGCAGAGACAATCTCAGGTGTTGCCAGGTCACCACAATGAAACAGCGCCTCGGCACCCGCTTCCTGCAGCATCGCGACGGCGCGTTCGGTCCGTTCCAGGTGATTGTGTGAATCTGAGAGGATGCCGATTTTCACTCTGTCTGTCCTCGGTTACGTCGACAGCGCGTGCTGCAGTACCTGACTTTCTCCCAGACACGGGCCCACTTTTTACGCCAGGTAAAAGGCCGCCCGCAGGCGGCGCAGCGCTTTTGTGGCAGCTCTGACTTGCGGTGCGTCATGGGTAAAGGCCCCCGTTTCCAGGATTGATGATCTTCCTGGATTCTAGGGGGTACCCTACCTTCAGACCAGTCGGAAATATCAGACGGGGCCATCAACGCAGCCGAATTCAGCCTGCTATCCTACAGGAGCTATTTACTGTCACGATCATGCACATGCGCCGGAGGAGCCGTGGCCTCGATCGCGACGAACGGTTCCAGGATTCGATAGCGGTGAACCGCATGTTTCGGCACCAGCCAGCTTTCGCCCGGATTGAGTAGCAGCTTCTGGTCTTCCAGTTCCAGTTCAGCCGTTCCCTTGATGACGAATCCGACGACCTCATAATCCCGGCTCATTGGTTGCGGGTCGACCGATCCAGGTGATTCTTCCCAGAGTCGCATCGAAACCGAAACTCCGGAAGCCAGGTATTTCTGTCCCATCGTTCCTTCGGGGGAATGGGCTGAGTCTACTTTTTTGACAGTGGTATCATTCATTTCTGAATTCCTTTCTGCTGAAATGGGTGTGAGCCACGCCAGATGCTGACGCGGCTCACTGAAAGTGAAACTGTGTTGTAAAGCGGTTCTGTGAAATTAGTCGCTTTTCACCACCAGTTCGTTATCAACGAGTAGGGCGCCCCCTTCGTAAGCGTTTTCAGTAGAGGCCCTCCTTTCGCTCCAGGAACTGACCTGCCCTTTCAAGGTCGCGATGCCGTCGTCCACGGAGACCTTGATCTTCTCGGAACTGACGAACGGACTCCACCAGAGCTCATCCTGAATGTCATTTTTAATTTCCTTATCCGACTGGTAGGGTGACCTGCGGTCATAGCGCACCAGGGCATCCTGATCGATGAACAGATCATCAATGTAGGGATCGGAAATGTAGGGCCGCTGTTCCGCAACGCTCAGGAAGTTCCTGACATCCACGACGCCGGGAACCCGTGACGCCAGATCATCGGCGCGGTTCTTTTCATACTGCGAGTCGACCTTCCCATACAGGTACGCGGTGTCATTCAGGACGGTGACATTAATGTCGAACCGTTCGATATAAGGATCACGATAGAAGGTGTCGCGGACATCCGCGGCGATGGCTGAATCTTCACGGTTCTGATTGAACCTCGTTTTCAGCCGGTTCTCCACATAGCTGACGCCCACCGTATTTTTCGCATCCCGGGCGGCTGCGCGACGGGCTTTGAGATTGTCGACCGTTCCCCGCAGGGTCACGGTACGGCCTGTTACTTCGGCATCGACGTTGAAGGATTTCACCCGCGGATCTCTCTGGAGCGCATCCTGCACGGCGCTGCTGATTTCTGCTTCTGATTTACTCACGAATTTATTGCCGCGCAGTTTTTCTTCATGTATCCAGGGATCAACTTCCAGGTGTTCTGTGTCCACATCGTTCACGCCTGCGACCCAGGCATCGGCTTTCGCCATTCTTACTTCCGCAGCGCTACCGACCACCCCTGCGAGCTTCACCTGACCCTGATCGACGGTGACGGTAATCATGTGGTCATTAATCTGTGAATCCCAGCGGAGGGTTTCCTGCACTTCTTCTTCGATTTCCTGATCCGGACGTTCATCCTTGTAAAAGACGTGAATCTCTTCCTGCAGATCAACAACACCGCGTACTCCTTGGGCCACTTTCTTAACCAGATCCAGTTCCTGATACGATTCCACTTTCCCCGTCAGCTTGACAGCGCCTTCATTCACGCTGACATCAATTTCCCGGGCTTCCGTTGCTGGATCGGTACGTAGCGCTGTCTTGATATCTTTTTTGATTGCGTCATCCGTTCGCAGCGGTGAGGGTTTGACTTCAATCCGATTGACCACGGCCCGAACCCCTTTGACAGTTTCAGCAATCCGCACTGCTCGCTCTTTAGCCAGGATGTTATTGACCTGACCGGAGAGCGTGACGATGCCATCTTCGGTCTGGATGTCGAGCCTGGTCGAGACCACACCCGGGTCGAGTAGCATTTCATCACTGATTTTGTCACTGATGGTCTGGTTGGTCATTTCGGGCTCTGCCTGGACCTCGCGATGAGGAATACATCCCAAGAGTAGCACTAGCGTCGTTAGAACACAGAGCCAGGTTCTTCGACTTTGAGAGGTAAGTAAAACCATTGCTGCCTCCTTTTTCATGTGAGTTAATTCGTTTCATTGATTCTGGTGAGGAATATCTCAGGCGGTGTCAGCGGTGATATCTGAGGCAAGTGAATCTACCTGAGTATGATTCGGGTGAGGTGTCCGCATTTGTAAATAATTAAGTTACGCAAAACCTATGCCAGTGATGTGCAGAGCAGGGCAGCGTTTGCGTCAAAGTGTTGGCAGTCAGGCAGGTAGAAAAATGTGTGTTTTCTATGAGACACCGTCGCATCTGGATGCTCAGCCCCCGGTTTGCGCGGAGAGCCACCGATCAGTAAATTGATCTTCCCGTCTCCGTAGAGCATAATGAATCAACCAGACAAACGTTTTCAACCTTCCCGCTCAGAATGACTCACCGTACAGGACTCCACTGATGAACTCACCCCGCATTCGTTCCCTGAAATTTCTATTGCCGCTGTGCTGCCTGCTCTTGCTGCTTGTGACTTCTGCCCGAGCGGAGCATGAGGGCAAGATTCAAATCCTGCTGCTGGGCGACAGCACAACCGAAGGCAGTATTCCCCGCCGGTTGAAACCGGCAGGACCGCATCTGGAATCAGTCATCGAACAGCTGCTGGCCGCGGAAGGTGATCTGCCAGCCTGTCATGTGATCAACTCCAGCTTGAGCGGTGAATACATCAAGCGGCTGTTTGACTCGGGCCGCTACGATCGGGATGCGGCCAAGCTGCCGGGCGTAGATTATATCTTCATCCGTTATGGACTGAATGACCGGGCGAAGCGGGAGAACTTCACGGAGAACTTCCCCAAAGATTTCCATGCGATGCTGGACCGTCTACGCAAAGACCATCCACAGGCAGTGCTGATTCCCATGACGGTGATTCCGTTTGCCAATGAAGAGGTGAGCAAAGAGATCAACGATCTGATCTTCGGCGTCGCGAAAGCAGAAGGGCTGGAGGTGTTCGATATTTATCCACGATATGCCGCTGAGCTCAAACAGGGCTTTAACATGCTCAACTACCGCCGATATCCGGTGGAAAAGGTTCCCGAAAAGTATCAGGCTCTGATCAAACCCTTCATCTCGGGAGGCCGGGTGGTCGTGATGGCTAATGAGCTCGATCCGATCCTGGGACATCTGCCCGGCTGGTATTCGGACCGGCACCCGAACCTGGCAGGTTACAATGTGATCGCTGACGAGACCGCGAAATATCTCGCACCCAAACTGCGAGCCCACAAACCGGCGCAGGAATCAAAACAGTAATTCACCGAGGATCAGAGGAAACCGATGATGCGAATTTCGATGCCACCTGTTACAGCCAGCCTGATTTTGCTTGCGACACTGTTTGTCATGACGACACCCGGTGAGTGCGGGCTCTCTGCGGGAGCGGCCACGGTCGATGTGACGCCGCCCACGCTGCCTGCGATTCAGAACGGATTGTTTCTGGAACAGAATCAGGACAAAGTCCTGGATCGTCTCAAAGCCCGCTGTTTCGTCCTGCAGAATGACCGGGCGGCGATCGCCATTGTCGTCGTCGATTCCTGTATGATTCCCCGCGATGTCTGCGAGCGGGCCAAAGTGCTGGCCAGCAAACAGACCGGCATTCCCATTCATCGGATGCTAATCGCCTCCACGCATACGCACTCTGCTCCCAGCGTGATGAACTATTGCCTGGGCACCCGCAGTGATCCCAGTTATGAGCGTTTCCTGCCTCCGAAACTGGCGGAAGGGATCGCACAGGCATACGCCAACCTGGAGCCGGCACGCGTCGGCTATACCAGCATTGATGCACCCGAGCATACGCACTGCCGTCGCTGGTTACGGGATCCCGAGCAGTACGGCGTCGATCCCTTCGGCGACAAAACGGTCCGGGCGATCATGCACCCGGGCTATCAGAATCCCGCCTTCATCGGCCCCGCCGGTCCCGCTGATACGGGACTGTCACTACTCAGTATTCAGTCTGCGGATGGCAAACGACCCATTGGTCTGCTGGCCAATTATTCGATGCACTATTTCGGCGCGCGGGGTGGATTTTCGTCCGATTACTACGGCCGGTTCTGTAACGAGCTGGAACAGAAAATCGGTACAAAAGGAGAGAAGCCGTTCGTGGCCGCCATGTCTCAGGGAACCTCCGGTGATCTGCAATGGATGAATTATGGAGCGCCCCGCCGCACCGATTACTCGATCGACCAGTATGCCCGCGAACTGGCCGACATTGCCTGGAAAGCGTATCAACAGATCGAGTACGACAGTTCCGAGTCACAGTTGAAGATGGCGGAATCGTCGCTGCTTATCAAGCGCCGGCTGCCGAACAAGGAGCGGTTGGCCTGGGCAGACAAGTACAACCAGGCCCGGGGCGAACGTCGTCCGAAATCGAAAGAAGAAGTTTATGCGGAACAGGCACAGTGGATTCACGAGCATCCACAGGAGCAGATCGTGCTGCAGGTGATTCGGATCGGCGACCTGGGGATCACGGCGATTCCGAACGAAGTCTACGGGATTACCGGGCTTAAGCTCAAAGCCCAGAGTCCGTTCAAGCAGACCTTCAACATGGGGCTGGCCAACGGCGCCGCGGGCTACATTCCGCCTCCCGAACAGCATTACCTGGGAGGCTACACCACCTGGCCTGCCCGCACCGCCGGCCTGGAAGTTCAGGCGGAGCCGCAGATCGTCGACAAACTGCTGCAACTGATGGAAACCCTGTCGGGTGAGAAACGCAAGCCGTTAACAACCGATTTCTACAACGACCAGCAACGCACGGCGATCAAGAAGGCCCGCGCGGAAGATAATAACCGGGTGAATCGCGGGGGAGACAGCTGATTCAGGAATTCACGTCAAAGTGAAACATAATCCCATGTTTCATCAATCATTTCTTTTGCGAACTGCAGTGGCTCCTTCGTCTTAGTGGCGATCCAGACATTATAACCGGGGATTCCTTCATATTCGCCATTTTGAATTGTGTACATGAAACGATCCTGGCCAGCAAAGAACCGAATTTCTTCCAACCAGGTCCAGGGAGAGATCGGGATTTCAGGAATGTGTTCCCTGAAAAATGCCACTTTCGTTTCTTCCAGCCAGGCTACAGTTGCACTGTATTTGGCATGACAGGTGATCGCTTCAAATAAACAGGTTTGTATTAAATGCTCGGAGAGCCGCAAATTCTGGGGCTGCCAGGGATCAAGTTCATCTTCGCGTCCAAATACAGGAGGGTCTTCCTCCTCGACCGTTGTTGCCCACTCAAAACAACCTTGGTTTTCAAGGTGAAAAACAAGGTGATTTCCATGTTTATGCAACCTTGAAGGATCGAAGAAATGATTTTGTCCGCTCATAATACTCTTACGCTTGCCAGCCCACAGATACCATTTTTTCAGAGCAGCAGGCATCGCGATCTCGCTCAATTCATTTTCTGTCAATGCGTCTTCGGCCTGTATTGCTCCATGCCAGTATTCCACGAGCGTTTTCAAGATGTCAAAACGTTCCGCTAAGGTCGTCTCATCCGCCAGTCGTGCGAGTTGTCTGTCGAGCGTGGTGGGGGTCTGATTTACATTCATATGTGATCTCTTTACAGAGTTTGTCGTGTTCGCTCTGGATTCTTTCAGATTGGTTCGTCAAACGCTTTCGCGATCGAACCGGCCAGTTGTTCGAGGGAATAGAATTTCGTGGCGACGTCGCGGATGTGCGAGACGGTGGCGGATTTGATGAACATCATCTTCGCCAGGTGGCGCGAATCGTTTTGAGTACTCTCCACGCGATGCTGGCGGCGTTTGACATACAGCGCGAGGGCATGTTCCAGAAACTGTGTATTGGTGCGGGAAAGTTCATCGGCCAGAACTGCTGCAGACTCCATTGCCATTGATGCACCGATGCCGGCGGTGGGGAGGAAGCCGGCTGCCGCATCACCCAGCAGCACCACGCGGCCGCGGGTCCACTCTTTGGCTCGCACGTCGGAGAGTTTCCAGAAGAAGAGATCGGAATTGTCATTGGGAAGCGACTCCAGGCAGGTCTCGACCAGTTCTCCCATCCCGGTGAACCGGTCTCGAATCCTCTGATTGCGGCCCGGTCCCGGCTGACTGAAGTCGTCAGTCACCGGCGCACCGGCATAAACGCCCGCGCCTTGAGTTGTGGGATAGATCCCGAAGAAGCGTCCCGCGCCCCAGTGTTCGATGAAGGTTTCCTGCGGCACTTGATCCAGGCCGACCCACCAGACCCAGCCACCCCAGTTGGTGTGGTAATAAGGTTGATCGCCGAAGATCATCCGTCGCACCTTCGAATGAATGCCGTCCGCACCGACGACGAGGTCGAATGTCTCGGTACGGCCATCGCTGAATGCAACGGTTGCCGTCTCGCCGTCATCGTAAAGCGTATCCAGAGTGGTATTGAAACGGAGATCGAGATCGTCGATAGCCGAATGCAGGAGCTTGATCAACTGGGGACGCGTGCAACTCAGGTTGGGGCCGAAGCGATCCGAGATCGGTGCCATCGACCAGTGCTTGACGAGTTCGCCATGATTATCGCGGACTTCGTAATGTCTGCATTCGAGAGTCTCGGCGGCGAACTGCTCATAGAGACCCAGGCCATGCAGCACCCGATAACCGAGGGGCCAGAGACCCAGCATGTAGCCGGCGTGTTCAAAATCAGGAGCACGCTCGATGAGCGTGGGATGATAACCACGCTGTTTGAGCAGCGCCGCCAGCGTCATCCCCCCGATACCGGCTCCGACAATGAGAATTCGCATGGATTAACTGCTCCGAAAGAGTGAGGAATCGGCCGGTGATTGAAACCGACCTATTTAGCCCGCTTCAAAATCATTTCATATGAGTACGAGTCATTGTAGCCTGAAGCGCGTCTGGCTGTCACAACTTCCCAGCCTTGTTCACCCAGGTCATCGAGTTCCTCAATGATGACGGAGTCTTTCGGGGAAACAATCTTATATTCCCACTGGACTGACGCAGGCATGTTGAGCTGGATACTCAGCAATTGAATGACAAGTATAGCAGCCACCAGTCCAATCAGCACAAATGTAAGTGAATTTGACCTGGAGGCAGACGCTGGTGCCTGGGGGGCAGGCGTCTCCTCTTTCACAAAATCCTGAGGAGGCGGAGCGGCACTCGACTCCTTCACCACGGGTTGGGGAGACTGCCGAGGAGGGGCAGGTGGTTTGGCCTGGACCGTTCCCATCGTCTGGCAGCTAAGGCAGCGAGCTTTTTTACCAATATATTCTTCGGGTGTTTCTTCGGAATGTCCGCATTCGGAGCAGATAAAAATAGCCATCAGGATTCCTCTTTGATCTAAAACTCTTATGTGGTTATGAGTTTCAGTTTAGTTATATGTGCACAAGTGATCAAGCGCTTTGGTCTGCTGATGTGGATATCCATTCCAATGATATTCGTTTCCCTCCTGCCTCTTTTCTCCACGAATTAAGGGCTTCCCAAAATCAACAAGCTGAGTAGAAATAGTACGTTAAGATCTTATCTCTCCTCAGAAAGTCCACAGTATGCAAACATACCGCCACGAATTTCCGTCCGTTGAAGACTACCTGCACCATCGAGCCCCTTACCTGATGGTCGATGCCATCCAGTCGATTTCGGACAGTGAGATTGTCACCTCCCGGCGGGTCACGGGTGAGGAGTATTTTCTGCAGGGACACTTTCCGGGGGCGCCAGTGGTGCCGGGAGCGATGATGCAGGAAATGACCACGCAATCCGCGGGGATCCTCATCGCGGCACGCTATAATCCGATGCCGGAATATAACACTCACGATCCACACTTTAATGAGTACGCCCTGGGTGTGCTGGTCAAGGTGGAACAGGCCCGCTTTAAAGGCTTCGCCCGCCCCGGGGATCAGCTGGAAATCCGGGTGAATCTGAACGAGCGGTTGAGTGGGATCTTCGATTTCCGGGCAACCATTGATGTCGGGGACAAGATCATCATGCGGAACCGCTTTCAGCTGACGAACATCGAATCCAGCGTGTTGACCGGTCCAGTGGGGGTGTAGCAGGCTGAGCAGAGTCTCTCAACGACAGGCAGCCAGCAGCCGCTGGGCGGTGGAGTAAAACCAGAGACCGGCATCGTTGCGGACCATGTGGGCTACTTCGCTCATGCCGCGGAACTTTTCCTTGCCGACCCCGGTCCCGTTCAGCCGCTTTAACTCTGCCGCCAGAAAGGGGAGCGGAAACCAGTGTGACTGGTAGAAGGTTAACAGCTGTCGTCGCCACCAGGAGAGGTAGAATTCCTGGGTGACCACGTCTGCGACCAGGTAACTGATGATGAACGTCACGCCGTTAAAGAGCAGCAGGCAGCCTGCGATCAGCAGAATCGCCGAGATCGAGTCCGATTTATTCAACGCGAAGAGCAGACCGACGATAATCGAGACCAGGAAGATCAGCACGAAAGCCAGCGTGGGGATCTTCACGGCTTTGCGATACTCGGCGCCTTCCGTTTCGGCAAACAACTGACCGGCCAGACGGTGAGTCTGTTCCGGTAAGGTCGCCGGATCATCGGGGGACCATTCGGTGTCGATGCGTTCGGAGACATCCGCGGCGATGGTCTCCCAGAGGTAGATCACGTTTTCACAACCCCGGCTGGGCACATTGAATTCTTTCAGAAGTTCATCCCTTTGTGAGACCAGCGTCTGCTGACATTCCAGAAACCGGCGGTCCGCAACCTGTTCGCTCTGGGTGCAGTAGTCGATGATGGTTTGATCGATGAGCTTTCTGATCGGTCCACCTTTTAAAAACTCCTCGCGCTGTTCCCGGTAGCTGCGAATCAGAAACAGGAATTCGTATTCGAGTTCGAGCCAGTACGACATCCGTTCGTGGTATTCGTCGATCTGGGCGAGAATCATGCGAATCCAGTCGGGGTCCGCTTTCCAGAGACCCGCTTTGAGCAGATGCACGTAGAACACCAGCATGTGATCGACTTCGTGATCGAGCAGGTTTGATTCACAGGCCTCCAGCACCTGGCGAAACTGGTTGAAGGGAACTTCCCTGAGCAGACGGTCCCAGGCATTTTCCGTGAGATAGTAGAAACGGTCGTTACGAATGACCCGCGCCGTCTCGACCAGCAGCTTGCCCAAACCCTTAACGGTCTGGTCGGTCAGAAAATACTGGTGCAGCAGTTCAAACAGGGCCGGCTCTTCCGGATGGGCTTTCAGCCCTTTGAGCAGCCAGAACGGGAATGACAGCTCTTCGTCAGAAATCAGATCCGACATCAATGCGAGTGCATAATAATCGTAGGGGGTTTTGTGCGGCAGGGACTTGAGTTCCTCGTAGATGTGCTGCAGCGGTTCCTGCTGGACGCGTTCGTAGAGCTCGGGGAATTCAAGCAGCGGTGCGGATTCCGATTCCGACTCACCGTGCTCGATGTCTGAGGGAGGCAGGATGGTCTGTTCGTCGGAAGGTTCCTGAGTCTGGTTGCCGGGAGTGGGCGGGGCTGACCAGTCAAACTGGGCCTGGGGTGGTAAGCTTCCCGGATTCAGTGTTTCTCCATAGCGGAGTGCATCGTTCAGTCGTTCGTAAGCGGCCCGGATGCGCTGGAATTCTTCGGGGCATTTCTCCGGCTTAAAGCGTTTGATCAGCGCGTTGTAGCTACGTTTGAGGTCGCGCACATCGTAATCGCCGGACAGGGAAAAAAACTGTTCGGGGGCATCCGGTAACAGGTCCCACCGTGGTTCGTCAGATTCGCTCATGCCAGTCTCCGGAATCAGCCAGTGAGAGTTTCAGGAAGATAGAACAGCGCCAGCAGCAGGACCAGACCGATGGAGGCGATGATCAGGGCATACAGGACATTGACCGTGCGATTGATTGAAGACCGTTCCCTGCCCGAAACGGCGACCTGGTTCAACCAGTATTTTTCCAGTTCATAGAGTTCGGGGAATTGTTTTTGAACGACTTCCGCAATGCGCTGGTACTCGCGTGGTGTATTCAGATCAAGATCGACCAGCTCTATGCTGGTGGACTCCCCATTACGAGTGCGGAGTCGTTCCGCCTCTTCCGGAGATGCGACCACCAGCTGAGTGAACTGATCGAAAAAATTTTCAAAGCAGGCATGGTGTTGTTGCAGACGTGCGAATTCGCCTTTGAGCCGGGCAACCTGTTGCAGGCGACTGACGGAAAAACCCAGTTCGGGAAATTCGTGGACATCCAGTTTCTCGAGCTGCGCCAGCAGTGATTGTGCATTGACCTGCCAGAAATTCCTGCGGATGGTCTCTAACTTTTTTCTTGCTCGCTGTTTGCGATCAAGAAAATTCAGATCCAGATCAGCGAGGAATGGGTGCTCCACCGAATGGGAATTCAGAAAGTGGTGCCGCCGTGCCAGAATTTCTTCGGTACAATCCAGGGGGTTCATCTGCAACAGTCGGCTGAGATAGTCCTGTTCGCTCTCGCGCGCTGTTGTCATGATTCGCGTTCCCGGCCTTCCTCTTCATCGTAGTGGAACCCCAGGGCTGCCAGGGAGGTTAACAGATTCTGACGTACGGAGTCGAAATATTCGCGATCGCCCGAAGACATCGCATGCTCGAACTGATCGATCATGGCTTCCAGATCTTCTCGCTGGTAAGGGCTGACTTCGCCGATGATCCGCTCCGCAAAGGAGAGGAGATGCTGGTTCCGCACATCGTCCCGCGGATAAAATTTGAGCGCCTGCAACTTCTTCACGGCCGACTTGATCTCTTTACTGGAGGAGAGCCGGGCGTGTTGAGTGAGTACGAGCGTCGATTTCTTACCGGTTTCCGGCACGAAGGCTTCGACCTCCAGAATACCGTTCAAGTCATACGTGAACCTTAGATGAACCGGTTTACCGGCCGGTCCGGGGGGAATCCCTTTGACCTCCAGTTTGCCCAGGAAGAGATTGTCTTCGACTTTTCGCGATTCCCCCTGGTAGACACCGACAGCAACCTGCCGCTGATTGGGTGAGACGGTAAATACTACTTCTTCGCGGGAGACCGGAATGGTGGTATTGCGATGAATCACAGGCAGGAAATAACCGTCCACTTTACGCTGGCCAAATTCCTTAATGACCTCCGTTCCCAGCGTGAAGGGACAGATGTCGGTCATCACCATGTCGTCGACGGCCTGCTCATCCTGGATCAACGCTGCCTGCACTGCAGCGCCGAGTGCCACAACTTCGTCCGGGTTATAAGAACAGAGCGGCTCGGTGTCGAAGAAGGAGCGCACAAACGAGCGGACGACCTCCATGCGCGTGGCACCGCCGACCAGGATCACGTCTGTGAATTCCTGCGGCGGAATCCGCGAATCCCGAACGGCCCGGGCGATGGGCCGCGAGAGACGTTTGATTAAAGGTTCGCTCAGTTTCTGGAACTGTTCCTGTGAAATCATAATGACCGGAGACTGCTCGGTAATTTCGCCCTGCACATCAGGGAAACGAATTCTGGCTTCCGAAGCTGTCGAGAAGGCATGTTTAGCAGCCTCGCATTCCTGCTTGAGTCGTGCGACGAGCAGGGGGGCTTTCATTTCAGCCACCTCCAGTTGCATTTTCTGTGTGCTGAGTGTCCAGGCCAGAATGCGATCGGTAAAGTCTTCGCCACCCAGCATGCTCTCGCCTGCAGTGGAGATGATTTCCAGAGTTCCTTCGAAGACTTCCATCGCGGTGACATCGAACGTGCCGCCGCCGAGGTCGATGACAATCAGTCGCTTGTCGGCTCCTCGATCGTGAAAACCATAGGTGAGTGCTGCCGCCGTCGGTTCATTGATGATACGTCTGACGTTCAGACCGGCCAGCTCTCCGGCCAGCTTGGTGGCATTCCGCTGATGATCGTTGAAATAAGCGGGAACCGTAATGATGGCATCCTCCACCGGGGTTCCCAGATAGGCTTCTGCATCCTGTTTAAGTGACTGCAGAACCAGACTCGACATCTCCGGCGCGGTGAAGGTATGCGTGCCGATTTTCACACTCTGTTCGGTCCCCATAAGTCGTTTGAAAACCCAGGCGCAGCGTTCCGGTTGTGTGACCCGCATCTCCTTGGCGGCAGCGCCCACGAGCACGCGATTGTCCTCCGAAACACTGATGACAGAAGGCGTCAGAAACGAGTTCAGGGCATTAGGGATGAGCCTGGGCTGACCATCTTCAAAGACGGCACACAGGGAGTTGGAGGTTCCCAGGTCGATACCAATCATATGTGTCATGGCAAAAGAATCTATCTCGATAGCGTGTTGGAATCTACACGCGGATGTTGGAAACAGGATCACTGATTAACAGATTGTAATCTTCCGTTCAGGCTCTTTCCATACTCAATTCGGGCAACTTAAGAGACGGGTTCAATCTTCTGTAAAGGGTTGGGTTAAATAGATTGAATGGACTGACACAACTCGAATGGTCGAGGTTCTACAAGCCTGGCAACAATCACGATTTATTCCAGCGTGAGCGTGCCCAGATCAACGGGTTCGTTGTTGCCGGACTGGTTCACAGGAGGGACGGTGAAGATGTGATTGATAAGATGACCAGGAAAGCCGGCTTTCTTCTGTTCGTAGCAGTGAGCACTTAAGGCGTAATTACCGGGCGGTACATCATCAATGCGGAAGGAACCGTCGGTAGCAATGCTGGCTTTGAAGTGGGGAGTTTCAGACAGCAGTTTTTCCTGATCTGCCGTGTATTGCTTATAAATCGCTTTCTCATCTGCATAGCGATTCGAAGCCTTCCAGTTTTTATACCAAGTCTGGTAATTCTGCGGATGCTTTTGCATTTCTTCGACAGCCAGCATCCCGGGAGGGGGATCGAGAAAACGATGTCCGTTAATCAGGGTGAATTGCCAGAGTACTTTCCCCTTGTGATTTGCGGAGGGAGCCAGTTTCCCGATCACAGGACGGCCAGTGCCACCCATGTTCTGTGCGACTGTTTTACCTGCTTTGAAATCCAGCGGCAGCAGAATCGACGAGATCGGATCGGAAACGCCATCATTTACCATGAAACTGATCTCACGACCAAGATAGCCTCTACCTGGCCAGACGCGCTCAAATAGAAACTTGCCATCGGAGCCGGTACTGGTGCGATGTTGAATGGTGATACTGGGGCCATCATCTCCATAGGGGAAATAATTGTAGCTCTGGATCTCCAAAGGTACTTTCGGTGCCGGTGACTTACCGATCTGGAACTGACCTTCGACCCGTGCCCAGGGAGTCAGTTTATGTGGATCAGGGAGTGGACCGGAGTCTGATTTATAATGCGCGAAACCGGTCGGATGTGTGATGATTAACTGGAATGGCCCATTTGGGGCGGGTGTGTGAAAGCGTCCTTGAGCATCAGTGCGGACAAATGTGGCATAAGTGGAGTTCTCGCGAATGTCCCCGTTTTGAATGCGGATAAAACTGTCTTTCACTCCCACGGCGACTTTGGATTCTTTAGCGGGTTGGTGATCCGGAGTCAAAACCGTTGCTGCAATATCCTGTGCGGGCTCAAGTTCGAAGTCCACCTTGACAGTGCCTTCATCGTTTTTCAGCTGACGCGAAACGGCCACTCGATAACCGAGAGCCGCCAACTTGATAAAATGAGCCGGTTCATCTCGGGTGATTCGCACCTGGTAGCTGCCGCCCTGTGCTTCGAAAGCATCAGTTGTATTCCAGATCACACGGGATTGAGGGTGTGAGTCACGAAAGCCGGTGGTTACTTGAAACTTTTTGATCGGCTCTTTCGTTTGGGAATCGATGACACGTCCTGAAGCAACCAGCGCTTGAGGAGGAGTAAATACATATTCCTTCTCACGAGCTATCAACGTCTGTCGGCTGAGGGACATTCCACCTGGTCGGTAGATGTCGGCCTGGAATTCATCGACGGGTGCCTCATCCCATTCCCAGACGCCGTTTTTATCCGTGTATTGATGGACGTAGCTAAATTCAAAAAAGACACCGAGCCACGAGCCGCGCCACTGCTGGAAGAAGATACGTGCCCTGGGAATTCCCTTCCCCTGTTCATCAACCACGCGGACCCGGATTTTTCGACCTGGTACCAGTTTAAAATCAACCGGATCCATGCCGGGTTTTACCCGAACTTCCTGCACTTCCGGCGCACGACCTTTGGCTGAGACGACGACCCTGGTCAGACGCGGCTCACAACCGGTGAGTACATAGATTCCATGTTCGTCCGTGGTGGCTTTTCGAATGTCATTCATAAATTTCGTTCTGACGAGGGCGCCGGAAATGGGGGCACCTTTTTCGTCGGTCACACTACCTGTGATATCAAGGCCCCGCTGTAATTCGACTTTCGCAGAGGGACCCCTGTTTTTCCTGACTTCGAATTGATCACGCGAGATGCGCTCTCTCCAGGGACTGAACTCCGGGTGATTGACGGAGAGAAAGACCTCTGATTCTGATTGAGGTACATAATGAAATTGCCAACGCCCTTTGGCATCGGTGGTGATTCTTGTGCCAACATATAATTCACTTGTATCACCGGGCCGTTTTTTAAATTTCACGCCGGGAGAAACCTGGGCACCTTCAATCGGCTTCCCGGCTTCGTCTACCACAATGCCTCCCACCGACCAGCCAGTCTCAAGGATCGCGGTAAACTTTTCAGGCATGGACTCAGGGCGCTCGCTGACGCTCCAACCGGCCCAGTAGGGGCCGAAGTCTGTTTTTTTAATACTGAGGTTGAATCGCTTCAGCTTCTGCGGAATTTTGAAGAACAGTTCCCCCTGTTCGTTGGTCTGTGCGAAAGGACCATAGGTCGCTTCGCGCAGAAACTTGCCGCGGATGATCTGTTTTGCTGCGGGTGAAGGATCGCTGCGAATTTCGACCGTCGCATGCGGCACTGGTTTACCGGTGGAGTCGACAACCGTCAGTTGAAACAGCCGTTCTGTGTCCTTGACTGCTCTTGTGTCCGTTTCCGGTTTCGTGTCTTGTGATTCAGTAACGGTCTTTTCAGGGGGTTGTTCCTGCTCTGCTGTTTGCGCCGTGGTGGAAGTCAGAAACAGAAACACCGGCAGGGCCAGCATCAGGACCAGCAGGGTACAGAACCCCCCGCGCGAGACGGGCAGCGGTTCGTGGAGCGGTTCTCCAAACAGGCGCGCCACGCGACGGCGGATTTCGGAAGGCGATTTGCCGGTAGCAGAGAGCGAGGTCAGCTGCGGTTCGGAAAGGCGGCTGCGATGCGCCAGTTCCGCGACCCGGAGCAGGGCCGTGGAATAGACGACGCGGGCTGTCTCGAGTGAACGGTGATCCTCGGCTTCAATCTGGCAGGTCATTTCGTCACAACAGTATTCCCGCAGGAGACTGATTCGCTGGCTGAGATACCAGAGGGCGGGATTGAAGAACAGGACGACCTCCGCCAGACGCTGCAGGAGATTGATCCAGAGATCATAACGTCTGATGTGAGCCAGTTCGTGGGCCAGAATCAGTTCCAGTTCACCGGCGGAGAGACTGCTCATGACGGATGCAGGCAGTAGAATGGTCGGACGCAGCAAACCTGTTACTTGCGGAACGACGATCTGTTCGGCACAGGTCAATATGGGGCGGACCTTCAGATTCCATTGTTCCGTCAGACGGGCAAGAAATTCCACACAGGGACCTGTCGAGACTGGTGTGGCTGCGGCACGCACACGGGCGATGCGTAAATGGCCGGCCAAAAGTCGCAGTAGCATCAGCACAACGCCCGCCAGATAGAATACAACGAGCCAGGGAGTCACTACTCTCCAGTCAAACGGAGTCGGTGTGTCAGGCAGTCGGCCTGTTGCCGGGGATGCCGTTGTGCGCTGATTCGGGGTATCGGCTATTTCTGCGACTGACGCCTGGGGCGGTACAGGCAGCGGTTCTGCTGGTAATTCCAGTTCCGGCCCAGCAGGGGGGACTGACTTGATTACAGCCGGAATGCCTGACTGGCTGACTTCAGCCTGATTGGCGTCCGTCACACGCACCCATTGAAAGTTGATCGGCAGTGAGAGGCAGGCAAGGACCAGTGCCGAAACATAAAGTGTATAACGCTGTTCCACGGCCAGCGATTTCCAGAGCCGGTCAATGCACCAGACCAGCAGGGCAACCAGGGTGATCTGCCAGAGGGAATGCAACAGTGACAGGCAGAGGCGGCTGCTTAATGTCGGATCGATCAGGGTGTGCCAGCTCATTCTTTCAGCTCCTTTGCCTTGCGTGTGATCAGCTTGCGGAGTTCGGCGAGTTCGTCGGAATCGAGCTCAGCCGTTTCGAGGAGATTCAGCACCAGATCGCTGGAGGAACCGTCAAACACGCGGCTCAGCAGATCTCCCATGATGCTGCCTGTGACGGTCTGCTTTTCCTGGGCCGGAGAGAACTGGAACGATTTACCGGCCTTCTCGCGTTTCACATAACCCTTGCGGTACATGATGTTTAGGATCGTGATCACAGAGCTGTGCGTCAAAGGACGGTCGGCACCAGTTTCAAGTTGATCCCTGACTTCCCGCACCGTCAGCGGCGAGGTAGACCAGAGGATCTTGAGAATTTCCAACTCGAGATCGGTCGGATGTTCGGAGACGGGACGTGCCATCATTCTGCTCCCTGCAGGCAGGTCGGGTAGACCTGGTGAGTGATTCAGGAATTAAATTTAATTCGTTAAAAGATGGTAACGGCGGCAGAGCAGCCCGTCAAGAACTGTTTTTAATTTATTAAAAGATGTCTGCTGGGTGGGTGCACAGGGAGTAACTGACTCACGCGCAAATGATATGTCAGAGCAGCAGGCATCCGATCGAAAACCAGGCAGGCCAAGTCATCCTGCTGATGAGGTCAACTGCCGTTGTGGTCGGCGTTCCCCTCCAGATAATCTTTCACGTAAAGTTCCTGAACGATGACTTTGACTGCTGCCAGGAAGGGAGAGGCGATGATGGCTCCCAGAAAACCGAACAGGACGCCCATAATGGCCTGGAACGAGATCAGCAGTGCCGGGGGGAGTGAGACCTGTTGCTTTTGAATCAGGGGGGTGATCACATAACTCTCCAGCAGCTGCAGTCCAATATAGGCAGGGATCACGAGTGCTGCTGTGGTGGTGCCTTGTGGGAGCGCCACCAGGATTGCCAGAATAAAGGAGATCGCGGCACCAATATTGGGGATGAACGTCAACAGTCCTGTGAGGAACCCCAGCGTACCCGCCATGGGAACGCCGATCAGCAGCAGGACCAGCCAGGCGCCCAGGCCGGTTACCAGCATCGAACCGAAGCGGCCGATCAGCCAGTGCCAGAGAGTGCCTCCCAGTTGGTTCATGACTTGCCGGATCCGCTCGCGACGCTCTGGAGCAAACAGAATGACTACGCCGTCTCGATAGGTCGCAGGGGCGGTCGCCAGAAAGAGACCCACAAACAGAATCAACACCGAATTCACTACAAGTCCAAATGTCGTACGGAACATCTGGCCGACAAAGGAGGCCGCCTGTTTCGCAGGCTGTGCCAGTGAATTCAGATCGGTCTGCTGTGATTTTTCGGATTTCTTTTGGGGGGAGTCGTTAGTCTGCTCAGGGGATTTCGAGTCTTCAGATGGACTGGAATCGTGTTTCTTCTTTTGTGAATCGGATGCAGGTAACAGTGACTGGGATAAATACGGGGTCGACTGAATCACGGATTTGACCGTCGTGTACTCTTCAGCCCATTTCTGAATTTTCTCTGTACCGCGTTCGATCTGTTGACTGGCCTCCTGCACCTGATGCTCGATCTGTACGAAGAATAAGGCAATGGTTCCTGCGGAAAGCAGAACCAGGGTCGTCACGAGTAATGCCAGACTTCCCTGGTAAGGGATCGGCAAGACCCGGCTCAGACTATTACTGGAAAAGGTCAGAAAGACAGCGAACAGGACTGCCAGGAATAGCGTTAAGATGATTTCCCAGGTGATGACCAGCGCAGCGGCTAAGACGACGACCACCACCAGAGTGGTGATCGTCCTGCTCAGCATCACTGCAGTTGATGAAGAAGCTTCGGGCTCTGTCATGAAATTGTCTATCAGGTACCACTGAAGGCTGGATTATCAACGACTTTCCATTCATCCCCTGAATTCCAGGGGCCGCTGGAATCTTCACCCAGATCACCGGATTCTGTCGAGTCGTTGAAGTACTTGTCAACCCACTGGGAATCGGGTTCCAGTTCGCCGATTTCCAGCGGTTGCTTATCCATACTTTCCAGTGCCTGACCGAAGGCCTTAAGGTGAGTGATTTCTCGGGTCATCAGGAACCGCAGGGCATCCTTGGATCCCGGATCGTCGGTATGATCGATGAGACGTTCATAGACGATCTTGGCCCGGGCTTCCGCCGCCATATTGGAACGCAGATCAACCTCGAGCTGACCGGTCACCGCAATATAGTCTGAAGTCCAGGAAGAACCCTGTGAGTTACTCAGCGACACACCACCGCCACCGACCACTGCAATTAGTGGGTCGTCCAGAGCGGCATCTCCCGCTTTTCGTAATGGTTTGAGGTGCATGCGGGCCAGCGCACCGATCACCTCCAGGTGGCTCAGTTCTTCGGTGCCGATATCCATCAACAGGTCTTTGCGGGCCGGGTCTTCGCAGTTCATACCCTGAATCGAGTATTGCATGGCTGCGGCCAGTTCGCCATTCGCACCGCCGAACTGTTCGAGCAGCATTTTCCCAAAGCGGGGGTCGGGATCTCCCACATCAACTTTATACATCAGTTTTTTAACATGATGATACATGCCTGGTCCTTTCGTAAATCGTGTCGATAACAGACTGATTACGGGGACAGCTTTGCAACCTACAGACTTGGGCGGGCCATCGCCGTCTGTCCCTCGAGTTCGAGATAATTCTAAGCAGAGATTCGCAAACTGCATGCCAAAGTGTACTGGAACAAGAGATTGTGACTCTGCCTCGACTTTCATTCATTCAGGTACAGTGACGATTAAAGAATCTTTGCAATTGTCATCTTAAAGCGGTGCCTGACCGCGCAGCATGAACGCTGGGGAGTCAGTTTGATCTCGGAAAACAGAAAACTCAGGGTTCTTCAGGAGTCTCTTTCAACTCTCGCGCCGAATCTACTGCATCGCTGGCGTCTTCCTGATCACCGCCATCCAGGTGCGGGCCTTCCTGGGTGACTGCGGCTTCAGATTCATGACTTAATTCCACCAGCAGGGGAAAATGGTCGGAACCGATAGAAGGCAGCGTAGTGAGTTTCACAATGCGAAAATCATCCGAATGAAACAGATAGTCCAGTGGATAACGCCAGATCGACGAGGTGGCGTCATATGTCGGATAGAGTCCGCGTCCTTTACGGGGATCGAGTAGACCGCTGACTTCCTGAAACAGGTTTGTCGTACGTGACCAGCCGACATCATTTAAATCACCCAGCACGATAGCGCTGGGGCTGTCGCGCACTTCGCGTCCGACCAGTACGAGTTCGGCGTCGCGTTTGGTTGTATCCTCACCCGGACGGGGTGGATTAGGATGTACGGCAAACAGGCGTACGAACTGTCCTGAGGGAAGTTTGACGCGGACATCAATCGAGGGGATCTCCTGCTTGATCATGGACCGGATACGGGCACTCTCCAGGGGAAGCCGGGAATACACGGCGATACCGTAGGTATTTTCGAGTGGATGCGTTAATCGCCAGCCATAGGATTTTTCGAGGGGTTTCAGGTCGCGAATCCAGCGCGCGTTGACTTCACACAGCACGACGATATGCGGTTGTTCCTGCTCGATCAGAGACAGCACCGCTTCGGCGTTCTGGTTTTCCTGATAGACGTTCGCCGTCATAATCCGCAGGCGGGTTTGCGGATCAGCAGACTCTGCCCACTCCACTTCATTTGGAGCGAACGGCAGATAGGGAAAGATCCAGAATAGTTGAATGCTGCTGGAGATAAACAGCAGGAATATCCCTGTTTTTGCGGTGGTTTTGCGGCAGAAGGGGACGAGTGCCAGCAGGAGGACGACATAAGCGACCAGCAGTTGAACGCGGGGAAAATCCCCGATGCGGACCCACCACCAGTCAACGGGAAGCAAGGGCAGCAACGCGGTCAACACCGCGACGCTGGCCAACAGGAGGACACACCGGTAAGCCCATTTACGAATGGGTGATTCCGTCGAGCTGCCAGAATGCTCTTCAGTTATTGTTTCGGTTGGGACCAATTCCTGATCTCCCTATTGCTGGAAGACAATCATGCGTACTCGGGGTTACGATGCAGCGGCTGCGCGTTCCCGGGTATTCACATTGACGTTCTCACTATGGTACAGCAATTCTGCCCCGACGACGTTTTCAAAAAACTCCGCTTCCAGTTTGACTTCGGGATCTTCGGAATGCAGCACGGAAATGTCTCCCGTTGTTTCAAAGACGACAGCCAGAACATGTTCATAGTTCAGGGCGTTGGCTGCGCGGAGTTTCCCATACACGTCCGTCCGGGTGACGTTTGCTTTGCGAAGATTTTCTTCCACCATGGTCCCGCCATGCATTAAGAGTAACGGCTGGTTATCGATGAGTCGGCTGAACCAGTGAAATTTCTTTCTCGAGATTGCCAGTAGCCATTGCCCGACAAACAGCGTTGCCAGTGCCGTCAGACTGATTACCAATGTGGGGTTCGCTGATGAGATCGTGGACGCAAAGATGGAACCGACGGCCAGAGTCATCGCAAAATCGCCCGCCGACATTTTTGAAAAGCTTCTCAAACCGGTAAAACGGGTATAGGCAATAATGACAGTATAAGTAATGAAACACGACAGCAGGACCATGGGAATTTCAGTCCATTGTGAGGTAATCCATTTTTCGAACATGGTTCTCGCTTTTCTGAGCTGAAACAGGGTGGAAATACAAAACGGATCTGTGACTCAGAGTAAGCAGATTGCGTGCCAAACTGATTTGACTGCGACTCAGGGTTCAGCTGGATTCACTGTTCATAGACATAGGAAATCCGTTCGTTCTTTGTCTTTCCTTTGACGGTCCAGTCCAGGTGCAGTGTCTCGTTTTCGAGGCGCAGTGTAGCCGTGTAGTGGTCTTCGCTGCAGACATGCGGCTCGATGGAATCCCAGCAATCGGCTGCGGTCTGTTGCAGATCAAACAGATACACCGGATTCGCATTTCCAAAACGCAAGTGCTCCAGCCGCAACTGTTTCTGTTCCGGATAGGCACACGAGCGATAGACATTTGTAAAACGCAGAGACTTTCCTTCCGGCGGTGACCAGTTTCCAGATTCGTGAAAGAGCAGCGTCTGGTCATGGATGGATTCAACTTCCACCGTGCCAACTCCCGTACCATTCCAGCCACTGCCGGAACCAAAGGATTGAGCCGTGAACGTCAACGTGGTGACAGCGGTCAGACGACCCCAGAGCGAGGCCAGGTCAAGATTCGCAGACATGGGATTGTGTATTCCTGTTTGAGTCAGTCTTTCTCACCATAGGTGACGTGGTAAGCCCAGTCAATCTGGTCCTGCTTGCCTGCCAGGCGGTAGAGTTGTTTTTCGATGGCGGGGCGGTTGGGCCAGCGCTGCATCCCCTGTGGACCAGATTCGCCCACCCGGCACTCAAGCCAGCTCACGCAATGGCCGCTGTTGGAGACCTGTAAACGAGCATAGACGGGTGCCAGTTGAAAGTCATCCAGAAAATCAGCCAGTCCAAAAATGAGTGCTTCCCGCTCTCCGAGCTTGAGCGCCTCGTGCGGGTAGACGTCGTCAAAGCAGAGGTGTTCCCATTCCGGATACAGCTCCCGCAGCACCTCGGGAATAAAATATCCCAGGGCTGAGACGAGATTTCCAGAAGCTGCGGAGTCGGGCAGAGCTTTTCCTGTATCTGTCAGGGGCAGCAGCTCTGCCAGGGCCTGCACAACCTTTGTTTCGGCCGTTGAGATCATACGCTCGTCGTCTGTGTTGAAGGGAAGATCTCCTGTTATGAATCGATCAGAAAGTCGGGGATTTGTTTGAGGTTATTGCGGAGAGCGTTGGACTCCGTCTCATCCAGTTCTGTCAGCATGGTTTTGGCTCGGACGATCACCCGGCGGAGGACCTCGCACTGCTCGGTGTGCAGCCGCCAGTACGACTCAGGCACAGAGAGTACCGCGCTCAGCAGATCACCGGCGTAAAAGTCTCCCTGAGCCAGCGGATCTTGATCAAGAGTTTCCAGTGCCAGTGGAACGAGGAAACACAGACTGATCTTCTGGTCGATTATGATCCGCAGATTTTCGGTGGTGAAGTCTTGCAAGGGGACGCGTCGTAACCACATGCAGGTTTTGACAAGACTGGTATTGGAGGCCTCCGGTTCTCCCCAGTCTTCGCCTTCAAGTTCCTGCAGGCTTTTGCGACGGTCGAAGTTAATTTTCATATCTGCCTGCTGATTTTCATGGAATCCACGCAAGGTGATCGCTTCCCCTGTTTAAACGATCGCTGTTTTCCAGTTTTATTCTCTCTGACAATCGCAGTGACAGTCAATGTCATCCATCAAACTGTGTGGCCCCGTCAGCATTTATTGACGAGATACCGCTTGTAACTGAGAGATCGATTATACAGTGCGTAAGCCAGCAAGGTCTGTAGCGACTGCTGTGGCATCTCCTTCAAAGCCCAAGTCTGCCAACACTCCGGCCAGTTGATCCCTGAATTGGTTCAATTCAGCCTCGGCAACTGTGATGGCATTTCGTAGATCAGCGGGATCGACCATCCAGCGCGCCTCCGGATCATCAGACTCGTGCAGGTCACTCAGTACCAGCCAGGGCTGCTGAAATTTCATGGATAACCAGGGATGCCCGATCCATAACATCTCCCAGGAGAGGCCTGTGTACCCAGCTGCGGTTTGCCAGCTTTCGAGATTACTGAGATCGCTGCAGCAGGTGGGCAGGACGAGGATCCCATGCCGGTAAGCACTTAAAGCGAGACCTCCGCTCAAGATTGGTCGGGAATCTGTGTCGTGCAACTCCGCCAGCCCTCCGCAGTCTTCCAGGAAGACCGGCAGGGCCCGGGCCAGCTGTTCCGTAGAGATCTCAGAAGTGTCAACGTAACAGGACCCGCACTCAATGGGATTGAGTTCTTCGACGCCGGAGTCTGCGAGACAGCTCTTCCAGTAGGACTCCCATTCTGCGCACGCAGCTCCGCCATCGGGCATCTTACGGTCTTGCCTGGAAAAGTCCGTCGGAAAGAATTCAATGACCGGTGTCAGCTTGATTCCGTTTAATTCGATCAGGTTGGCCAACTATGATTCCTCTCTCAGTTTTACTCATATATTTTTCCGCACCAGAGAAAATCAGCACATCGTTTCCAGGGAGATTCATGAGCCATATCTTGAGTTTCACCCATATTAGTACTTTCGCCCCAGGCTAATGCGGCATTGAGGAAGTCCTCAATGGTATGGTTTTCCCAGCCGTTAGCCCCGCGACCACTCAGGTCAACAGTCTGTCCGACTCCCGCTTCACGATCAGCACAGAGGGCACGTACAAATTCAAGAAACGTTTCAGGGCCATCTACTCGCTCCAGCAATTCGTCTAATTCCATGTATCACTCACTCCCCAATAATCTTCACCAGGATCCGTTTCCGCCGGCGGCCGTCAAATTCGTAATAAAAAATGTGTTCCCACGGTCCCAGATGCAGCTGGCCGTCGGTGATGGCCACGACGACTTCGCGACCCATGATCTGGCGTTTGTGATGGGCGTCGGCGTTGTCTTCGCCGGTCTGGTTGTGCAGATAGCCGCCGGAATTGGGGTCGCCACCTGGATTGAAGGGGGCCAGCTGTTCCAGCCAGCGATCGTAGTCTTCATGCAGGCCTGATTCGTTATCGTTGATGAAGACGGACGCGGTGATGTGCATGGCGTTGACCAGGCACAGGCCGTCCTGGACGCCGCTTTCTGTGACCAGTTGTTCGACGTTTTTATGGATTGAAACGATCTGCCGACGGTGGGGGATTTCCATCCAGAGTTCGCGGGTCAGTGATTTCATGGTGTGTCTTGCTCCTGAAAGTTGGTTATGATGCTGACGTATCATAACGCATTTGGTGCCTGATGCGAATCAGGATCTAGCCGATGATCTGATTGCAGGAAATTCCATTCGAAAGCCAGGATTCAATATGCCAGAATCTCTCAAAAGAATGCCAGTTGGCTTCAACTGTTTGATCTGTACGATGCTGGCGCTGGTTACCAATCTGGGTTGTGGTCAGCAGGGGAGTGCTCCTGAAACAGATCTGAAGCAGGAGTCCGCCCGAAAACCGGATGCCCGTGCTGCAGAACCAGGCGTGATTTCTGCACCGAACGCGCCGACGCCTCCTCTCCCACAATGGGAGACTCCCGAGGAGTGGGTGAAGCTGATGTCGGAAGCACGAAATCTTCCTCAAGCACAAAGTGGGAGGCCCCGTAGTTCAGGCCAGCCGAAGCAGGCCCGCAGGCCGATCACTGTGGGCAGCATGCTGGGACTGGATGAGGGGGAATCAGAACAGGAAACTGAGCCAGACTTGTTTCCACAGTATTATAACCTGGTTGCTACTGGCTCGAATGCTGACTTCGACGACACCATCCAGAAAGTGGAAGCGATTCCCGATGCGGGTCAGCGGGCGGTCGCTTATTGCGCGATTGCCCATGCCTTGCTGGCTGAGGAAGCCTTCGAGCGGGCGAAACCCTGGCTGGTTCAAGGCGAGAAATTACTTCCGCAGGCTCGAAATTCCGCAGGGCATGAGCAACTTCTGCATCGGTATGCAAAAGCATTTGCGCGGTCGGGAGACGGTAACAAGGCTGTCGAAGTGGCACAACAAATCGCGAATCTCGATCTCCGTGAAGAAACGCTGATTTCCATTCCAGGGCAAATTGCGAAAACCGGAAATGTCGAGCAGGCTCTGAACTTTGTCGAGACCATTCCAGATCGGAACTCTCAATCGCAGGCGCTCCAGCAAGTAATACTGGTTCTTGCCAAGTCGAATGCCTGTAACCTGGCGCTGTCGTTGACTGAGCAGATTACCAATGAGGAAATCCGATTTCAGGCATTGGAAGGAATTGTGCTGGAGCTCGCGAAAGCAGGCAGGGATAAGCAGGCATTGGATGTCGTGCGGCAGATTCTGTTTTTACATCGTCGGCCCTGGTTTCTACGTGCACTGGCGAAATCGCTGGTGGGAACAGGCCATCTGAATCAGGCCCTCGAAGTGGCTCCATTGATTGAGGGTTCTCATGAGCAGTCAACCTACCTGATGGAAGTGGCGATCGCTGTTGCAGAGCAGGGAAAGTCAAAACAGGCACTGGAGGTCGTGCAGCAAATCCCCCAGCGAGAGACGAAGGAGAACGCGCTGGCCAAGGTTGCTACCGCGCTATTGAATGCAGGCGAGGCCGACGGTGCGCTCGAAGCGACACAGCGGCTTCAATATGACAATCAGAAAGTCCGCCTCTTGTACCGGGTCGCCTCGGCGCTTCATTCACGGGGAGAGGATAATCAAAAAATTGCGGTGCTCAAAGAAGCTGTGGCGGCCTCCCAACGGTCTGGTGAGAAGCCGCCTCTGTTTTCAGTGAAGGGGGTTCTGTCGATGGAGACAATACCGACCGAACAGGGCACCTCGACTCAACTCAAATCGTCCTTTACCCCTGAAGAGCGAGAGCTGGCAGAATATTTTCTGCAGGCAGCACAACAGAAATAGTGACGACGGGAATTAAGTCGCTTAGCCCAGTTTCTCGTATGCTGAGAGAATCAGCTGTTCGGTTTCGTCCCAGTCGATGCATTCGTCAGTGACGGAGACGCCGTACTGGAGCTGGCTGAGATCTTCGGGCAGGCTCTGGTTGCCTGGGTGCAGATTGCTTTCCAGCATCAGGCCGATGATTGTCTTGTTGCCGGCGACGCGTTGATCAATGACTTCATTCCAGACTTTGCCCTGGTTGCGGTAATCCTTGTTAGAATTCGCGTGGCTGCAGTCGACCATGAAGCGGGGCGAAAGACCCGCCGCCTCGAGGCTTTGTGCGGCTGCTTCCAGATGTTCCTGCTGATAGTTCGGGCCGGAGCGACCACCACGCAGGATGAGGTGCCCCCAGGGGTTGCCTGTGGTGTTGACCACGCAGGTCTGACCTTCGGCGTCGATTCCCAGAAAACTGTGGGGACTCTGGGCGGCGAGCATCGCATTGAGCGCGACGTCCAGGCTGCCGTCCGTTCCGTTTTTGTAACCGACGGGCATCGAAAGTCCGCTGGCCATCTGGCGGTGCGTCGGGGATTCGGTCGTGCGGGCGCCGATGGAGGCGATGGAAATCGCATCTGCGATGTACTGCGGGGTGATCGGCTCCAGCATTTCCGTGGCGGCCGGCAGTCCCAGTTCACCGATCTGCAGCAGCAGCTGGCGGGCGATTTTGAGGCCTGAGGCGACGTCGAAGGTGCCGTCCATGTGAGGGTCGTTGATCAGACCTTTCCAGCCGACAGTCGTCCGCGGCTTTTCGAAGTAGACCCGCATCACCAGGAACATGCGGTCTTTGACTTTCTCGGAGAGTTCTTTCAGGCGTTTGGCATACTCGATGGCGGCCTGGGGATCGTGAATGGAGCAGGGACCGACAACGACGATCAGCCGTGAATCTTCACCCGAGAGGATATGCTTGATCTGTTCCCGTGATTCGCCGACGGTTTCTGTCACTTTGTCAGTGCGTTTGATTGTCTCTTTCAGTTCCTGAGGAGCAACCAGGCGAACCGAATCGATGATGTTAACGTTTTGAATGGGTAGCATCTTGTTTAAATCGTTTTCGTTTACTGGGGGAGAAGATTCAGTTTTGTATCAGTTTCAATTACAGAGCCAGTTGCTGACGAATCAGTGAGACGACTTCTTCAGCCGTCAGCGGCGAGGCCTCGATTTTCAATTGTGCATATTGTTCGTACAGTGGAAACCGGCTGTCATACAGGTCGGCGAGGCTGGAACCCGGTTCGATCAGCACGCCCCGATCGAAGGCATCGACAAACCGCTGCTCTAGGATATCCGGCTTCACATCCAGCCAGACTATCGTACCAAGACCGGCCAGATGATGCATGGCTTCACTGCTGTAACAGACACTTCCTCCGGTAGAAATAACGGATCCTGCTGGTTGAATCGATTGGATGTAGGCCGCTTCAATCGCGCGGAACCCTTCCGGGGAGTGATCTGCAATAATCTCGGCCAGCCGTTTGGATTCGCCAGCCTCTATTAATGCGTCGGTATCCAGAAAGGGAAGGCCTGTCTGTTCAGACAGTAGTCTGCCCACCGTCGATTTTCCGGAGCCCGGCATGCCTGTCAGAACGACTCCGGTTTTGACAGGTTCGCTGTCGGCGGTCATGCGGGCACTCCCGGGAGAAAAAGGTGCACTCTCCAGGGTGATTTCCTGCGGACAGGGGCAACGAATGGCAAAATATAAAAAGTCGTATCTGTATACATTTCAAAGACTTCGGTTCGCTTCCTTCCCCGGAGCCTGGAAAAGTTTTAAAATCCAGGGAAAAGGAAAACAAATCATATCTCAAATCAGGTCTAATAGGAACTATGTGACAATTCAGGTGAGAATTAAATTGTGATTTTCCCCTGAAGGGTAACACAAGCATGGAACAGAAGTTTGTGTGAATTTCACAGGAATTTTACTTGTCAAAGATCCGGGCAGCTCTGTCAGGACAGTATCGTTAAGCTCTTTAGCGATAAGCTGAGTGTTTTCAAACGCCAGAAGAATCGAATCGGACCGTGGATAAACTGTCGCCAGCCAAATTTGCAGCGCAGATAAGATGCTGTGCCAATGATCTGCAGGATCATGGGGTGGACCGCCTGGGTCCGCTGTACGATTTGACATCGGAGCGATTGCTGCGTTATGCGGTGACAGTGACCCGCAACACTCCCGATGCGGAGGATGCGATTCAGGCGACCATGGTACGGATTGCCATGCGACCCAAAATTCTGGCGACCGCTCAGCAGCCGTGGGCCTACCTGTTACGGGTGGCCCGGAACGAAGCCCTGCGGATTCTGCAGAAGCGGAAGCCGCTGCAGATCTTCGCCCAGTGCAGACAGCTCTGGTCGCGAGATGAAGAAATCGTGGAAGAGAATGATCAGGCCCAGGTGATTCGGCAGGCATTAAAGCGGCTGCCGACGAACCAGTCTGAAGTGGTAGTGCTGAAGATCTGGGAGGATATGACGTTTGCGGAAATTGCCAGTGTGCTGGATGAATCGCCGAACACCGTGGCCAGTCGTTACCGTTATGCGCTCCAGAAATTAGATAATTACCTGCGTCCCGTGGCGCGTGAGGATATCAATGTTTGAATTTGAAGATCACCATTTTCTCGAAGAGCAGATACTCAAGGCCGGCCAGGGGGCGGTCCCCGCGCACAGCGATCATCGTCAGCGGGTACTGGCTGCCGCCCGCCATGCGGAAAATCGCAAGGTGCAGCGCAAAACGCTGCTGGTCTGCTGCACTTTGTTTCTGACATTCACACTGTTATTTCTGACCCGGGATTCAGGAGCCGATCTACGTGTCGCGTCCGATACGGAATCCGGCTGGTCCCGTGCACTCTATTCCAAAGGGAGTCGTGTGCTGGGAATCTCGGCCGCCACACCCGGAGAGAAGAAAGTTCAAACCGATTGGAATTCCGTGCAGGCCACACTCAAACAGTCCGGCGAATGGGGACTGGTTGACGCCGTCGTTCGTTTCCGGAATGAACGGGCCGGAACGATCGAGCAGATCTTTACTCGAGGCGATTGATGCAGGAGACCTTGTCCCAACAGTTTCAGGAACAACTGCCTGACAAAGCGGAAAATCATCCCGAGTATGTGACGGAGCTGGTCGATGTGATCTTAGCCCAGGCGCAGGCTATCAATGCCAGCGACATCCATCTGCTGCCCACTGAAAACCGGATGCGGATGGACTGGCGAATTGACGGCGTACTGCATCATGTCGCTGACTTTTCTCAGGTGCTGGCACCTCGGATCACAGCCCGACTCAAAGTGCTCTCGCAGCTGCTCACTTATCGTACCGATGTCCCCCAGGAAGGGCGGATTCACCGGGATGGCGAGCAGGTGGTCGAGACCCGCATCAGCACCTTTCCGACCCTGTATGGCGAAAAAGTCGTTGTGCGGCTGTTCGTCGGTTCGGGACAATACAAACATCTGGAAAACCTGAATCTGCCGGAAGAGATTTTGACCGAGATGCGAGGTCTGTTACGACAGACCGGCGGCGTGGTGCTGATGACCGGTCCTGCAGGGAGCGGCAAAACGACGACGATTTACGCCTGTCTGCGGGAGATCATTCGCGAGTCACGGGGGGCCCGCAGTCTGGCCTCCCTGGAAGATCCGATTGAAGTCGTGGTGCCCACCGTGGCGCAGTCGCAGGTCAATCCGGCGGCGGGCTTTGATATGGCACTGGGTCTGCGGTCCCTGTTACGGCAGGATCCGGAAGTGATCATGGTGGGAGAAATCCGAGATCGCGAAACCGCCGAGACAGTCTTCCAGGCTTCGCTGTCCGGGCATCTGGTGATCACCACATTCCATGCAGGCAGCGCGACCGAAGCGGTCAGCCGCCTGTCGGATATGGGAATCGAACCGTATTTACTGCGGAGTGGTCTGCTGGCGATATTGAGTCAACGGTTGTTGCGTCGACTCTGCAGTTGTGCTCAGCCATCACAGGCGGAAGAAGATCGACTGGGTCTGCCTGTCGAACAGTGGAAAACCGCAACGGGTTGTGCAGACTGCGGACAGACCGGCTATCAGGGCCGCCTGGTTCTGACCGAAATGCTGCTGCCCGATCAGGGGGCCGTGGGGCAGGCGATTCTGGACCAGGTTGATGCGACCGAGTTGCACCGGCTGGCAGTTGAGTCCGGACTACGGACGCAGTGGAATCGTGCGCTGCGGGCCGTGAACGAAGGATTGACCAGTCCCGCGGAAGTCCGTCGAGTATTGGGCATTTCGCGGAGCGAAACATAACGGTGCACCGGCAGCACTGACATGGAGACATTGACTGAAATCGTTTCTGTCTGAAGAGAGTGTGAACATGAACGCAAGAGACGATTCCGACGCCATACCGACACGGGAAACCCGCTTCGAGCTGGATGAGCTGATCGCCTTGAACGAGGAAATTATTTCACTCGTGCAGGCCGGGATTCCGCTGGAATTGGGGTTGCGGGAGATGGGCAACGAACTCCCCGACCGGCTGGGAAAGATCAGTTCGGACCTGGCGGTGAAGATGGAGCGGGGCAGTACGCTAGCTGAAGCGATGGAATCCGAAGGCTCACGCTTTCCCCGCGTGTATCGGGTGATCGTTGAAGCGGGGGTCAAATCGGGTAAGTTGACCGTGGCACTGGAGGAGATGTCCAACTATGCCTGGGAACTGTTTCATCTGAGGCGACAGATCGGCATGGCGCTGATCTATCCGTTGATTGTCTTCAGCCTGGCCTATGGTCTGTTTCTGGTCTTCCTGTTTGAGATGCTGGCACGGTTCAATTCCGCGTATGAAGTTTTCCGCCTGGGTGAGACCCGCCCACTGCAGGCGTTGAATTTTCTGGAATCGACGATGGTCTACTGGGCGCTGGTCCCGCCGCTGGTCCTGTTTGTGTTTGCCCTGGTCTGGATGCGGACCCGCAGTTCTCAGTTATTGAATTTTAAAGGCACCAGTCGGTTGATCGGCTGGATTCCCGGCGTGAAGCGGATTGCCAGTTATTATCGTTACGGAAACTTTGCCGAGCTGATGGCACTGTTGATTCAGCAACAGATTCCGTTCTCCGAGTCAATAGTGCTGGCGGCTGAAGCGACCGGCGACGACCAGTTGGTTCAATCGGCTGAACTGATGGCGGATCGACATGCCCGCTCGCAGCTGGAATCGGGGGAATCGGCGAAATTCTATGGCTGGCCTCCGTTATTGACCTGGTTATTAACGACCAAGAACCACGAGGGAGAATTAAGCCTCGCGCTGAAAAATGCAGCCGATATGTATCGGCGGAAGGCGGCCCACTATACCCGCTGGTTCCGCGTGATCTTTCCGATCTTCACGGGAGCGATTATCGGAGGTGGCACGGTTTTATGTTATTGCCTGGTATTATTTCTCCCGTTTACCGACATGCTTAAACAATTAGGGAACCCTTGAGGGTCATGACTGAGACAGTGACCAGATGCTACAGACAGCTGGACACCATAATAATGATTTGAGTGACGGGATGATTCTCCAATGAACTGGTATCGCTATCAGGGCGTTAATTCAGAAGGCAAGCTCATCAAGGGGCGGATTCACGCTGCCGACCGGGATGAAGTTGCCAGCCAGCTGCAGGGTCAGGGGATCAAAATTGAACGGATCGAGCTGGAAGAGGAAGGTGAACTGGCGTTTGCCGCCCGGGAAGCACCTGCCTCCGGCGCGACGACCAGGCTCTCCTCCCGTGATTTTGAACTCATCACCGATCATCTGTCCGATTTGACACGTGCCCGGCTCCCGCTCTCGTCGGGGCTGGAAGCGGTCTCTTATGAAATTGAGAACACACGTCTGCGGACCGCGGTACAGGATCTGGCGACCCAGCTGGAATCAGGCGATGACCTGGAAACGGTGCTGGCCAATTCCAGGGCGCCGCGCGAGCTCTGTGCCCTGGTGCATGCCGGCAGCCGTTCGGGCAAGATGAGTGAGATTCTGGCCGACTATGTGGCACATACCCGTCAGCTCTCCGAGATGAAAAGCCAGTTACTGATGGCCCTCTGCTATCCGCTGATTCTGATGTTTTTCGCCTCGTTAATGTTTCTGGCGATCATGCTCTGGATCATTCCTTCGTTTGAATCGATCTTCGTGGACTTTGGAATCGAACTCCCCTGGGTGACCGATTTCATGTTCGAGGTGTCCGTGTTTATCCGAACGCAATGGTGGTGGTATCTACCCGGTACTCTACTTTTTCTGTTGGGCTCTTTCGCCCTGTTCCGTACGGAAAGAGGCCAGGCGCTGGGGCAGCGCATCCTGTTTCGGATTCCCCTGCTGGGGGGACTGTTGAGTGGGATTTCCGTTTCCCGTTTTTCTCACCTGCTGGCATTGCTGGTCGATAATGACGTTCCGTTTCTGGAAGCACTCAAGCTGACAGGGGAGAGTTCAAATAACTATCAGATTCGCAAAGCCTGTCGCAAATTTTCGGACTCCATCTCTTCCGGGGAGATGCAGATTGAAGCGTTGACCTCGTTGAAGTTATTTCCCGCCACGTTTCTACAGACCCTGGCGACGCAGTCAGGTAATTCGAATCAGAACAGTCCCCGCTACTCGGTTGAAATTCTGAATGCGCTGGCAGATATGCTGAATGGCCAGACCCGCGTGCGGATCACGTTCTTCGCGACCGTTGTGGAGCCGATGATCATTATTGTCTGTGCGATTACGATGGGCTTCCTGTTTTTATCCCTGTTGGCTCCGTTGTTTAAACTGCTGACGATGCTGGCCTGAGTCGTCATGCAGCATTGCATTTCAAGCCGTTTTCCTGACATTCATTTCTGTTTACAAGCGACCTCCCGTTGATGAATAAGCCGTCCCGTTTTAATTCTCTGAATCAGTTGTGGCGCTGGGGCAATCGTCCGCTCCTGCGTGGACCACGCTGGCTTCCGGGACGTGTCACCCATTCACAGCAGATGGCGCTCTTGAGAATTCTGGCTGTGGCGACAGAGAAACAGCTGTCGTTGATCGACGTGCTTGAGACCTTCGAAAAAGACGTGCACGGCCGCTGGAGACTGCAGATTTCCCGTCTCGTGGATTTGCTCCGCAGTGGGGTTCCCCTGGCGGATGCCATCGATAAGGTGCCGGACCTGTTGCCAGCGAATGCGTTTTTTCTGGTGAAAGCAGGAGCAGAATCGGGCACGCTGCCCTCGGCGCTTTCGCTGGCTTCAGAAGTCTGCATGGCGGAACGGACTGAGCAGGTGCGGAGCCGTGCAGGCGTTCTGCTTTATATTCTGGCGGTCTTCCTGGTTGTCGCGCTGAACCTGCTATTTATCGGCTATTGGATCATCCCTAAATTCAAAAAAATCTTTCATGATTTTGAAGTAGAACTGCCGGGCCTGACGCTGAAAATTATTGAAGCCAATGATTTTGTCATCGAATATTTCTATGTTCTGCCTGTTGCGATTTTAATGTTGTGGATCATGCAGAAAATACTGACGCGCCGCGGCTTTCTGGAGAACGGCTGGCGTCCTGCGTTTGTCTATGGCCTGCTCTATCCGCGGGGCAGGGCGCCGGATGTGCTTCGGTTCCTGCACGTCACGACTGAATCGGGGCGCCCTTTAATGGGGGCGTTCGAGACCCTGGCACATACTTCGAATAACCGACTGCTGGCAGAACGGTTTGAAGCAATTCTGCAGGATGTTCACAAAGGCAACGACTGCTGGACGGCCCTGCATGATTTTAGTCTGTTAACGCCTAGTGAGGTGCGGCTGCTGCAGTCAGCCCAGCGGGCGGGAAACCTGAGCTGGGCATTGAAGGCGATCGCGAAAAGCATCGAGCGGCGAATTAATTATCGGATGATGCTGGTACGCGAATATCTGGAACCAGCGTTTATTGTAGGGCTGGGAGCCCTGGTTGGAATCATAGTGATTGGTTTATTTTTACCATTGATCAGCCTGGTTCATCACCTGGCGTAATCCCACGGGCATGGGTTGCATAGTGCGAATACAGTATCGACAGAAACAGGATTTCTCAGCGGTGACTCGGCCGAAGCTGCGTAGGCGTCGGGGATTCACGTTGATTGAAATGATGGTCTCGGGAGTTCTACTGACGACCGTCTTCATGATTGTGGTGCCTTCGATTTACTGGGTCCATCGCGAACAGAAACAGTCCGAGCAGAGACAGGTCGCGCTGGTCGAAGTGGAAAACCTGATGGAACGGACCGCGGCCCTGCCATTTCCGGAGATGACGCAGTCGACAGTCGACAAGTTCGCACTCTCGGAGAGTGCCTTGAAGCAACTCCCTGACGCCGACCTGAGGATTCGCATCCAGGAGACGAAAGATTTACCGCTGATGAAAAAAATTCAGATTCAGCTGGGCTGGCGTGATCAGCGTGGTCTCATCCAGCAGCCGGTACGCTTAACTTCCTGGGTCTCCCCAAAGGGTAAGCAGTAATGCGACGACGTGGATTTATGATCTCGATCAGGCAGCATGGCATTCCGCCCGGAATATCTCTGGTGGAAGTCGTCGTGGCCATGGCGATTGCGACTGTGCTCATGGGGCTCAGCATGACCACGCTGCATACCATCATGCGGGCCGAGCGGGAATCGAGTGAGGCGGTCTGGCTGGGGGCCTCTTTCCAGCGTTTCTCAAGACTGTTCCGTGACGATATTCATGCTGCAGAATCAGTGCAGCTGGAACCGGAGAAAGTGGCCAACCCGAAAACACTGGTTATCCAGAAGCCGGATGGGGAACAGATTACCTGGCGGATTGATGAGTTCCGCATCGATCGCGTAGTCAGCCGGGAAGGGAAAGTTCTTCACGAAGATATGTTCTATGTTCCCGCGGGAAGCGAGGCGCATTTTATCCAGCAGCAGCGGTTGAATCAGGCAGGCATCAGTATCCGGGAACCCGGTTCCCCGGTCCTGCCGGAACAGGAGAGCGGGAACACGCCGGAAAGTCGCCTTCGAGCCGCTCACGAGCTTGCCGTGCTTTCTACAATTGGCCGTGATTATCGGCTGACACAAATTTCTTTCGAGCAATCGGAAAAAGAAACAAACCAGACGAACTGACAGGGCCAAACTCATGCAGAGAATAATCAATCGACAGACTTTACAGAACCGGCAGGCGAACCGTAACGGTGCGGTCCTGATTCTGGTGATGGTCTGTCTGCTGATCGTCACCATGCTGCTGGCTTCCTTATTAAAGTCCGCCCTGATGCAGCGCAGGCAGGTCATCCGCGAGCAGTTACGCGTTCAGGCAGAATGGCTGGCTGAGTCAGCCCTGGAGCGGGCCGTCGAACAGCGATTGAAAAATCCAAACTATAAAGGCGAGGTCTGGGAAATCAGGCCGGAAGATCTGGGGACCCGCTATGCTGCTTCTGCTGTCATTCAGCTCAAGCCGGCGGAGAAAACAGATCGGCTGTCGATTGAAGCCCGTATCCGCTATCCGGAAAACGAAACGTTCAGCGTCACCCGGACCCGAAAAATCATATTATAAGCGTTACTTTTATTTTGAATCGAATGTCATAAATCATGCTTTATAGAACATCATTGAAACTACAATCCGGGGAATTGAAATGAAGAACGAAGTTCCTTTCAGATTTCGCAGCGCCCGTGAACGGCGACGACCTGGCTTCACCTTGATTGAGCTCCTGGTGGTCATCGCCATTATCGCGATTTTAATCGCACTGCTCCTGCCTGCGGTTCAGCAGGCGCGTGAAGCAGCGCGACGGGTTACCTGCAAGAACAACCTCGTCCAGATCAGCCTGGCGCTGCAGAATTACGAGATGGCGTACGAAATGCTGCCGGCGGGTGTCTATAACGATACCGGGCCCATCAAAAACGAACCCAAGGGGTATCACATGAACTGGCTGTCAGGGCTGATGCCCTATCTGGATCAGCCGTCTGTGTTCGAGCACATCGATTTCAAGCAGAGTGTGTATGCTCCCGCCAACAAGGACGTTCGGGAAGTGCAGATGGTCGTTTTGCACTGTCCCTCCGACCCGATGAACTATTACACGTACGCGAGTTCCGAAGAAGGCGTCCCATTGTTTCAGACCAACTACGGTGCCTGTTACAACGGTACTGAAGCACCGCTGGACAGCGAGAATAACGGCGTGATGTTTCTCAACAGCAGTATTCGTTATGACCAGATTACAGACGGCAGTTCCAACACGATTTTTGTCGGCGAACACTTCTATACCAAAGACAATCTGGGGTGGTTATCCGGCACCTCCGCAACATTACGGAATACAAGCTCTATCAATCGGGACAAACCGGGGAGAGACAACAGCTCCAGCCAGCCACCCGGGTTGGAGCCGGATTCGGATGTTGATTCTGAGAAAGACAAGGGTGACATGCTACTGAAGATGGGGGGCTTTGGCAGCTATCATGTGGGGGGCGCCCATTTCGGCTTTGGAGATGGCAGGGTGCAGTTCATTTCAGAGAGTATCGACGCGCCGCTGTTGCATCAGCTGGGGAATCGCGCGGATGGAAAGCTGATGAAAAAAGCGTTTTAACCCACCACGCGAATCAGCCGCGGGGATGATACATCTGGTGTACCGCTTTGAGGCGACTGTGATCCACGTGGGTATAAATCTGGGTCGTGCGGATATTCGCGTGTCCCAGCAGTTCCTGCAGCGCGCGGATCTCGGCACCACCGGCCATCATGTGGGTCGCGAAACTGTGCCGGAGCGTATGCGGGCTAACCTCTTTACTGCAACCAACCCGAGCCGCGTTTTTCTTGACGATGTTCCAGACCATGATCCGGGAGAGCTGTTTACCGCCTCGACCCAGGAACAGCGCCTGCTCTGCCGGGTTGCGTCGGGTAAGATCGGGACGCTCATACTTGAGGTAGGCTTCGACGGCCGCCACCGCAACCGGGTTCAGTGAAACCATGCGTTCCTTGTTCCCTTTACCTACGCAGCGTGCATAGCCTTCCGCCAGTTTGACGGAGTCCAGCGGGAGATTCACAATCTCACTCACGCGACAGCCGGTGGCATACATCATCGCCAGAATCGCTCGGTCGCGGAGCGGATACCGATCGGCATTGCAGGGAGCCATCAACAGTTCGTTTACTTTCTCAGGGCTCAGGACCTTCGGCAGATACTTCCAGAGCTTGGGGGAATTCAAGAGATCAGCGACACTCTCCGCGAGAATTCCTTCCAGGACGAGGTAGCGGAAAAACAGCTTGATCGTCACCAGGTGTCGCGAAACAGTCGTCGCGGCCAGTCGGCGTTTGTTGAGGTGTTGCAGATACCCGCTCAGAAACTTCAGGTCGACCTGGCTCAAGGGGCGGGAGGGCTGACCGCGGTACCAGTCCAGAAACTGTGTGATATCGGAGCGATAGGCAGAGACGGTGTTGGCCGCCATTCCACATTCGGCTTCCAGGTAATTCAGGAACGGTTCCAGATGCACGCCGGGATCGGCCGGTTTGCGAACCTGGAATTTTGAATTTGCCGGCGGTCGCTTTCGGGGAGGCATGCAAGTCCTTCGCTTCAGATGAGTCCAACGTCGCTGCTGCGCGGATGTCACTGTCTGCTACTTCATGTTTAACAGACGGCGCAGCGGGGACCAGAGGCTTTATCGGAAGGAAACATCAGATGCCATGAACGCGGGGCCGGTTATCGCAGTCCCAACGGTTGTAGCGGACAGTGGGCGGCAACGAAGGTCTGCCCCTCTTCCATCTCGTCGAAGAGGACTGTCACCATGCGTTTACGGGCAAAACCGCTGATACCCATGACGGTACCGACTCCGTACCGCGGATGACGCACCCGCATGCCCACCGAGAATCCCTGCGGGAGTTCGGCTGCTTCGGGGGTTTGCTTCAGCAGGTCAGCCCCGGTCATCAGCAGAGGCTTTTTCTGGGGAGTCGCCGCTTTCAGTGCCTCGGTGTCGACCTCACCCCGTTTAACGGACTCGACGAAATCATCGAAATGCGAGCGGTGCTCTCCCAGGAAATCGGTCATGTCTTTGACTTCGACATCGATCTCTTTCAGGAAGTCACTGGTAATCGTCCGCCAGGGACGCCCGCGCAGCGAGCGTTCGCGTGTCTGTGTCAGGTACAGACTCTGTTCGGCCCGGGTGATGCCCACAAAGAACAGCCGTCGTTCCTCTTCCAGACCATCACGGAGCTCTTCGCGAAGCACCCGCTCGTGAGGAATCAGATTCTGTTCGACGCCGATAATAAAGACCACTGGGTACTCCAGCCCCTTCGCGGCGTGCAGCGTCATCAGTGTCACCTGACCTGATTCCGCATCCAGCTGATCGGTGGCACTGGCGAGGGTGCTGACTTCGAGGAACCCCTCCAGCGTCGTCTCGTCACCAAAGATCTGATCGTACTTCCGGGCGGTGGAGACCAGCTCGTTCACGTTGGCGATCCGCTGCTGATCGTCTTCATCCGGACTCTCTTTCCAGCTGTCGATCATCCGTGTGCTGTCGATGACCACTTCCATCAGCTGGGCCACAGACCCGGTGTCGGCCAGTGAAAATCCGGAGATCATTTTGGCGAACCGGGCGACCATCGTCGCGGCGCGCTTGGACAGCGTCGAGCAGTCTGCGGCCTGGTGCGCGGCTTCGAGCAGGCTGATTCCTTTCTCGTCGGCCCAGCGGATGAGTTTTCTCTGTGTGGTTTTACCGATCCCCCGTAGCGGCTTATTTACGATCCGGCCAAACGCCACGCGGTCATCCGGATTGTTAATCAGCTTGAGGTACGACAACAGGTCTTTGACTTCCGTCCGTTCGTAAAACGCGACGCTGCCTGCAAGCTGGTAGGGAATTTTATGTCGGGCCAGTGCCAGTTCCAGCTCGCGGGAGAGTGAGTTCACGCGGTAAAAGATGGCGAAGTCGGTATAGTCGTATTCACCCCGGTCGACTGCACGGCGGATATGCAGGGCGATCTCTTCCGCCTCCTGTCGCTCGTCGTTATAGGTGAGCAGTTCGACCGGCGTTCCCTCCGGGTTCTCGGTGAACAGCGTTTTGGCTTTTCGTCGCTGGTTGTGCACAATCAGGCTGTCGGCGACGCGCAGAATTTCTTTCGTACTGCGAAAGTTCTGCTCGAGCCGAATCGTCTGGCAGTCCGGGAAGTCGCGTTCGAACTGCAGAATGTTCTCGATCTTGGCACCACGCCAGCCATAGATGGACTGATCGGGATCGCCGGTGACACACAGATTACGTGTGTTCAGCGAGAGTCCCATCACAATCTGGTATTGCGCCAGGTTGGTATCCTGATACTCGTCCACCAGAATGTATTGATAACGTTCGTCGAGCGTGGCTCGCAGTTCGGGCGAACCTTTGAGCAGGCTGGCGACGTGCAGCAGCAGATCATCAAAGTCGACGGCGTTCGATTCGAGCAGCAGTCGTTGATAGACGGGGTAGACCCGCGCGGCCACCGCCTGCAAATGATCGCCGATCGATTCCTGAAACGCTTCCGCATATCGCTCTGCGGTGATCAGGTCATTCTTTGCACGGCTGATCATGCCTGCGATGGTCGAGGGATTGTAGGCTACCGTGTCGATGTCCAGTTCATTGAGCACGTGGCGAATCAACTGTTGCTGATCGGTCGTGTCAAAAATCGAAAAGTTACTGTCGAGACCAACGGCTCTGCCGTACCGTCTCAGAATGCGGACGCAGAATTTATGGAAGGTCGAGATCTCCACGCGGATACCGGGGATCAGCTGCTGAACCCGTTCGCCCATTTCATCCGAGGCTTTATTGGTGAAGGTAATCCCCAGTATCTGATTCGCGGGCACGCCTGCCTGGATCAGCGAGGCAATCCGGTGAGTAATCACGCGCGTCTTTCCCGAACCGGGTCCAGCCAGTACCAGCAGTGGTCCCTGGTGATGGCTGACGGCGGCGTATTGTTCCGGTGTGAGGACCTGCTGAAAATCCAAGTCAAAATCCTTTTCAAGCGAAGCTGAATGGTTCCGTTTCTGAAATCATCAATGTAAGGGCAGGGGGCTCAAATTCCAAATCGAACCGTCAGGGATTCCCAGTTTTCGTACTGAGAAAGAGTCTGTTTCGAGAGCAATTTGACATCAAAAGCAAAAAAGACTTGAGAAATCAAACCAGAATGGGAAATAATAGTGAACTTTCGTACGTTTTGTTAATGTTGTGAGTTCAAGGTGCTTTGGTTGATTGCACAATATTTGCGGGTCTACTAGACTGCGCTAAGATGGAATGATGATCTGGATCTCTCCAGAGTTAAAGCAGAATCAACCTCAGACTCTATCGATTTCAGGGTCTGGGAGGTTTGCTCGGAGTTTTCGGCTCAAATTCGCTCCAATAAAAAACGCCAGATTTCGATCTGCGGAACATTCTATTTCTGGAAATTACTTCCAGACAGGGTTTTGCAGGTTATGAAGCTGGATTAGTTGAATGCCGGTTGGGATGTAGGAATTCAACACACTCCCGACCGGATAAATGACGATAAATTATTTTACAACGGTAGTTTCCACCACCACATGAGAGAACGCGGGCCTGACAGGCCCTGTTTCCGTTTAACGGTGGCCACCGTGATTCGAGTCCTTTTGCCGATGGAGTGCGATCAGACATGCTTCTCAAGGAATTCAAGCCAGCCAGAAAAAGCTCGCTTTATTATGGTATGGTCAGTTTTGCTGTACTGGGTATCGCCAGCCTCGCGCTGGTTGTCACAACCACTCTGGCTGTTGAAGATAAGAAGCCAGAAAAAGCGGATGTCGGACTGCAAGGCATCTTGCCAGCCGAAGTTCCTGAAGGAATTTCCGAGGCCCCCGAAGGTCTCGAGGGAAAATGGGCCAAGTGGAGCACACAGGTTTCTGACCTGCTTGTAAAACTCTACGAATCGGATCTGCCCGTGGCACAGCAGCAGGCAACTCTGAAGAGCCTGCAGGCGAAGATCGACGAAGCCAAGGGTCAGCCGGCCCTGGGGGAATACGCCAGCAGCCTGCAGCGTCGCGTTGATATCGCTGATGCCGCTCTGAAAACTTTGAACGTCAACATCGGAACGATCAAAGCAGCCCAGATGAAAGCCAAACAGAACCAGGTTGCAGCTGCTGCTACAGCACTCAAAAAATACCTGGGCACCCTGCAGAATGGAAATGGCTGGGTCGACTACCTGCAGCTGAACCAGTTGCAGAAAGAGCTGAAAAACAGCTACTCCGAAGTCGAACTGATGGATCTGCTCAAGGCTCTGAAAAACAAATTCCAGAACCGGGGAGCTCTTGAAGATGCCGAACAGCGGAAGTTCTTCAACCGTGCTCAGTTCAAAGACCTGGAAAAATCGATCAACGCTTTCCTGGCAGAAGCCAAGCCAGGCAAAACCCAGATCAACAAAGGCAAGATTCGCGAAGAACTCGCTGCCCTGGTTGAAAATCTGGAAGAATACGAAGTCACCCAGAACAGCAAGTACGCTTTCGAAGCCCGTAAAGCATACGCTCTGCTGCGTGAGGAACTGGAAGGTGGTTTGGAGCCGCTGACAACTGCTCTGCGGAATAACTACTTCAACTACAACCTGCGGGTTATGGTTGCTGAAGACTTCATGAATCGTCTGATCAAAGACAGCACCTGCGAAACCGGTCCTGTTGTTGACTGTATCCTCGGTGCTTATGTTACCGGAAACCAGGCAACGACCACTGAAGTTGGCGTCGACTTCCAACCCAGCGATGCGACCCTGCGGTTCGCTCTGACTCTGAACGGTGTCACCAACAGTGAAACCTCCGGTCAGACCAGCCAGGCTACGATCTACACCTCTGGTCACCACCAGTTCTGGGGTGCAAAAGATATCAACTTCGACGGCGACCTGTTCACAACACATCCCGCCTGGGTTGATGTGCAGGCCAATAACACCACCGTGGGTGCTTCCACCAAGCTGGATGGCATCCCGCTGCTGGCTGGCCTGGGACGCAAAATGGCCTACCGCCGCACTGAAGAACTGCGTCCTGAAGCTGAAGCCATCGCTGCTCAGCGTGTTCGCGATCGGGTTCGTCCCCGCTTCGATGAAGAAGTTGACGAACGCATCACGAAAGCCAATGAGGAAGTCGGTCAGAAGTTCAACAAGCGTCTGCGTGACAACGGCCTGTTCCCGTCTGCCCGCAGCTATGCGTCTACCGATACTCATCTTTATGTCCGCACCCGTCTGATGGATACCGGAGAACTGGCCGCTAACTCGCCGCCACTCTCGATCGCTTCTGACGAGAGCGTTGTCCTGCAGATGCACGAATCGCTGATGAACAACAGCCTCTCCCGGATGAACCTGGAAGGCCGGAAAATCTCCGATCAGGATCTGATCACCGAGTTTGAAAAATCGATCGCCGACGTTCTGGGCCGCAAGGTCAAACTGCAGCGTCCACCTGTAGATCCTGACAAAGGTCCCAACATTCTGGCATTCGATGATCATGATCCGATCCGGGTTAAGATCAGTGATAACACACTCAACCTGATTTTACGCTGTGGGTTTGAGCAGAAAGGCGAAACCGCCGTTCCGACTCAGGAAATCACTGTACCTCTCAGCTTCAAAGTTGAAGGCAACAAGATTTCCATCACACGGGGAACCATCAAATCGTCTCCCGTTGAACGGCCCAAGAGCGTTGCTTCTCAGATCGCCCGCTCTGGCGTGGTTCGCAACAAAATGGAAAAGGCATTTCCGGATCGTGTTGAAGACGCACAGATTAAAGCCAAACTGGAAAACCGGACCGTCTATCTGCACATCAAAGACATTGTTGCCAACGATGGCTGGTTGACCCTGACCATCGGTAACGACCTGACTGTGGAGAAAAACGAGACAGAACTGCCACCACCAGTTGAGAAAACCGCTTCGGTTAAATAAACCCTCGGTTTTCCACTGAGTTGAATTTAAGTCGGGAGGCGAATCATCTGGTTCGCCTCCCGTTTTTTGTGCGCGATGCTCAACGCGTAACTGCTGAACCGGGATGACAAATCCTCTTGAGACCGATCTGAAGTATCGGCAGGGGCGCGAAGTGATCAAGGCCGGATCACAGACTTTCGATCAGTAATCGATGTCGTCGGCTTCAATCGCCTCTTCCATAATCAGATCATACCGCTGGCTGGCGTCTTTACCGAACAGCTGGGAGAACGTTGCGTCGGCGTCCAGCTGACTGTCGATATCGACTTTCAGGAGCACCCGCTTCTTGGGATCCAGGGTCGTCTCTTTCAGTTCCTTCGCGGTCATCTCACCCAGACCTTTGAAGCGGCCGATTTCGTATTTACGATTCGCCGGCAGAGACTCGATGATCTCTTCTTTCTGCACATCATCCTGGGCGTAATATTTTTCGTTCCCCACACTGATGCAGTACAACGGCGGCTGAGCCAGGAACAGTTTGCCCTGTCGAATCAATTCCATCATGTGCCGGAAGAAGAAAGTCAGCAGCAGTGTGCTGATGTGGTAACCGTCGCTGTCAGCATCCATCAGGAGGATGATTCGGTTGTAACGCAGGTTGCGAATATCGAAGTTCGCACCAATGCCGGTTCCCAGTGTTTCGACCAGGTCTTTGATTTCCTGGTTCCCCATGATTTTGGAGACGGCCAGCGATTCGGTATTGAGTACCTTACCGCGTAAGGGAAGCACGGCCTGAATGCGGCTGTCACGCCCCATCGCTGCGGTACCACCGGCGGACAGACCTTCGACAAGGAACAGTTCCGACTCTTCCGGCTTGTTGGACCGGCAGTCCAGCAGTTTGCCCGGCAGGGTCGACTTGCGGTTGGAAGGTGTTTTGCGTCTGACTTCTTTCTGGGCATCGCGGCTGGCCATCCGGGCCCGCGCCGCCAGAACGATGCGTCCCACAACCGCGTCGGCGATTGAAGGGTTATTGTTCAACCAGGTTTCCAGAAGCGGGCGGACAATCCCTTCGACGAAGCCGCTGACCTCAGGGTTATTCAGCTTCTCTTTGGTCTGCCCCTGGAACATTGGATCGTTATGGAACACCGAGATCAGACAGAGCACGCCTTCGCGGATGTCGTCCGTCGAAATCTGGAGTCCCTTGTGCTTGATGTTATGCACGTCCATATAATTCTTGACCGCCTTGGCGATCCCCGAGCGCAGGCCGCTTTCGTGTGTTCCCCCGGCATGGGTGCGGATACCGTTCACATAGCTGCGAATCTGCTCATCGGTTGCGTCGGTCCATCTCAGGGCCAGTTCCACGCGAATATGTTCGTCTTCTTTTTCCGCGTAAAACAGCTGTTCGTGAACCGGTTTCTTCTGCTGTTCGGTTGCCAGCTTGTCCAGATAGCCACGAATCCCTTCCGGATGTGACAGTTCGTGTGTCTCTTTTTTGACTTCATCCCGGAACGTAATTTTCAGCCCGCCATGAATGAAGGCGATGTCTTCCAGGTGCTGGCGGATCGTATCGGCGTTGAAGTGTACGCGGCGGAAAATGCTATCATCGGGGCGGAAATGGATTTCCGTACCGTGCCCGCGGAATGGTTTAACCTTCTTTACCGGTGTCGTCGGCTTGCCCTTCTTATAACGCTGCACATACTGGTGTCCGTCCCGGTAGACGGTCGCTACCATCTCGGAAGACAGCGCGTTAACTACTGATGAACCCACGCCATGCAGACCACCGCTGCGGGCGTAGTTCTTGTCCGAGAATTTCCCCCCGGCATGCAGGGTCGTCAGAATCAGTTCCAGTGCCGACTTCTTGGTCTTGGAGTGCTTGTCGACCGGAATCCCACGACCGTTGTCTTTGACACTGCACGACGCACCATCTTTATGCAGCGTGACCACAATCGTGTCCGCTTCATTGGCCAGGTATTCGTCGACCGAGTTGTCCACGATTTCCCAGAGCAGGTGGTGCAGTCCGCGAATGTCTACACCCCCGATATACATCGAAGGACGTCTGCGGACCGCTTCAAGCCCCTCCAGAACTTCGATGTCATCAGCGGAGTATTTTTTAGCGTCAGATGATTTTGCTGCCGTTGCCATAATTTTACTGGTCGTCTTTTCTCAATGAACTTGTAACTGAATTGTTTGTCTGCTCGCGAAGGGAACGTCGCCCCACTGCAGGCTTATTCCTGTTCGATCTCGTCCCAGTCCACCACTTCGATAGGCGGATAGAGGATCTCGGCGAACCCGCTCCGCTGGCTGGTTTTGACCCCTTTACCGCCGCGAGACGTGACGCCGTACTTCATCTGCCCGAACGTCATTTTCTTGCCACTGGTATTGATGACCCGCAGACAGTCGCTGGGTCGAGTGAGCTGCAGGGCACCCATGACGGAGTCCCCTTTTTCCAGCTTGATCCCTTTAACCCCTTTACCGGGATTCGAGAGCAGAGCTGCTTCTTCGATCTCACAGTGTAACACACGGGCATCTTTGGTTGCGATAAACATCGTTTCCGCCTCATCCACCAGGCCGGCATAGACCACCCGGTCGTCTTTTCCGAGCCGACAGAATTTACGGCCCGCTTTCGTCGATGCCTGGCGGAACAGGCTGAACGAAATCCGCATGATCTGCCCCTTTTCGGTGACGATCAGCAGGTGCGGCGTAGGAATCGGCTCTTTCTTCGTCGCTTTATCTTCCGGTGTGAACCGGGCGTCTGTGGTAATCGCAGCCACCAGGCTCGCCCCATCCCCCATGCGGGCATGTTTTGAAAGCGGCTCGCCGTAACCCGAGGAAGCCGGAACCTGCTCGATCGGCAGCGTATAGGCGACACCATCACTGGAGAAGAACACCACATGATCCAGGGTGCTTCCCGGTGCGACATCCAGCACGCTGTCTCCCTCGCGGACACGCGTTTTGGCGAGCTCTCTGGTATCGCCTTTGGTCTGCAGCCGTCCGACGCGCTTGATCCATCCCTCGCGGGTGACCACTACGTTCGTGTTTTCTTTGACGATATACGCCTGCGGATCGAACTCGGTAATTTCGTCCGAAGAACCCAGCTTCGTCTGGCGTTTCTCGGGGAATTCCTCGCCCAGTTCCTTCAGTTCGGTTTCCACGACCTTCCAGAGTCGTTTGTCGGAAGCCAGGATCTTGCGAATCCGGTCCGCTTCGGCCCGTTTCTCTTCCAGTTCCTCGCGGATCGTATTGATTTCAAGTTTCGAGATGCGGTACAGCTGCAGCTCCAGAATGGCCATGGTCTGGATTTCATCCAGCGGAAATTCGGCCATCAGCTTCTGAGCGGCATCCTGTTTCCCGTTACTGGCACGAATCAGTTTCAGGGCTTTATCCAGCCCGTTGAAGATGATTTCGAAACCTTCCAGAATATGGATCCGGCGTTCCAGCTGTTCCAGCTGATATTCGAAGCGGCGGCGGACCGTAATGAAACGGAAGTCCAGGAAGTACTGTAACATCTCCCGCAGATCGCAACGGTGGGGGATCAGTACATCAGAATCATCGGGAACCAGGCAGGTCAGGTTGACGGCGAAGTTCTGTTCCAGGTGCGTGTGCTTGTACAGGAAGGCCATTACCGTTTCAGGGTCGGCATCCGGCTTGATCTCCAGGACGATCTTCAGACCGTTCTTGTCATCCGTTTCGTCAGCGACATCCAGCAGTTGGGGCAGCTTCCGCGATTCGACAATGCCCCCGATTTCCGACAGCAGAGATCCGGTTTCGACGGCATAAGGTACCGAATAAACGATCAGTCGCTGGGCATTTTTCGAACTGGCTTTTTTGTCTGTATCGATCTTCCACTCGCCCCGGATCTTGATCGGTCCGCGGCCATCCTTATAGACATTGGTGAGAGAGCGTTTGTCCGTGACGATCCGACCTCCCAGCGGGAAGTCGGGACCTTTAATGTATTTCATTAATTGGGCCACGGTCGCATCGGGATGATGGATCAGATGCGTGCAGGCTTTGACTACTTCGCCCAGATTGTGAGGCGGAATGTTCGTTGCCATCCCGACGGCGATCCCGTGTACTCCGTTAACCAGCAGGTTTGGGAAGCGGGCCGGCAGGACAACCGGCTCATTGCGGGTACCATCATAGTTGGGACGCATTTCGACGGTCTGATATCGCAGCTCATTCATCAGATGCTCTGCGATGCCGGTCAGACGGGCTTCCGTATAACGGGCAGCAGCGGCCGGCAGACCCATAATCGAACCGAAGTTCCCCTGACCATTGACCAGAGGGTTCCTCAGGTTGAAGTCCTGAGCCAGACGAACCAGGGCATCGTACACGGAAGCGTCACCGTGAGGATGGTAGTTACCCGTGGTATCACCACAGATTTTGGCACACTTACGGGGCTTCGCATTGGCCACCAGTCGCAAGTCGTGGTACATCACATACAAAATGCGGCGTTGTACCGGCTTCAGACCGTCCCGGACATCAGGCAACGCCCGGGAAGTGATGACTGACATCGCGTAGTTCAGATAGCGTCGTCGCGTGACCTCACTGATGGGAACATATTCAATACGGTCCGTTTCAACGCTGGCGTTTCCGTTGGTGCCATTCTCTGCGCCGTTACTGGCTGATTTTCGTTTCGCCAAGACTCTCTCCAAAAACTTCGATTACCCGTCCTGACTGAAGGTCAGCAGACGACCATCAGGTTATCGATCTCAGATGGGCTTATTATTCAGAATTCGGGTCATTCCCCGCTGGTAGTTTAAGAAAAATGTGTCGAATTTTCTGTTTGTGAAAACATTGAGGATTGTATCTGTTGAAACGATTATTGAACAGATAAGGCCACTCGTAACCCGTTAAATAGACAATAATTCGGGAAAATAGGACGAATCGTCATCGTAGTTACAAAATGACTCATTCCGACGATTCCTGCCAGCCGAAATTTGGACTAGTGGCTTTCTTTTCGAGAGGGTCGCAATCTGGCGATTGAAACATACAAAATTGACCGGAACTCTGAAAACTGAAAATTCATCTATTTCGGGGCTCGTTGCGGTCTTTGTGACATGACTCAGCCACAACGGGGAACCAGTACCGGTTCAGACACAAAACATTTGAACATTATAATTGACTGACGGAGGTCCGACGAGCCTTCGCCGCAGTCTCATTGGTGGATTAACCACAATAAAATCCAGGGAGGGATTGTTATGGCTCAGACGAGTCTGAAGGTAACCCTGCTCACAGGACTGTTACCGGCGTTTATTCTGATGGCGCCGGCACTACATGCTGCTGAGCCAGGTGCGGTCAATAATGCCGTTGTGCAGCAGGAAGTCCAGTCGAGTACGTCAAAATATAATCCGGTCAGCTGGTTCAAAAGAACATTCAGCCGATCCAAGGATCAGACGGCTGACGTTAAGCAGGTCGCTCACGAACAGCAGGCAGCTCCCCAGCAGTCCAGCCAGAAAGTGTTCGTCAAGCGTCCGACGCTCGGACGTCGTGCCTCGGGATACGGTCCGATTCAGCAGGTCAGCAATCAGCCGCGGATCATTACCTCCACACCGGCTCCCTTTGACAATGCCGTCCAGGCGCGACCCATCAGCCACGGACATTTCAAAGATCATAAACATTACAAGGCCGCTCAGCCCATGCCTTCAATGGCCGGCATGAACGTCCTGCCCGGATACCCGCAGCTGGGAGCTCCCATGTATCCCAGTCCCAAACCGGGGATTCCCGATTACGTCGGACGGACCATTATCACCAACCAGGCGTTCTCTCCGCATGAGATGCTCTATCCGCATGAGTACAACGCCATGTATGGCCCTTACTTCTACAACGTTAAAGGGGGCTGGATCTGGACTCCCTTCGGTATGCGTTCCCACGAACGCTGGGAACTCGAAGGTACCCGCGTCAACGTGAAGTACAAATCAGATTTCGGATTTTTCCCCAAGTTCATTCCTCCTATGGTGAGATAACGGCCTCTCACGGAGCGTTGTTGCAACCGGAAAACGTTTATCACGCTGAGCCATTCACTCAGAGATACGATCAGGAAGTTATAAAATGCACAAGTTAACTTATAAAATCGCAGGGCTCGTCGCAGTCGCCGGCATCGTGACGGTTCTCTCTGCTCAAGGCCTGCAGGCAGGTGAGCCCGGTGGCCTGAAACTGAATCAGAAACAGGCTGCTCCCATCCAGCAGGTGGGCTACCTCAATGATAAATGTGGTTGTAAACACAACCATGTCTACTCCTATTCGAACGGTGCTACGTACTCGGGTGGTGGCGACTGTCCGCACTGTCGGACTTCAGCCGGCATCGGAAAACGCGGATCGCTTCGCGAATTCTTCCGTTGCAAATTCGGTTATTTCATTCCCACCGGCTGCGGTGGTAAAGGCTGTGCTCCTATCGGACACTACAAAATGACTTACGCCGTCGATCCTTACTACTTCGATGGTCGTGACGGACAGCTGTACGGTGCTCAGGGCTATGGCGTTCCTGTGGCTGTGCCTCTGGCTCCGACCGTACGTCAGACTTACAACTACGGATGGGGCGTTCCCTCCAGCCGCATTACTCCCATTTCTCGCATCGTTCAGTAATTTAAAACCCAGTAGCCTTTATCGGGTCCAGGAAGATTCACATGAAAATCTTAAGCGTGCAAAGCCTTGCGATTCTGGCAGTAACCGGCGTCATGCTCCATACTGTGACAGCAAGTGCTGAAGAGAAAACAACCGCCGGCGCGGGACAGATCCAGCAGGTCGGTCATCACGTGCGGGGTGGTGGCTACGGCTATAACTGCCCCCCCGGCTATTCCGACCGCTTTGACGGGGATGGCGTCTATCGCAATTATAACTCACGCGAAGGCTGGGCCTTCCTGAGAAAATGTCATACTTCACCCGGTCATGGCTGGTGTCCTCCTTCCGCTCAAATGATTCAACGCACCCCCGTGCAGTATCAGCGGTACTACTCGAACCAGTACATGGGACAGCCCGGCCCCACCGGACCGGCGAACTACCCACAGATCTACATGCCCACCGATACCACCCAGCTTGGTTTCTACTACCAGAGTGTACCGACCTGGCAACCACGGGCCGGCATGATTCCGCCGCCACCAGATCCAAGCATGTACCACACACGTGACTGTCGTGCCTGCCGCGGACATGGCTGCAAGCACTGTCGCGGTCATAACTACTACGGACAGGGACCGGTTTACTACTCCACCGGTGCTCCCGTCGAAGCTCAGCCGGAAGCTGCTCCTCAGCAACAGGAAGAAACTCCTGCTGTACCGCCAGAGCCTTCCAAGCTGAACCAGGCTTCTTACGAGAAGTAATTCTGAACCCCAATTCAGAAACGATTTCGTCAACATCAGACACCAGAGCCACTCCTGAACTTCAGGCAGTGGCTCTGGCTGTTTACCTGGGGTGCAAACCTGCTCTTGACGACACCCCGCCACCACGTATCCTCTTCCCCCTCTGGCTCGCGCGCGAGGCAGGTCCGCGATCACCGGAACACGTCGCACCAGTGACTCATCACCACCGAAATCACCCTCCATTTTCACCCCCTCTTCACTGGAACATCTCGCACTGCTGTCCTCTACACAGTGCATCAGCCCTTCCATGTTCAGGGCAATTCGAGACAGAACCGGGACACAGCAGGACAAAATCCCGGACCAATCAGGACAAAATCCGGTCACACCAGGACAAAATTCTGTCTTGACTCTCCTGTCCCCTTCACGATGATGCAACAACATCAGACAGCCTCCCTCCTCCCTCATCGTGAGCGGCAAAGCGCTAGTTGCCGGTAATACGTTTTGGTAAAGACGGATGACAATACGGCATCGTGCAACAGACAACCCACAGTCAATCAAAACAGAGCCACGCAACATCACAACAGAACTTTCCTCACGCCAAGACGAAAAAAATTGCACCCCCGTATTCTACCCGATATCATCACACAGACCGGAGATGAACAGTCCGCAGCATCACACCAGACCGCTGCCCAATAAACACTACTCATACCGGCACCTCATCGCTCCGGGCTCAGGCACACCCGGGAGGGTGAATTGAAAACATCGTTCCATCTTTTGAAAACGTCACACATCATGTCTCAGCTCATTACCGTTTTTCTACGTGCCTCGAACCGCGTCGGCAGATCGCCTTTCGCAATGCACTTACTCCTCCTGTCACTCACATTGCTGGCGCCCTTACAGAGTCGCGCCGACAACCCGCGAACTCCCCTCCAGCAGACGATCCAGGGCACTGTGGTCGATCAACAGAATCAACCCGTCGCCGGGGCCAGGGTCTTCATCGAGTCGCGTGACTGGTTCGAGTTAGACCTGCCCAACCTCGAGACCACCACCGATGCCCAGGGACGCTTCAAGTTAACCGACGACCTCTGGCAGATTCAGGGACAGACCCTGCAGGCCAGGGATTCGCAAAACAGGATGGCACAACTCTCTTTGCCCGGCCCTTCATTAAGGGAACCGAAACGACTTGAATTGAACGACCTGCGTCTGCAGTTAACACCACCGAAGCGCATCGAGCTGGAAGTCGTCGATGCGAAAGGCAAACCGGTTCCCGCAGCACTTGCCGGCATCATGGCCCTCACGAAAACCTGGGGGATCGGCAAGACCGACAGTGCAGGAAAGATTACGTTTCAGATCCCCCCGGATGTCGATCTGAAATATGCCGTCGCCCTCCGCGAAGGCTACGGGGCCGATTATCGAGCTTACCGTCTGAAACTGGAAGACAAATACAAACCAGGTGCCAAACCACCGAAGTTTCCCGATCATCCACTGCGGTTAACGCTCGCAGGCGCCCAACCCCTCAAAATCAAACTTGAGTCAGCCGAGGGCAAACCGCTGTCTGGTATCGGTCTTGAGCCGCAGTCTGTGTGGAAACCAGACCAGCCTTTGCCCATGCCGCTGCCACTCATGTTCTACGTAACCCGGCAGCTCGAACAGACCACGGATAACGCAGGCACGACTGTCTTCGCCTGGCTTCCCCACTGGCAGAAACAGCGAATCTACTTTTGGGTCAAAAACAGGGAATACATCCCCCACCGAATCGCTTACGATCCAGCCAGAGACAAGGGCACCTTAACAGTCCAACTCACCCCCAAACCACCTGCACCAGAACAAGACCGCAAACCCTGAAACAGGTCTGCCACCAGGCCATTTTCGTGTCTTTCGTGCTTTTCGTGGTAGCAAAAAAACTAGTTTCCACGCACGTAATTGGTGGTAGTCAAAGACCTCAGGAAACAGCACGCTTTCAGTTTTCAGGATTCTGAGTACGACTAAGTGATGCTCGCCGGTTTCATCGTAACAGGTTCATTTTCACGCATTTCGTGGTAGCAAATCGAAACCACCAGAAAAGATTTGAACCCCTGTATCCCATTCGCTATCATCAAAAGTGTCGGCAACGAACCGCGGGTAGCGTCTCAGATTCCCCCGGTCAGTGACACCACTCACGCCGGCCAGCACACCAGCCGGGCTCAGGCACACCCGGGGATTGTGAACTGAGAAACCATTCTCTACTCCTCTCTCGCGAGTTCTGTTGCCATGGTCCATTCAACGCTGCTCAGTCGTTGCACATTCAATCGTTCACAAAATCGCGCCCTCAGATTCCTCTGCTCCCTGTTGCTGTTATCAACACTGCTGACACCAGTCGTGTTACACGCCGCGGAGCCCGCTGAAGAGACCGAACTGACCATTAAGGGCACCGTCGTTGATGCACAGGACAAGCCCGTCGCCGACGCTAAGGTCTTGATCGATTTCTCAGCCCAGAGCTTTCCCGACAACTCCAATATTGAGACGCAGACCGACGCCCGGGGCCGGTTCACCTTCAAAGGCAAGTCCGCTCGCTTGCGCGGTCAGACCATCCAGGTAAGCGGCCCCGATCAGCAGATGGCACATTTTCGTCTCCCCTGGCAGACCATCGAAGAGGATCCCTCTCTCGACAAGCTGCGCCTGCAACTCAAACCGCCGCGGCGTCTGGTCCTGGAAGTGGTGGATGGTGACGGAAAACCCCTGCCCGGAGCTACGACAGCCCTGCTCGCGAATTACCGGGGCTGGGGTTCGCAACAGACCGATCAGACCGGTAAAGCAACCTACCTTATTCCTCAGGATCTCGATATTCAAACCATCTTCGCCTTCAGCGACGGGCACGGTCTCGACTACCGGTCTTATGAACTCTCGCGCGAACAATACAACGATCAGCAGGCTAAACGGCCGGAGGTCCCCGACCATCCCATTCGCCTGACCCTGGATGGCACACAGCCACTGTCAATCAAAGTCGTCGACACCGCCGGTAAGCCGCTGCCCGGCGTCAACGTCGCTCCCTGGTATCTCAAAAAAGAAGGTCAGCCCCGCGATGTCAATCTCTCGTTTTTCTATAAACTGATTCAGGCGGAAACCGATCAGTCAGGCACGGTCAACTTCGACTGGATCCCGCACTGGCAACAGACACCCATTACCATGTGGCCCCGCGAGAAGGGATACGCACACCTCCGCACCATGTATGACCCGGAGAAAGACAAAGGCAAGCTGACCATGCGCCTGCAGAAACTTGTCCCCCTCTCGGGCAAGGTCTCCCTTCCCGATGGATCCCCGGCGGCAGGCATTCCGATTTCTGCATCCGGAGAAGGCTATATGATCGATTCCTTCCGCGGCACGACAACCACCGATGACCAGGGACACTATACCATTGAAGCTGCCCCCAACATGGTTTACCTCGTGACCGCCGGAAATGAGAAATGGGCCGCAGAACCCCAAACCGGCTTCGCCCTCCAGCCGGACCAGCCCCGTACCAGTCTCGATTTTAAGCTCCGCCCCGCCACCCGTCTCTTTGGTCGCGTCACGACCGGCAAAGACAATCAGCCGGTCGAGGGACAGACGATCTACTCCTACCAGTACGGTCAGGCCGCCCACAATATGAAAGACGTCGATCTGCCGAACCCGGAGAAGAGCCGGAAATCGGTGCGCCCCATGATCGTTCGGCGCACGACGACCGATAAAAACGGCGACTTCGAACTGTTCGTAGGCTCCGGCAAGTTCGATCTGCGCGGCCCGTCACAAAACAAGATCGAGAAGTTTGATATAACCACAGAGACCGAAAAAGAATTCAATTTCCATACCGTCCGTCCGGAGAAAGGCATCCTGAACGGCACAGTCGTTGCAGGCAATCCAGCCCAGCCCGTACCCGATGCTTCGATCTCCGGCATTTATCGCCACGGTCTCGCAGGTCGTGACATGCAGGCCACGACCAACAAAGCAGGGAAGTTCGAAGTCGAACGTGAACTCCACAAGGTGGTCATCTATGCCCGCAAAAAAGATAAAACGCTCACAGGCGTCGTGGAGATCGGACCGGACGACAAAACCGTGACCATCCCCCTCCAACCCTCAGGATCAGCCTTCGGCACTCTGATTGATGGCGCCAGTGGGGAACCCTTGAAAGGCCGCGAACTTCAATACGGCGTCAGAGTCTATCTGGGCAAAGATCGTTTCTCTGCCTTCCGAACCGCGTATGGGGGCAAAGTGACCACCGATGATGTGGGACGCTTTGAGCTAAAGGACCTGGTCGTCGGGCAGAAGTACAATCTCTCGCTGGTCATCCGCCGGGACAAGAATCCCGCCAATATCTCCTGGCGTACCGCCGGTGAAGTGAAGGTGAAAGACAGCCAGCCGGTCGACCTGGGTGAAGTCGAAGTCCAACCGCCACCCAAACCGTATGTCCCACCCACGCTCGACGAACGCATCGCTTCCGCGTTCGGCGTCAAAGGCACGCCCCTCGAACGTTATCAAAAAAGCGAACGCCTGGGCGGCCTCACCAGTCAGTATCCCATGTTGCTCTTCGGCGATCCCCAATCGAAAGCCGTCAAAGAATTGATGCAGCTTCGCTACGAAGTCAAGGACGTTCGCAAAGAGCTCTATCCCTTCCTCGTGATGGCCGTGAGTGACACGGGCGAAAAACGCGCAGCCGCCCAGGCCCTCGCCGACAAATGGAACCTCAAACTCGATCCGCAACAGTTCGAACTGCTGGTCACAGACACGCACGGCAAACAGTTGGCCCGCATCACGCAGTCAGAGCTCACTGTCGACGGCAAAGTCAGTAAAGAGAAGCTGCTCAAGTTTCTCAAAGCCAATCAGTACCCGACCCGCGATGCGAACGAGTTACTCGAAACCGCGCTCAAGCAGGCGAAGGAACAGAACAAACGCGTCATCGTGCAGGAGACCGCCACCTGGTGCGGACCCTGTCGTCTGCTTTCCCTCTACCTGGACCGCGAACGCAAAATCTGGGAGCGCGACTATATCTGGATCAAGCTGGATCACCGCTGGACCGGCTCCAGTGAAATCATGAAGAAAATCCGGGCCGGCGCACAAGGCGGAATTCCCTGGTGGGCGATTCTGGATGCCGACGGCAAAATCCTGGCGACCTGTAATAACGACGAAGAGGACGGCCAGAACATCGGCTTCCCCAGCTCAATCAGCGGCAGGGAACACTACCAGAAAATGCTGGAGAAAACCGCAATCCGCCTCAACAGCATGGAAATCAACGAACTCGTCGAAGCCCTGAAAAAGAAAGACGACTGATCGTCGCCCCCTCAACGTTGATCAATCACTTTCGTGGTAGGGGCGACCCTGCGTGGTCGCCCGCAACGTAGCCGAAAGCTATAATCGATTCCATCGTTTCAAAAACCAGGGTGGGCCCGAATGCAATTCGGGCCGAGCGCAGCGAGCAGGCAACTGACCGTGCCCGCGCTCGATCACAGAAACAGGAACCATCATGCGCTCACTCACCATGCCCACGCTTCTTCTCTTCAGCCTCCTCGTCTCTGCCACCTCCAGCCGGGCACAAAACAACCAGCCCTTTCCAATGGTCACCACCGGACAATCGATTCAGGCGGCCCTCGATGCCCAGCCGGGGCGGATGCTTTTCCTCCCTGCCGGCGATTATGAGATCTCGGAAAAACTGGTCATCCGCAGTGATGGCAGCGGCCTGTTTGGTCCGGGACGCATTATTCAGACGAACCCCGCAGCCCCGTTCATCGAAGTCGAACATCGAAAGGGCGTCCAGTTTCGCGACCTCGTTCTCACTCGACCGGAGGACAAACAGACGACCGCCATCGAAGCCATCAACGTCCGCGACTGTCAGGATCTGGTACTCGATAATGTCACAGTCCTGAATCATCGCACCCGTTCCGGCGTCTTCTATCTGCTCAACTGTCGCAACGCCACCATTCGCAACTGCACGATCACCAACTACATGCGGATCGCCGTCGACGACCGCACCGCGTCCCCCGACTGGGGCTACGCCTTTCACTGCATCGACGGTACTGGCATCGTCGTCAACGCCAGCACAGGCACCCTGATCCAGGGAAACCGCATCACCGAAACCGAACTGCTGCCCACGCCCGAAGTCCAGCAGCAACACCAGCTCGGCCAGTTCGTCAAAAAGAACGAGACCAAAGGGACACTCACCAGCCAGGAAACCTGGGAGCGGGAATCGGTCAAAAACTGGCACCAGGGATCGGCCATCATCGTCACTTCGCCCACCGCCAGCGATCGTACTCAGATCCTGGGGAATACAATCGAAAACGGCGCGCAGGGCATCGACCTGCATTCCGACCATGTCATCGTCGCCCAGAATATCGTCTCCAACTGCTTCGTGGGAATGAAAGCGATGCACGGCTCCCGCAATGTGGTCATCATCGGCAACCAGTTCATCAAAAACGATCTCTGGAGTATCGGCCTGATGCCAGGCGCCGCCTCTCATGATGCCCGTCAGGAATCACCTTCAGAGTCGGCCCACGTCGATAACGGCGACGGTGGTTCGATCATCGCGAACAATATTATCTCCCAGTTCGGCTTCGGCAACGCCCACTGGATCTGGGGCAGTCAGGGCAATCCGATTCTGCTCGACGAAGGTCAAAAACCAGACAACCCGCCATTGGCCGACGTGATCATCCAGGGGAACATCGTCCAGAATTCCGGTCGCTTCCACCCGGACAAAACAGAGCAGGGACCGCGCTACGTTTACGCCATCCGCATCGCCCGCAAAGCGACCGGCATTCATCTCTCGAACAACATCTTCGACCCGGGCCGCGAAGGCATCAGTAATGTGGAGCTGGAACCATAGATCGACTGTCTCGTATTTACGCGTTCTCGTTGAAGCTGGACTCTACTCCAGAAGAACTCTTGAACTGGCTGATCAAGCAGCAGTCGATGTACCGTTCCACTGAGCTGACCGACACTGTGGTGAAGCCGGGGCTATCGTGTACAGTGCTCACTCCGAATGAGGAACATCGCGCCAAAATTCAAAAGCAGTATTGGATCGATTCGTCTTTGATTCTCTGGTGCGATCTCGAAAAATTTTATTACCCTGACGATGGCCTGGATCATCTGGATCAATTGATTCAGTTAGCTCTGTCGTTACTGGTCTGGAAACAAAAGCCTGGCGAACTGGAACTGGCCTTGTATAGTGTGGGCACGGTACAGCAGACAATCCTCCTGCGGCAGGACAATCAAAATTATGCCGACTGCACCGACCCCGACTGGGAGAAAACCTGGACCACCGCCTTCGACAAAGCACGTCTACCGTTCAAACATCGCAGACTGCCCTCACTCTTGACAGATTCCACTCATGAATGACGTGCACCATCCTCATGCAGATGTTAAACCCCTCTTCTGTCTCTCCCACCTCAGGTAACCGTCAGGCCTCCAGCAACACACGGCAGCTGCGAATACCAGACGATATTCAACCCCAGTCGGATGGCGTCTTCAACAACGTAGCCCGGGCAGGCGATCTTTTGCAAGTACCTGTTCGCATTTAAAAATGCTACCAGCGTCTTATCCTGATTCTGAGTCAGGGGGAGCGTCAATGTGCGTTTCCTCACTGAAATAGAGCCTCAAATCGACGCGGAACGCCGTTTCCCGGAAAATCTCAGTTTTTTCCCGAAACCGCGTGAGATTCCTGACGCGACACCGCCTGAATGATATCAAGCCACTTTCAACCTTTTAGAACAGGATGTCAGAATGATGAATACGCCAGTCACCCAGCCTGCTGCTGAAATCGCCGCCTCGAACCGCAAAACACTGGTCATTCCGCTGCTCATCATCGCCGTCGGCACCGGCTGGTTACTGACGACACTCAACGTCGTGCCCGGACTCAACTGGATCTGGATTCTCGGCCTGGCGATCACCGGCCTGACCTCCCTCGCCGTCAGCGGAATCGACAAGTCCTCCGTCCTGATCGGCCCCTTCTTCCTCATCGCCAGCACCCTCTCCGTCCTGAGACAGATCGGCTACGTCACCTTCAATATCGAAATCCCGATCCTGGTGATCGTTATCGGCTGCCTGCTGCTCATCGCCCGCAGTCCTTCCATCCCACTGCCCAAATGGATGACCTTCGATTCCGCAGACCACAGTGGAGAGTGAGTTGCGAGCTCACAGCACAGGAATTCGGCTGGCGTACAGGAAATACCAGAAGAAGATCGCCGCAGCAAAGTTGACCGCATACGATACCAGGCAGAGTCGTGCTTGACCTGCCGGATATTGAATCGAACCGAACAATATCAGAAAAGCAAAGCCAAAACAGACACACAGCATGGGAACCAGCGAAATACAGGTATCCAGAGCAGGCAGCAGAGGTCGCATTGTTTCATAAGGACCCAGGAATCGCAGCCCGCCATGAAACAGGCAGAACAGAAACAGGGTCAACAGACACTGCAGATAGATCAGACCGCGTAACAGAGTCTGGGGATGCAGCAGCACCGCGCGGATTTTTCTGCAGAGTACGACGAGTTGCTCCAGAGAAAACGGTTTTTGAGCCAGCTGAGTCTGCATGATTCGCATCCGAAATAAAGAAAGCCCGCTGTCATCATGATAGCGGGCTTTTGTCTTCAGATCCACAGGAGATCGCGGTCGACCTTCGGTTGAAAAGGCTTACTTCGATTCCAGGTCGAAGTTGATCGTGTTCTCGCCGGGTTCAACGGTGGCTTCCAGGGTGGTTTTTTTGTTGTATTTATCAGGAACGGTTTCGCTACCCTGGTCGCCGAACGGATCGTTGGCTTCGTCGAGGGTTGAAATCTTGACACTGTGTTTGCCGGGGATCGCCCCCATTTCGTCGCGAATGTAAACCAGTTCGTAATGACCCGAGTCATCCGTTTTGGCAGCAGACGCACGTCCCGCGTCCGGGTAGAACCGCACATTCGCATTGGGCAGCGGTTTGCCATCCATGGTTACTACACCCGAAACCGTACCCAGCTCGGGCTGGTCATCGGGGGCACCACCACAGGCGGTCAACAACAGGGAAAGCGTCAAACCAAACATCAGCAGCAGCGTGTGTTTTGTCATCTTGAAAATACTCTGGATTAATCAGGAGAAATTTGGGAACGACTGCAGTCCCGCTCGGGCTGCAGTAAAAGAGGCACAACGGCTCTCAGTTGAAAACCGTTGTGCTCAAGAAAGTAGACATCACGAAATTGGTGACGGGTGGTCGTCGACGGAGGCGTCCCTTAGAACTCGCCCAGCACGTTTCCGTCACTTTCGTCGTTCAACCATTCGTAGGTGTTGACGTCGATATTTTCCGACAGGAAGCGAACCGAGCCGTCGGCCAGCATGATATGTACGCCGCCTACGTGAGGGCTCGACAGAGCGAACCGGTCGGCAGGGTCGCGGGCACCACCGTTAATGAAGTCATCCGGTGCGTTGTAGCCGATGAAGTAGACGTCTTCGGCCTGCAGACCCCGTTCCCAGCCCCAGGAGGCGGTCCGGGCACCGATCCAGAGTTTGCCCATAAATTGATCACAGGCGGCGCCACCACAGCTGCCGGTCGTTCCGGTTTCGTCCTGCGTGGTCACTTCGCCGACGAGAATCGTGTTGGTGGTTCCGTCACGGAAGTCTCGGATCTGTAGCTTCTTGTTGACGCCCATCAGCAGACGCTCGGTTCCATAGTTGGATTTTCCAAAGCTTCCCTTGTCGATATTGATGCCACCCATCGGATCGGACGGGCAGTTATACGCGGGAATAATGGTTTTGGCGGACGGGATAGATGTCGAACCGGTATAGCCGATGTGCCAGTTCATGGTGAAGCCATTGGTCTCAGTACCGATCTGGTTGTAGAGCGGAGTCTGATCCATGAAGGGCAGAATCATCGTGCCCCAACCCAGACCATTCTTGTTGGCAGCTTCGGAAGCGTCACCAACAGTCTGATCACCGTCGATCCAGCCGGGAGGGAAGGTCCGGTGTGTGTCGTGATAATTGTGAAAGGCAACGCCCATCTGCTTCAGGTTATTTTTACAGGTACTGCGGCGGGCAGCTTCGCGCGCCTGTTGTACGGCTGGCAGCAAAAGGGCAATTAAGATAGCAATGATGGCGATAACAACCAGAAGTTCGATCAAGGTGAATCCACGCCAGCGAACGCCGCAGATCACACTACTGTTCCTCTTCATAAAGACATGACCTCAAATTTAATAGAAATGTAATTGGGAATTATTTGAGACGCTTCTTTATATTAGCCACACTGCCTGCAAGAATTCAATAATTTTGTTAATAAAGAAAGTGCTTCCTAAGAGAAATGTGTTTACTGCAGGAGGCTTGTACCTGTCAGGAGAAGGGGGACCTGGCTACTGCTGCAGCATTTCTCAGGTAGAAAATATAACGTAAGTCTTGATATATATAAGGTTACGCTTATTTGTCCTTGGCCGGCGTCAGTTGACGCTGCGCACGACCGTGTCGGGGCTCCCGTTCCAGGCAGGCCTGAAAATCAGCCCGGGCGGCTTCCAGGTTCCCCAGAGCGAGCCGAATCAGCCCTCGGTCATACCATGCCTGGGCATCTGCGGGGTTCAGGGAGAGTGACTGATCGAGCAGGGCTTCCGCCTCTGCGAGCTGATTCTCGCGGTAAGCCAGCATCCCCTTGAGCCGCAAGGCCCGTGCGCGAGCCGCCGTACTTGGCTCCACCTGACCCGCCTGTTCCAGGATGACTGCAATCTGCTGATGCAGGGCCGGATCTTTCGTGAGCAGCGCCGCCCGCTGAGCCAGCTCAGCAGCCTGATCCCACTCGTCCTGCATCCCCAGAGACTGCGCCTGGTAGAGCAGGGTCTCGGCGTTGTGGATCTGCAAATCGTTCAACTGCTGAATCGTCTTGCCGATCTGCTCGGGACGTTTTCGCTGCAGATTCACTTCCGCCAGCCGCATCAGGAAGATCGGATAATGGGTCGTGGGGCGGTTATCGAGCAGCGCGATCAGCTGCTCCAGTTCGCCCGCCAGCTCATCCAGTGTGCCTCCCGAAATCCGCTGATTGAACTCTTCCACCCGCCGATCGATGCCATACTGCATTCGATAGGGCTCGATGAAATCGGAACCCGGATGCAACGGGACCGAGTGCTGAGCCCGCGCCAGGGCAAGGGCACTCCGGTTGACCGCGTCCATGTCACCTTGTCTGCGATATGCCTGCAGTTCCAGTTCCCGGAATTTGAGTGACTGGGGAACCCGCTGTAACGATTCCTGAATCAAAGGCAGTGCTTCCTCAATGCGGTCCGAGCGGATCAACAGTTTGGCCAGTTGATAGCGGGCCGGCAGGAAACCAAGATTCTCACGGAACATGGCTTCCGCTTTGTCGGTCTGTTCCTCGCGCAGATAATTGCGACCGATTTCATAGCGGATCTGCATCCGCTCGCGGTCTCCTTCGCGTCCTTCTTCTGCGGTCTCCAGCAGACTCAGATACTTGTCGGTGCTCTCGGAGGTGCGCCCGGTCCGTTCCAGGCAATATGCGATGCGGCTCTCAGCCAGTCGACTCGCGGGCATCAGCCGGGCAACCTGTTCAAAACAGAGTGCCGCATGACTGTAATATCCCTGGCCCAGCAGTGCCTCACCCAACTGCATCCAGTCGTAAGGCGCATTGTCTTTCTGAACCTGCGTGACCAGCGGTTCGACATCCTCTACAAACAAAGTGTCCATCAGCCGCGCTTCGGGCAATACCGGTTCCGGTCGTGCAGCCCGCTGGTAGAACAGATATCCGCACCAGGTGCCTTCAACGATCAATAACAGCATCAACGCGCGAAATAACATCAGCGACCCCCTTCCGCACGTTGCAGCCAGGCCGAAACCTGTCCGATGCGATCAAAGGGTTTCCGCATATTCAACGCACCAGCGGCGATGTCGGGCCGGCCGTCCTGGTTCAGGTCACCCGTCGCAACCGTGACGAGATGGATCGGCTCACTGTCGATCTGCCAGCTTTTGAAGTTCTGCTGACCATCATTTTCCAGCCAGACCAGGCTCGCATTCCCCGGCGTGTACCAGTCGTTCGTCATGCTCACCAGCACGACATCCAGATCGCCGTCGCCGTCCAGGTCGGTCACATCCCCGGCATACGTACCTCCCAGATTCGAGATGCGGTGCTGCTTAAACTTCCAGTCGCCCGTGTTCTCAAACCAGTAACATCCGTGGTAAGGCTGCGGGTACGCATCGAAGTCTTCGAGGTTGTCGCCCGCGGGGAGAATCAGATCCTGATCGCCATCCTGGTCGAGGTCGGCGTGAATCAGACCCGCACTGCCGAGGTCCATATTAGGCGTCATCCACAGGGACCGGGTTTTGAATTTTCCCTGCCCCAGATTTTCAAAGGCCACGAGCTCTTCTTCTTCCTGCGAGACGATCGTCGCGATATCCAGATCGCCGTCCCCGTCAAAGTCCGCCACGGGAACATGAATCGTACCCGGCGCCCGATGCAGCAGGTGATCCACAAACTGAAAGTTGCCCTGGTTCTCCAGCCAGAGGACTTCACCGCGGTTGTAGCCGAAGACAGCCACCGCGAGGTCGAGGTCGCCATCCTGGTCGAAGTCACCAGGCTGCACATCGGCGACGCGGCGGACGTCATCCAGAATCACATGTCTGACAAAACCGTTTTTCGTCTGTTCAAACAGCTCGACTTTGCCCACGACTCCATCATCGGGCTGAATGTTCCCCAGCACCGAAATCACCAGATCCAGATCGCCGTCGGCGTCAATATCCACGGCAGTCGCATGCGCGGGCGCAGCCACATCCTCAATCAGCGTGCGGGTCGTCTGGACTCCCTCATTATCTATCGAGATCAGCAGCACTCGGTTATTGCCGGCATCACAGGCGAGAATCTCGTTTTTTCCATCGCCGTCAAAATCAAGAATCTGCACGTTGGTAATCAGAGGCAGCTCTTTTGATGAGCCCTCCGCACTCGCAGTCTGCAGACTCCCGCTGCGATCAAAGTGTAGGGGGGACGCCGGATACGAAGTGCCTCCCGTGTAGAGCTCGGGCAGACTCCCCAGCGGTGGAACCAGAGGCAAGGCAAACCAGGTCGCCAGCGGCAGCAGAATGACGGCCACCAGCATCAGCAGCGTCAAACCAGTGCGGTCCGGAATGTTCGGCTCCGGGTTCGTCTCGGGGGGTGGGCTGTTCTCGGCTGCAGACATAAGCTCGGGCAGGTCAACGCGGAAGGAATAATATGAGTCTAATGTCACGACTGCACAGCGCTGCAGTCGCAATCATGGATCAATGCTAGTCCGCGCGCCGGGGAGTGTCAACAGGCGGTCCCGCGTCTGGCAAGCCCGAAATCGCGATCCCCCGCGAAATTGCCCGACAACAAAAAGAATAGACTCGCGTATCATGTGGACTTATGTATGATGGAAATAGACCCTTTCTCATTGCACTTCTGCGGAGTTGATTTCCATGATGGTTCGCACTGTTCTGCTCGCCGGCTGTGTCAGTTTTTTCTGGACCGGACCCGTCCAGGCCGGGATGCCCAGCGTCTCACTCGACCTGACCGACATCGCCCAGCTGCGTCTGCAGTCCATCTCCTTCTTCCTGATGGTGCTGCTGCTGAGCGCCCTGATCCTCAAGCTCTGCTGGAATCTGCTGGCGAAAGATTTCCCGAAACTGCCCCGCATCTCGTATAAAGGCGCGCTCGGAGTCTCGGTGCTCTGGGGGCTGATGTTCCTGTTTGTGTTGACGATGATCTCGGGCGCACGCGAACTGCTGACCCCCGGTGCCTGGGAAAAGAGCGGACGCACCTATCGACTCGTGGAAGACAAACAACCGGACGATTCCTCCCTGGCAGCAGGGACCACACTCGACGAGCGACGCAGCAAACTGGGTGAACTGCGGTCGGCACTCTTCATGCATGTCGCCACCCACCAGGGCAAATTCCCCGGCAAAGCAGACGAGACCACCTTCGCCGAAGAGTTCTGGCTGCAGCCCGGCCCGCTGCAGGCCCGCTACGGCTATGTCGCGGGCGACAAGCAAGCGTACCCTTCAGAACCTCTCGCCTTCGAGCAGGCCATCTACGGCGACGACCAGCAGCTGATCCTGTTCACCGACGGCGCCATTAAGGTGCTTCCCACCACCAAAGCTCAGGATGTGCTCAATGGAAAATGAAACAAAGAAATCGAAAGGACCAACAAAGACTGAGATCGGTGTTGTTTTCATGATCTTCCTGACTCTGGTTTTCCTGGGTGGGATGTATTTTATCTTCCGATTTCTGATCTACCTTCTCTTGGGCTGGTATCCCTTTTTGCTACGTGTCCAGCCGCAAATGACCGTTTCAGTGCCGGGAATCGTGACGGCGTGTCTGCTCCTGATTCTGTTGGCAGTTGTAATTCAGGTACTGGGGGTGCAGGCAACAAAACTGGGATCCTCACAAACTGAAAATTCCCCGGCAGGTCCCTGGCGGTTGCGCAGGACGGCTGTCTGTCTGATCTTGCTGATCGTCAGCTTCACGGGAGGACTGTCAGTGGTCGGTATGGCCCATCGGACACGGGAAATCATGAAGGATGACAAAGGATCCTTCTTAACAAGCACAAAAGAATTCTGGAACCAGTACACATTTCTCTTGAATCAACGCAGACTTGGAAAATCAGCAGAGCGATATTCTGCAGAGAATCAAGATCGGCATCCCACAGTAATCATCAGTTCGACGGGTAAACCGTTACACAGCTGGGAAACACAACTGTTGCCTTACCTGGACTCGACCGCTTTGTTCGAAAAGATCGATCTGAGTGCCCCCTGGAACTCGCAACGGAATGCAGAGCATTTCCAGACTTCGATCCCGAATTTTCTCAGGAGTGAAACCCCGGACGAACAGCGGGTCGACAGCAACGGGTTTGGACTCTCACATCTCGCGCTGAACAGTCACATTGCCGCGCCAGATCAGGTCCTCAATGATCAAAGCGTCCCGGATGGACTTGCGAATACAATTATGCTCGGTGAGATCAGCACCCGGCTGCCTGCCTGGGGAGAACCGCTGAATGCACGCGATCCCGCATTAGGAATCAACAGGCACCCGCTGGGATTCGGAGCACCGCGAAGGCTGAGAGGCGGAGCTAACATGCTGTTCCTGGATGGCAGCGGGAAATTCATCAATGAAAATATCGACCCCGAAATATTGAAAGCACTCGCGACGCCCCATGGGGGCGAAGATGTCAGCGCGTTCCTGGAGGGGAGGTAATGCGATGACAACCGACCCGGAAACCACAGGACCCGGCTCCACGGACTCAGAGCAGTCGACTCCACAGAAATCGGGAGACTGGATTGCGCGGGGGATCAGCGTCTTGACGCTGGCGGGATTCATGGCCTGCCTGGGAGTTATGTTGCCTTTCGTGATCGGCTATCATCTCCTGTTCGGCTGGGTGGCCTATCTCAAACGCGTGTTGAGCACGCAGACCCTGGTCGTCTCACAACTGGTGTGGTTGATTCTCTTTCTGGCGTTGATCGTCGTGGCCCTGCATCTGCTGCTGAAACAGGGATATCACTGGTCACAACGACTGCAGTCGGCCGAGCCGGACGTCGCCCCCCTGAACTCCTGGCCTAAACAGTGGACCTGTTCGGTGCTACTGTTTCTGTTGATCCTGGCCGGGAGCGGAGTGGCCGTTGCCGAAATCGGCAGGCAGGTCTGGTCGATGACCACCGGCGATGAGCGGCTTGTGACAGCCTATAATTCTTATAATGCAGCCAGACGCAGTGCTTCCAAAAACAATCTCAAACAGATCGGCCTGGCGCTGCATAACTACCACGACGTCCATGATCGCCTGCCTCCCGGCGGAATTTTCAATCAGACCGGACAACCACAACACAGCTGGATGACGCAGATCCTGCCTTTTGTTGACCAGGCACCCCTGTATAACAAGGTCGATTTTCATCAACCCTGGACCGCTGCGGACAATCGTGACATCTTTACTACAGAACTGGATGTTTATCAGATTCCGGGTCCCCGCTTGAACAGGAAAGAACCGGAGCTCCCCCACGGATACCAGCCAGCCGGATACGCGGCGAACGCACGTGTCCTGAATGTGAACTCGGGGCTGAACTTCAAAGAGATCAAGGACGGTCTTTCCAACACACTGCTGGCGGGCGAAGTCAATTCACAGCTCAAAGCCTGGGGCGATCCGACCAACTTCCGCGATCCGGCACTGGGAATCAATGCTCACCCGCGCGGCTTTGGTGGTCCTTTCATCGGCGGTGCCAATTGCCTGCTGGGAGATGGTTCGGCCCGCTTCATTAATGAAAACATCGACCCGGCCGTGCTTAAAGCACTCGCGACACCCAACGGCGGCGAAGACATGAGCCGTTTTCAGGAGGACTGGTAAAGCCATGTCGAACGAAACGAAAACCGATCCCCGTCCTGCCCGCGGCCTGGGCTTCAAACTGCTGATCGTGGCTGGCTGCCTGATGATCCTGTTTGCGCTGCTGGTTTACTGTTTCTTCCTGCTGCTGTTGGGAGTCGTCTATCCGTTTCGTCTCGGGTATCACCTGCTGGCCGGCTGGTATCTGTATCTGCAGCGCGTGGGGAACAGCTTGAGTCGTTCTCCCACGCAGATCGTCTGGTGTGTCGTCATTCTCATTTTCATGGGCGCCGTCTTGCATCTGTTTTTAAAACGTGGCTATCGCCTGCGATTTCAGTCAGAGAATTCATCCGCAGTCTGGCAACCACGGTGGACCTGTACCATCCTGGCGTTGTTGCTGCTGCTGTTGGGCAGCAGCTTTGCAGTGACCGAGCTGACACAACAGGTCTGGGCGCTGGTCACCAGTCAGGAACGAATCTCATTCGCGTTTGACAGTCAAGGCGGCTGGAAGCGTGAGCAGTCCGGCGATCAACTCGAAGAACTCGGGCTGGCGCTGCACAGTCACCAGGATGTCTATGGACACTTTCCGGCAGGGGGCACCTTCGATCAAACCGGTCAGCCACAGCACAGCTGGCTCACACACCTGCTCCCCTTCCTGGGGGAAGAGCGGCTCTATCGTCAGATCGACCTCGGCCAGCCCTGGTCAGCCGACGCTAATCGTCTCCCCTTTCAGCAGCCCTTGTACTACTGCCTGAATCCCGGTCTGCGGGAGACCTACCGCGGGGGAGCCGAGGGCGAACCGACTTCCGCAGGCTACCAGCCCGCGCAATACGCGGCCAATTCGCATGTCATGAATGCGAATGCGGCGCCGGGTTTTCAGGAGATCAGTGACGGCAGTTCGAATACGCTGCTTGCAGGAGAAGTGAACGCGCAGTTCAAGGCCTGGGGCGATCCAACCAACTTCCGCGATCCAACGCGGGGCATCAACGTTGACCCGCATGGCTTTGGCGGTCCCTTTCAGGGCGGTGCCCAGTTTCTGATGGTCGACGGCTCCGTCCGTTTCATCAATGAAAATATCGATCCCGCCATCCTCAAAGCACTGGCAACACCCAACGGCGGCGAACCGGTGGGTGAGGGAGTGTGGCACCATGACAGATGACTTCCACAAAACCGGGCGGGATGTTTCAGAGACGGAGATCACCTGGGGCTATCGACTGACGGGGCTGGAAACGTTGGGTCTGTTACTGATCCTGATTGCCGTGCTGGGATTTTTTCAAATCATGTTTCCACTGCTCCTCGGGTTCCTGTTCCTGACGGGCTGGGCTGTTTACCTCTGGCGGTTCCTCTCCCTCTGGACCTTTACGGTGCCGCAGTTCCTCTGGTGTTGTGGTCTGCTGCTGGCGGTGGCGCTCGTCGCCCATCTTTTGCTGAACGGTCTCTACCACCGGTTCCAGTCTACCCGAGTTGATCATGTACAGACTGCCGTGACAACAAAATGGGAGAAACGCTGGACGGCCTCACTCCTGGTACTCGTTCTGAGTCTCACGGGTTTCGGCTTTGCACTACTGGGACTGAAGCACACGGTTCAGGAACTGGTGACCACAAACGAGAGACTGCTGCTGGTTCACAAAGGAAGGGGCAGATACCGTCGCATTGAAACCCGTCACCATCTCAAGCAACTGGGCCTCGCGATGCACAATTATCACAACATGATGTCCCGTTTCCCTCCCGGCGGAATTTTTGATCGTGCCGGTCAGCCGCAGCACAGCTGGACCACACAACTGCTGCCCTACCTGGACCAGGCCTATCTGTATAACCAGATCGATTTCGAGCAACCCTGGACAGCACCGGAAAATCGTCCGCATTTCGAGAACAGGTTACCTGTCCTGCAAAACCCGAAGCTAAACTATGATTATCAGCCGGGCGATCTCAGAAGAGACGCCGAACACCGCCTCAAGCCGGCACATTATGCCGCGAATTCCCATGTATTCAATGTGAATTCGGCACCGAAAATTCAGGAGATCAGAGACGGCACTTCGAATACCCTGCTGGCGGGCGAGGTGAATTCCCAAATCAAAGCCTGGGGTGATCCGACCAACTTCCGCGATCCCATGCGTGGTATCAACGCAGCCCCTCAAGGATTCGGCAGCCCTTCGACAGGCGGCGCCTATTTTCTACTGGGAGATGGTTCCGTCCGCTTCATCAATGAAAACATCGATCCGGCAATCCTCAAAGCACTGGCAACACCCGACGGCGGCGAACCAGTGGGGGAGTATTAAGCGATGCAGGAAAACAGCGCCACCAGCAAAACGGAAACACCACCGTTGACTACACTGCAGCGGTTCTGGGTCGCGCTGGCAGGCGGCCTTATGTTGCTCGGTCTGACTCTCGGCCTGGGACTGTTCTTTCTGCCGCAGACAGTGTACGCACTGATGATCGGCTGGATCAGTTATCTCTGGCGCGTCGTGCCCACGTTGACCCTTTCAATTTCAGGGACACTCTGGTTTCTCTGCACCCTGAGTCTGTTCCTGATCGGAGTCCATCTGGTGGGTAGAAAACTGTATCGAGGAACGCTGACCACTGTGAAGCGGACCGAGTCAACGACGGGTGTTTCGCGGTGGAGACTCCGCTGGACGGCGACCCTGGTCAGCCTGTTACTGGTTCTGATCACCAGTGGCATCAGTCTGATTGGAATCTCGCATCAGCTGTGGTGGATGGCTGCTGGAGATCAGAGGGCTCTACTCAGAGAGCGTCCCCTCTCCCTGTTTTATCCGGTTGCTTTCATCGAAGGTCAGAGACGTCGGGTTTCAATTAACCGTCTCAAGCAGATCGGCCTGGGAATGCACAACTATCATGACGAGCATCACCAGTTACCGATAGGGGCAACCGTGGATGCAACCGGCAATCCACACCACGGCTGGGCGGCGCGGATTTTACCCTACCTGGACCAGCCGGATCTGTTCCAGCAGATCGACTTCAATCAGTCCTGGACGGCCGAGGTGAATCGTCAGGTTTTCGAAAAGCCGCTTCGTGTATTGGAGAATCCGAGCTTGAGCTACGACTTCGAACCGGGTGACAATGAACGGACTGACCGCTCTGGTTACAGGCCGGCGCATTACGCGGCCAATCAACGACTGCTGGGCCTCAATGGCGGTCTGAGAATCCGCGACATCAAGGATGGCACATCACAGACGATCATGGGAGGGGAAGTCAAAGCGGGCATTCGAGCCTGGGGCAATCCCCTGAATATCCGCGACCCCGCGCGGGGCATCAACCAGGGACCTGAAACGTTCGCAGGGCCCTTTGGACCCGGAGCCAATGCCTTAATCGCGGATGGCAGTGTTCGCTTCCTTTCTGAAGACATCGATCCGGCTGTGCTCAAGGCGCTGAGCACACCTGACGGTCGGGAAGTGCTGGAGGAAAATCCATCTCCGTCAGGAAACACAAAAGGAGGGCAGCGTGAGCACTGAATCAGAACCTTCTACCAAAGTACAGCGCGCCTCCCTGTCTGCCATGGCACTGGTGACGTTCTTTTTTCTGGTCTCTTGCGCGGGAATGGCCTTTCTCGTTCAGACACTGTTTCAGCTGGGAACCGGCTGGATTCCCTATCTGAAACGAACCCTGCCCACGCTGACGGTTTCGGCTTCCGGCGTGTTATGGTTTCTGTTCTGTCTGGCCCTCTTCGTAACCGGACTGCACTTTGCCTGCCGGGGTGTCTATCGTGGGAAACAGGAAACCGCGGCCGCAGAGGAGAACCGCGACTGGCAACTGCGCTGGTCGTTCTCACTGGTGGCACTGCTGCTGGTACTGGTAACCAGTGGCATCTGTCTGATCGGCGTTTCGCATCAACTCTGGTGGATGGCGACCGGGGAAGACAGGCTGGTGTATCAGGGAGGCATGACCGGTATGCGTCGTAGCACGTCGCGGAATATTTTGAAAGAAATTGGCCTGGCAATGCACAACTACCATGACGATCACAATCAATTTCCCAGTGGGGGGATCATTGACTCGACGGGACAACCCCAGCATGGCTGGGCGGCGTGGTTACTGCCTTACCTGGATCAACAGGAACTGTATCAGCAGATCGATTTTACTCAGCCCTGGACATCAGAGGAGAACCGCCAACCTTACGAGACGCGCCTTTATGTCTTCCATAATCCGGGCCTGGATTATGATTTCGATCCCCTGGAAGATTATCAGTCGGATCGCCCCGGATATAAACCCGCACATTATGCGGCGAATCAGCGACTGCTGGGTATTAATTCTTCATTGAGACTCCGTGATATCACCGATGGCACTTCCTACACGATATTGGGAGGGGAAGTCAAAGCAGGCATTCGTGCCTGGGGAGATCCCTTAAATTTCAGGGACCCTGCTCGCGGTATCAATCAGGGACCAGACACATTCGGAGGTCCCTATGGACAAGGGGCTCAGGTTCTGCTCTCAGATGGAAGCGTCCGCCATGTGTCTGAGAACATTGATCCCACTATCCTGAAAGCACTGAGTACCCCTGCAGGAGGAGAGGTAAACTCTGATGACTGGGATCAGAGAAAACCGGTGACAGGCAGGCAGAACAGACATGATTGAAATCGTCCGCATCCCGCATACGTATCCGCCACGACCGGAAGAAAAATATCGCTTTGAGGGATATTTCATCTTTATCGTCGTCCTGCTGATCGGCTTGCCGATGCTCTGCATGGTTCCGGTTCTGCCTCTGCTCTATGTGTGCGAACGCTGGACCGGGGAGGAGAATTTGCTACTAAATCGGCTGGTACTGCTCGGTGCCGCCGGCCTGGGCCTGGCGGGGGGATTCTGGTATCTGCTCAAACTCCGTGCCGAGGACCTGCAGCGCTGGAAAACCAGGCAGGAAAGTCGCCAGCGGGATGCCGCGGATAGCGTGGCGGAACAGATAACGATCCGCAATATCTACCAGTACTGGTCGGTCACGTCTTACGAGCCGGCGGCCGGGTTTTTAATCCATACCCGCGAAGGTGAGTGGTTCTATCTGTTTGATCAACGACTGGATGATTTTGAAGAAGATGCCTTTCCGCGCAGCGAAGTCACGCTGCTGCGGGCCCCGCATACCAGAACCATTCTGGAGATCAAGACCGCCGGGGATGAGGTCGATTTCGTGGATTTTGTAGAAGACGAATTCATTCATGAGCATGGCGGCGATCACGGATTCGGCTCACTGGAGCCCACGGTCTGTGAGTCGCTAAAGCCAGACAGAGACCAATCAGAAAGGTGATACAAGACTGTGGTAGATCGTCTGCTGGCCATTGGTGATATTCACGGTTGTCTGACCGCGCTGGAGTTGCTGCTCGACATGAACACACTCGTGGAAGATTAAACCGTTTCCCGCAGCTGGTAGAACGAGTTGACTGCCGGTTGCCCGGTAAAATTCGGCCCCGCCTGATCCGAAGCACCCGCGTAACGACAGGGAAAGCGGACGTCTTGCTGTCCCGTGCAGGTCAGCAGGTGTGTCCGCGAATGGTATTGAAAGAATCGTCGCCTCAGAAATTCCCGTTTGTCTGCAGTCGTCCATGTCCCTTCGACGGTTTGCAGATTCTCCAGATCCAGATGAGCCAGGAACTGGCCGTCGGAAGAGAGCCAGCCCGCGGCGCGGGCCAGTAGCGAAAGTTTATCGCCCACATAGTGCAGACCATGCACGCAGGTAATCAGATCGAACCGTTCGTCCGTATCCCAGTCATGCAGGGAGGCGGTCTGCAGACGAAGTGTATCGCCAGCGTCAGGGGCAGGCAGAAACAGATTTACCAGATCGATGCCTCGAATCTGAACCTGTGCGGACAGTCCCGCTTGTTGGAAATGTTCGTAAGCCTGAATCAAGGCCCGTCCCGATCCACAGCAGAGATCCAGCCAGCGCACGGTCTGTCCTGCCTGGATTTTCTCGGTCAGAAATTCGAGGGGATTGAGTTTCAGGTCGGCGGTGTAGCTGTTAGTCCCGGTGATTTCGCGTTCGCGATTCATGCGGCAGTTCGCAGCCACGTCCGACCATTCAAGTTCTTCATCTGACAGCAGGCTGCGTTTTTTCTCAGCGGTCATTTCTTAATCTGTGCTTCGAGTTCACGATACTCTTTTTTCAGATCGACATTACCGAGTTCGGGATAGAGCAGGCGGGTTACGCCGATCAGTTTCTTCGCGGCGTCCGTGTCCCCCGATTCATACAGGGAGCGAATTACATGCAGGCGTGCGTCGAGCCAGGGGACGGTGCCCGCTTTCTCGGCTGCTTCCAGATCGCGCCATTTGGGAATCGCCTGCCGCAGACATTCTTTGGTGCCACACCGTTCGAGCAGCAGTGCGACCTGCCTGATCAGCGCGGTGTCGCGGGGGGACTGTTTCAACAGACTCTGGTAATACTCCAGGGCGCGGATCGGTCGATCGACGGCGAGATAGGCTTCCGCCAGGCAGAGGTCGAGCTGTCGTGCCTGTTGCGGCGTGAGTTCATCGCGACGATTGGCCAGCTTCTCGGCCGACTGCAGTTGCAGCATACCCAGTTCCCTGCGGACCGACGGGCTGAGATCCAGGTCGATCTGCGAAACCCCATTCAAGACAGAGAGCAGCTCGCTCGTCCCCGCATTCTCCAGGCTGGCCACCAGCGAACGTGCTTCAGACGGTTTTCCCTGACCGGCCAGCGCGATGATCTGCAGCCGGAGTGCCTGGCTGGAAATCCGATTCCAGCCCTGGATGGCCCTGGTCGTCTGGGCTACGCTCTCGGGCGATTGTTCGCTGTTCCGCTTCAGTTCTTCTGGCTTGGTCTCCGCAGTGTGGATGAGCAGATCCAGCAGGCGATGCGCTTTGTCGTATTCGGGAGGCGAGTCATTGAGATAGATCCGCGTCAGCCGAAGTGCGATTTCGGACTGCGACAGCAGAATGGCGTCGTCGCTTTCCTGGGGATAGCGTGCCAGGTATTTTTCCAGCACGTCCATCGCCTCCTGTCGCCAGGCACGTGTCGGTTTATCGAGGGCGGCGAGTCTGAGCAGGATCTGTTCGTAACAGCGGGCGACACCCAGGTGTGCGTCGGCCGCTTTGGGATGGTTCTCAGGAATTTCTGAATAGAGGACGAGCGCCTTGGAGTACTGCAGGCGGGACTCCTCCAGCCGGGCCAGCATCCAGCCGGCTTCGTAATAGGCCTTGTCCATGGAAAACATCTTGCGGACATTTTCCAGCGCGTCGGTATAAGCCAGGCGACGCGACTTGGTGCGGTTCTGCGAATAGAGCTGACCCAGGCACCAGGCGGAAAGCAGGCTCGCATCGGAGGCTTTCGCCACCCCGCTGAAGCGTTGTGCCAGCGACTGGAACCGCTCTGCTGCTTTCGCATACTCTTTTTGATTGAGCTGCAGCGAGGCACTGGTGAAACCCAGCTCGAACGCGAGATCGGTCTTGCCTTCTTCAGCAGCCTGCTTGGCTGTTTTCTCGTAAGCGGTAATCGCTTCGGGAATTTTGCCTTTCGCGTAGAGCAGCTGGGCACGTTGCAGACTGTCTGAGAGTCGGCTGCCGTATTCCTGGATCTGCTCCTGGCGACTGACCAGCAGCTTCGCCCGTTGTGACCAGTAACCCGGGTGAGCTTCGGCGAGTTGTGCGGACCTTTGTTGAATCTGTCGCCAGAGCTCGTCGGCGAGTTCCTGCTGTTGCTGATCGGCGGCGATGTGGTGCAGCTTCAGCAGGGCATCGATTTCCAGGAAGCCGAGCTCACTGGAGTAACGGCCCTGTTTCTGTCGGTGCTGGATGATCTGGGTAGCTGCCTGCTGGGGCTTATTCTGGGCGAGTAGAATCCGCATCGATTCGAGAAACACAGACTCATCCAGATAAGGTGGGTGCTGGTCTTTGATCAGTCCCTGAATCGCACGCTCGGCGGCATCGGGATCGCCTTCCAGGCGTTCGCATTCGATGAGCGCCAGCCTGCTTTCCCAGGTGATCTTCAGAGTCGTCGCGCGGCGGGCCAGCGGTTCCAGCCAGGTCCGGGCCGCTGAGAGACTCATTTTCCGTTTGGGACTATCGGGGTGATACAGGCCCGCCAGCAGCATGTCTGCCCGTGCGATCAGCAGCTGATACTCAAGCAGGCTGTCCCGCACCGTGGCGACGGGGAGTACCGTGAAATCCTGTTTGGCACCCGCTTTGTTGAGCAGTTTCTGAATCTGCTGTTCGGAGAGTGTCAGTTGGCTGACAGCCCGATCCAGCGCATTGATGGCGTTGTCCCGCAGTGATGCATTCTGTGGTATCGCTTGTGACTGCCAGAAGAGCAGTGATGCCTGCAGAAAGGTGATCCGTGCACGCTCGGCCCGAAACACAGGCAGGTCTGACCAGCGGGGATAATCGCGTTCGATCTGCGCGATGGTCTCCTCGGCCCGTTTCCAGAGTTCGGGTTGTTCGGAGGGTGTGGCAGCACTGGCGTGGGCGGCCAGCGTGCGGATGAGCTCGAGGGAATAACGGGCCCGCTCCGGATCAGAGAGACGCTGCCGGGACAGTTCGTTCAGACAGAAGCCTTCTGCGATGCCAAACAGGTGGCGGGATCTGAGTCCTTCAAAATAGGTGCGCGTCGGATCCTCAGCCTGGCAGAGACCATTGAGCGTACAGAGCAGCACGATCCCGCAGAGCCATCTGCAGAGCGCACCGGTTCTGCGCGGTGTGTTGGCAGAGCGGGGGGCATGTGGTGATCGCTGCGGCATGAACTCAATCGAATTAGAACAGGGAAATCAGACGTGAGGACCGGCGATGGTGTTCCTTCTACAGGTCATCATATACGGAATGCTCCAGTTCTCCCAGAGCTGATTTTCTGCAGCAGACCTCCTCGAACAGTGGCTGCTTAATCGATTTTCGGGACTTTGGTATTCCGCGGCAGTTCCGGCAGAGTAATCAGGTCGGCACCGGCATTGGTCCGATCCACAGCGGTGATCGTCGGGCTGCCATCAGTGGGTTGCGTGAACTGAAGTTGTGCGGTCTGCAGCTCGGCACAGGGTGACTTGATCAGTTTCTCACGATCGGCGAGCCAGGGGATGCGCATCTGCAGATTGTTGACATCGGAAGAGAGCCCCCAGATGTCTTTCCAGTCCAGGGCGTCGAGTGACAGTGCGCCGGTGGTTCCCTGCTGAGACTGAATCGTCCAGTAGGTTTCGAAGCGGTCAAAGTAATTGTTCGAACCACGCCAGGTCAGCAGCTTCTGACGGAAATCGTTCTCGTTCGTGTTCCCCTTCATCAGCACGAATGGGGCATCGCTGCGCGAGAAGAAGATATTGTTGCGGGAAGAAACATGGAGCGGAATCAGTTCGCGAGGAATCGAACCGCTGTCCATCACCGCCAGACCGCGGCCCAGCAGGAACGTGGAGTGGTTCAGCACCAGTTCCAGGTGATCCCCTTCCATCGGTTTGTTACTGCAGCCGACCAGGTCGATCAGTGACTGACCAATCATCAGGGCCGAGTTCGTAATTTCCAGACGGGTGGGAGCTGTCTCGCGAACCGAGAAGGCCTGCCCGTCACAGCGGAGTACCGAGTTGATGATTTCAATGAACGTCGATTCTTTGACTGGGCGTTTGCCCATCATGGAATCATCGTCGAGGCCCTGGTTGATGGGCTCGTTCATTTCGAAGATGGCAACCTGCTGACTCGTGTTGTTGGCACAAGTGACCGTCACCTGATGCAGGCGAATGTCGTGTGCATTCTTGAGCGAGAAGATGGCCCAGGAATCGGTATTCAGATCTTTCACGTCGACCACAATGCTCACATCAAACAGTTCTAAAGAACCGTTGGCGATGTGAATCATGTGTGTCTGATATCCTTCTGCAGGTTCTTCCACAGATTCAAACTGGAGAACCGGCTTGCGGTCTTTCGCGGCCCGGATGCGGACCCGTTTGTTGTTGATGTGAATCGGGGCTTCTTTGCGGACGCCCGTGAATCCCAGTTCGATGATGCTGCCATCTTCGGCAGCGGCACAGGCCGCGTCGAGTGTTTTGAAATCCTGGCCGGCGGTTCCATCCGGATTGATGATCGTGATAGCTGGAATCTCGATCTTCCGGAATTCATTCGCGTCTTTCCGGGGGAACGGATCCGGTTCGGTCTCGGGTTTCACCTCGGGGGCGGGCGCCAGCGGAATCATGGTCTTCCTGGGTTCCGGAGTGTTGGACATGGCCAGTTGATTCTCGGGCTTGTTCTCCAGCAGGACCTTGTTCGTCACGGGTTTTTCAGTTTCGATCAGATCCTTGATGGAACCGGGAGAAGAGAGCAGGGGCATGTCGAAAATGCCGCTCAGTTCCTTACCGCCGGGTTCATCCAGATTCATCTGAGCCAGTGGAGTTTCGCTGCTGTTGTCAGCCGCACTGCTGTTTTTGTTGTTTGAACTGGTGCCGGCCGGCTGTTTCTCTTTGCCGGCGTCGGTTGATGTCGTCGAAGCGACCGCCGAATTCTCAGTCAGCGAGCCGACCATCGGCGTGTCGGGTTCGGGCAGAGGTTGACTGGCTTCGGGACTGATCACGTCTGATCCGTTGTCTGTCGTCGTGCCTTTGTCGCCTGTCTGGGGAGCCGGGTTTTGTGTCACCGTCACGGAACCGGGATCGAGTGATGGATAGCGGTCGAGCAGGATTACCACGATTAACAGCACAGCCGCGGTTGCGATCCAGCCGACATGTTTTTCCAGGAAGCTGAGTCGCGAATTCGTGGGGGAAGTCCAGACCAGACCTTCGGGGTTCACGCCGCGGAGATCCAACTGGCCGGCAACCTGCATCAGGTGATACATCAACTCTTCGGGAGTCTGGAACCGTTCGTCCGGATCACTGGCCATCATCTTCTGTACGATGAGCGAGAGTTCGCGTGGAATCTGTTTGTTGATGGTCGCCGGGTCGGGAACGTTCTTGCCCGAGTGATCGAGCAGCTTCTGCAACACGGTCCCTTCGCCGTAGGGTGGTTCCCCGGTCAGCATGTGATACAGCGTGCAGCCCAGCGAATAAATATCGCTCCGCACATCCACGTTCCGGGGGTCCTTAGCCTGTTCCGGTGAGATGTAGTCGAAGGTTCCCAGCGTGGTGCCTGCGGTGGTGAGGTCTGCCGAAGCGTTGTCGCTGTCCTTACGGGCCAGACCGAGGTCCACCAGTTTGGCGCGGCCGCCGGGCGTAATGATGATGTTGGATGGTTTAATATCACGGTGGACCACGCCGGCCTTGTTGATGTGCTTCAGCGCTGAAGCGATCTGCAGGGCGTAGTTGACCGCTTCCGCAGCCGGCAGGATTCCACGTGACTGAATGATCTCGCGGACGTTGGTTCCCTTCACGTATTCGAAGGCGATGAAGTTCAGACCCTGATCTTCGCCGATGTAAAACACACGCGAAATATTTTCGTGGTCCAGCCGGGCAGCTGCTTTGGCTTCGTTCTGAAAACGTTTAACCGAACCTGCATCCCGGGACTGACCAGGGCTGAGCACCTTGAGTGCCACTACACGATCCAGGCGGGTATCGATTGCCCGGAATACAGCGCCCATGCCTCCCCGGCCGATGCGCTCACGAATGACAAAATGTTCCAGTTCCATGCCGGACGGACTGGTTGTTTCGACTTCCACTTCGGGATCATCTGTGGTGGGAGGAAACAGGCGGTTCCAGATGGAAGAGCGGGCCATGTTAGGCTGTGAACCTGATTGCGGACGATTCGCATCGGGAGCCGGGATCGGCTCCAGCGGACTGATGATCGTCTCCGGACCGTCCCCCTGAGGAACCGGTCGCGCGAAGAACTCGGGCAGCGATTCCTGGCTTGTCATGGATCGTTCTGATTGAGAGTCGGAACTCATGATCTAAGGTTCACTTAAAAATAGCTTAAATTCAACGTTTGAGATGATATCGAAGGCTTTGCCGACCAGGCAACTGCGTTATCCAAATTCACAATGATTGTTGGAAAAGAATGCCCGTTCAGAGCGCCTCTGACGGCACCTGCTCAATCACAAATTGCGTCTGTTCATGCAAAATAAACTTAACCTGTTTCAAGATATGTGGTTAAGCGCTTTAAATCGTGTTCGGACTCGATTCAGCTCGTATCAGACTCAGACTGGTATTAGTTAAGAAGTGAATAAAAAATAAGAGCTGCATCTATTTTACGTGTTCCAGGCTCGATTCGTTCTGAGAAAAATCGGATTTCGGCGATTTTTCAACCAAATTCTCAGGAGGCGGTCTCAGTTCCCGCAGCAGACGAGGAGCAGCATGACTTACAGAGTTGAGACGTTCTCCTGTAGAGCAATGCGAAGACTCTCAAAGCAGACGCCGATAACGGCTAAGTTGGCTGGCCCGTCTGATACCGCGATCAGAATTCAATAATCTTCGATTTGTATTCCTTATGAAAGCCAACCTTGTCGATCTTGAGGCCGAAGTTTTCCCCAATTTTGACCGCTTCACCCAGGCAGTAAACCTGGTTGTTGATATACATTTCCAGGGGATCTTCGCAAGCTTTGTCGAAAGTGATCAGCGAGCCCGGGCAGATGGAGAGCAGCTGGTTCATCTCGATTTTTTTGGAGGCCAGTTTCACGATCGCCTGCACGGGCAATTTGGTGATGCGGTTCAACGGGTTATGACCACTGGACATCGCTCCCGCGGGAGCAGCCGCGGACGCGGCTTTCTCAGCAGACTGAGTGGCGGCCGGTTCAGGCGCCGGATCGGGTTCCGCGGATGCGGTTTCTGCAACTGGCACGTTCGTCAGGGGCCAAATTACAGGGATCACAGCACTCGGGCTCTGGCCGTCACTCTCTTCTGCTTCGGTTTCCGATTCACCCGGAAACACATTCAAGCGCAGTAATGCTGCCCAATCGGCGGGAGCACCCTGCATGACTTCATTTAATAAACTCTCAACTGCGTAAGCTCTAAACTCTTCAGCTTCACCTGCATCCAGCGGGATCAGGTTCATGGACCATTCCATCGACAGCGTCTGCAATCGTGAAGACTGCGACTCTCCCGGGGACGTGTACCAGTCTGGTAAAGGCAGTCCTTCCGGGATCAGGCCCAGCATTGCCTCGTCGCCAATGCGAAATAAGACAGCCAGGCCCGGACCGCGAAACGTGTCGTCCAGCTCTTCGGGAGACCACATGCCCGACTCACCCAGCTCGATTCGATAGCTCGTATCGAAACACTGATTGAGAGAATCGGAAATCGCGGCCATACTTTCACCCGCCTGGGCGAAGATGGCTTCGACATTCTCCTGGCTGAAGCCCGACATTTCTGCTTTACAAAGTCCTTTAAATTGATAACTTGTTCATCAACTCAGACACGTTGATGATTTTCAGGAATCAGGATTCCTTAGATCATACAATCGACTACTTAAAATTCAGTTCTTCACTCAAAATCGGCAAACCTCGCTCATTCGGAAAAGATTGACACCTTTTGAGCCCCGGAGAACAGATTATTTGATCTGCGCGGCCCCGCTCAACGTTCCTGAACCTGCCCTTCAACATCAATTATGCCAGACGCTGGCACTATTTAAGGATATCAGCATGCAATGCCACGAAGTTGACTACGAGATCTTTGGTTCCGACCTGCAGATTGTGGAAATCATCCTCGATCCGGGGGAATCGGTGGTCGCCGAAGCGGGCAGCATGAATTACATGGAAGACGGGATTCGCTTTGAAGCCCGTATGGGCGATGGTTCCCGCCCCGACGATGGGTTTATGGGTAAGTTGTTCAAAGCGGGCAAACGGATGCTTTCCGGCGAATCGCTCTTCATGACTCATTTCACCAATGATGGTCGGGGACAGAAACGGGTTGCATTCGCTGCCCCCTATCCCGGGAAGATCATCGCCATTGATATGAGTAAGATCGGCGGCACGATTACCTGCCAGAAGGACTCCTTCCTGTGTGCGGCTCTAGGCACGGAAGTCACGATGGCGTTTAACAAACGCCTGGGCTCCGGTTTTTTCGGTGGGGAAGGTTTTATTCTGCAGCAACTCAGCGGCGACGGGATGGCGTTCGTGCACGCTGGCGGAACGGTCATCAAAAAGAAACTCCAGGGGGAGACGCTCCGCGTAGATACCGGTTGTATCGTCGCCTTCACGGGGGACATCGATTACAGCATCGAGAAAGCAGGGAACCTGAAATCAATGGTGCTCGGCGGCGAAGGCCTGTTTCTGGCGACGCTTTCGGGACATGGCACCGTGCTGCTGCAGAGTCTGCCTTTCTCACGGCTGGCAGATCGCGTGCTGGCACATGCTCCGTCAGCCGGCGGGTCTTCCCGCGGGGAAGGCTCTGTTCTGGGTGGCCTGGGCGATATGTTTGGGGACAGCTGAGCCTGTCTTTACAGACGTTTGGAGTTTTCACGGCAGGCTGAAACACGGAATCAGGGGAAAGGAAGGGTGACATGAATCGCAGACATAACCGAATGACCAATGTCGGCCGCAAGCTGGTGATGTTCCTTGGATTCCTCTTTATCTTCGTGGGTTACATTTTAGCTTACGAGAAGGGCCTGCCGCTGCTGGAACGGGCCAAAGCCAGCAAAACCTGGCCGACCGTGGAAGGGGTCGTTCTGGAATCGCGGGTCGAGTCACATCGCAGCAGCAACTCCAGTTCGTCAACTTACTCTCCCCATGTCGTCTATCGCTACCAGGTGGAAGGGAAAGACTTTGAAGGGGAGACCGTCTGGTTCGGGAACGATGTCTCGACGTCTGACCGCTCCCTGTCGGAAGAGACGATCCGCAAATATCCCGTCAAGCAAAACATCACCGTCTATTACGACCCGGCGGATCACGCGATCGCGGTGCTGGAACCCGGGGTCTTTAAAACCACGTATTTCTTTTACCTGTTTGGCTGGCTGTTCCTCGGCCTGGGGATCCTGATGGCCAGCAGCATTCTGTTCCGTTCCCTGTTACGCCTGTTTCGGGGTGGGGCAGAAATGCAGACACCGGCAGAGTCTGCCGGTTAACGAGCGGTTCAGGCAGCAGGTGGAAATCTGGTCTTGCCTGAATGCGGGGACTGAGATATATCGCGTCTTCCTCTCTTTCCCCTCGTTCTCCCAGGCAGATCCTGAACATGTCGTTTCCAGACTCTCCGCTGAAGCTGCGCCCCCGGTTTTGGGGATTTCTGGCCAGCCTGCTGCTGACCTGTGCTACCGGCTGCGCAACGACTCCCTATGTCTACCAGCCGCCGCTGATCACAAGCCCGGAACTGGATTTCCCTGAGGAAGAGCCCCAGATTGTCCGCGGCAAACCACGGCCCGTGATAGACGGCATCGGCTGGGTTGTCGGCATCCCCGGGAAAGTTCTGCTCTGGGATCGCCGGATCGATAATCACAAGATCTCACCCGAAACGGAAGCAGCCATCGCGGACTACCTGGAGAAAAACGGCCTCGATCAGGTTAAGGTACGCCTCAATGAATACGATCCGCTCGGCGAATGGAAACGGCTTCGCAGAAACAAGGCTGTCGGCTGGGGCTGGCGGTATACTGCAGGCACGTTGACCGCGCTGTCTTACACACTCCTGCCCGGTCGCATCATCGGCGGTGATAATTACAATCCTTTCACGAACACGATCAGCCTCTATTCGGATCACCCCGCCGTCGCCCTGCATGAAGGGGGGCACTCCAAAGATTTTGGTACCCGTAAATGGAAGGGTACCTATGCCGTGGTGACGGCCATCCCCGGCGTCTCACTCTGGCCCGAAGCGATCGCTACCGGCGATGCCTTGAGTTACCTGGAAGCGGAGCAGAATTACTCCGGAGAAGCGGATGCCTACGAAGTACTTTACCCGGCGTATGCGACTTACATCGCCGGGGCTGCGACTCCCTTTCTGCCTTTTAGCGATCTATTGATCAAAGCGGGGGCTGTGATTCCCGGGCATCTGGTCGGGCGCTGGAAGGCGCGCGAAGTTCAGCAGGAAGCACTGGCGCGCAAGCGATCCACCTCAGAGATTCAGCAGGTACACTGGGAAGAACCGGCCTCCCCCGCCGCAGCGGAGGGGAGTTCAGATCAGGAAGAGATTCAACAGGTCGGAGGACCGTGAATCAGTTGGAAGGCACGATGGAGGGGCCGCCCAGTTGAGTCAGACACTCAACCGGTTCGTTGCAGAGCGGATAACTGCTGGTCGAGGAATTCAGAATATCGGCCAGCGTAGTATCGCCGAAAGCCGTTTCCGTTTCCTTCATGGCGTCATCCAGCTTGCGGTGCAGCGGGCATAAATTCGCACCGTGGCCCTTCAGTCCCAGTGGGCAGGTAGTAATGCGGCAGATCGGATCCACGGCATTCACGACTTCCAGCAGGCTGAGTTCATCGGGGCGCTTTACCAGCGAAATGCCACCCCCGATGCCACGCTGAGAATGCACGACACTGGACTGCCTTAAGCTTTGCAGCACTTTCGAAAGATACGCCTGGGGAACCTTGGTTGCCTTGGCGATTTGTTCGGTGGTGCAGGGGTTCGGAGCCTGATCCGCCAGGTGAACAATTGCTCGAAGTGCATATTCAACAGTCTGCGAAAACATAGGAAAGTCCTTATAGCTGATAATTGGACATTGATGTCTATTATCGGGTCTGATAGACTCAGTTTCAATCTAAATCTGATATTATTCAAAGTTCTTGTCAGTTTATTATAGGCGTCTCTTCGCAGAGGAAACCTGCATGAAGCATATTGATGAAGAAAAACTGGAAGTTGATCTGTCCTACCGGTTCCAGTATCTCGTGGAATTCATTGGGATTACGGAAGACGATCTGGGGGCTATTCATGGTGCGGCGGGCATTCTGGAACCTCTGGTACCGGCCCTGGTTGATGCAGTATATGATCAACTCTTCAGATATGATTGCACAAAACGACATTTCTTGCCACGCCAATCCGGATATGAGGGGGAAATTCCCGAAAGCCTCGAAACGCTGACCCTGGACCACGAAATGATCCAGTTTCGCAAACAGCATCTGGCCCGTTATCTGGAATCGCTGGTTACCCGGCCTTATGACGGAAAGATGGTGGAATACCTGGACATGGTCGGCAAAATCCACACCCCCAAAGCGGGCAGCAAAGACCTGAATGTGCCCCTCGTGCAGATGAACGCACTGATGGGGTTCGTCTCAACTGCGCTGATCAGCACGATTCTGGGCCTGAATCTGGATCGCGAAACCGAAGTCAAAACCCTGGTCGCGTTCAATAAGCTGCTCTGGGTACAGAACGATCTGATCACCCGCCATTACCAGGCGTAGGGAAATGGGTGAAATCGCAAAAGGACACCCCTCCAAGAAAATTCTAGCGGGCGGGCTTAGACCGGAGGTCCACGCAGGCCAGGTTTCCGGCTGAGTCCCGGCAATAGAGTCGGCCGTCGCTCAGCACGGGGACCGTCCAGCATTGATGGTCGAGCACCTTGAAGCGGGAAATTTCTTTGAACGCTTCAGGGGTGGCTTCCGCGGTCACCAGCATCCCTTTATCCGAGAGGATAATCAGCTTGCCAGCGGCGATCAGCAGGGAACCGCAGCCGAAGCCCGCCTCCCGCCATTTGACTTTTCCGGTCTGATGATCCATGCAAGTCAGGCGTACGATGCGCCCCAGGTTCGAGTTGCCGTCCATGCCGTATAAGTGTCCCTGGTAGAGCACACTGTTGTTGAAATGGTTCTTCAGATCCCGATTCGTATACCGGGACTTCAGCGTTTCATTTTCGAAGTCAAGCAGCGCACAGCCTTTGCCATAACCGGAAGATATGAAGATGGTCTTGCCGTCGATGATGGGGGTGGTCGAATTCGTATTGAAGGGGGAAGGCCAGGCAAATGAAGCGACCTCTTTACCGTCCTCTTCACGGGCGATCGACAGGCAATCGTTATTCAGAATTGACAGGTAACGGGTGCCCTCATTCTCGAACGCGGCTGGCGTGCCATAGCCCGGCATGTAGGCTTTCGATTTCCAGATTTCCTTACCCGTCTGTTTCTCCAGCGCGACCAGACGTCCCGCTTCGACATACAGGCGATCTCCACGGATCAGCGGCGAACAGGTAAAGCCCCACTCGGGGATCTCCATGTCGTACGCTTTTGGCAGGATTTTCTCCCAGACTTTCTTACCGGTTTCAATCTCAAAGCAGATCAGTCGTCCGTCGCGACTGTTGGTATACAGGAACGCGCCATCGATGGTGGGGGTCGCACCCGGACCGCCTGCATTCAGGTTGTCGATCAGTTCCGCGGGATACGATTGCTGCCAGATGACTTCGCCCGTGTCGGCATTCAGACAGTAAACGGTTTCGTTGCCCTCTTTGTGCCCCATCGTGTAGATGCGGCCATTCGCTGAGGAAATCGAGCTGTAGCCGATACCCACATTTTTTCGCCAGGAGACGTTTGGCGGCTGTTGGGACCAGTCGGCGCGCCAGTTGGTCTCCGGAGAGATGCCGTCATAGTTGGGGCCCAGCCAGTGAGGCCAGAAACCGACCTGGGGAGTCGCCTTGGTCTGGGCGTCCTTGAACGAAATCTCCGTGATCACCTCGGGAAGTGGTTCTGCCGAGGAGTCCTGCGCTGCGTCTGCGCGCTGCGTCATCGATTCGGATGTCGCTTCACTGCACGCCCACAGGCTCAGGCCTGCCAGACAGAACAGAAACGGGGTGACTGACTTCATGGGTTTCTCCTTGATGCGAGTCACCCCATTATGCACGGGATCGACTTATTGGGGAATGTCAACTTTGATCCGCAGATCACGCAGCTGGTGCGGATCCACTTCCGCAGGTGCACCGCTGAGCAGGTCGGCCGCTTTCTGGGTTTTGGGGAACGCGATGACGTCGCGGATGTTGTCGTTACCGCAGAGCAGCATCACCAGTCGGTCCAGGCCTAAAGCGGCCCCGGCGTGCGGTGGTGCCCCGTAACGCAGTGCCTGCAGCAGGAAGCCGAAACGTTCTTCCGCTTCGTCGGCTGAGATCCCCAGCAGGTCGAAGACGGTCTGCTGAACGTTCTGATCGTGCACACGGACGCTTCCACTGGCTGCTTCATAACCGTTGATGACCAGGTCGTACGACTGGGCACGCACCTTGGCAGGATCACTCTCAAAGTACTGCACGTCTTCATCAACAGGCTGACAGAACGGGTGATGTTCTGCGTCCCACCGCTGTTCGTCTTCGTTGTAGTTGAGCAGTGGGAAGTTGACGACCCAGCAGCATTTGAAGTCACTCGGATCGTACAGCTTGAGTTCTTTACCCAGGCGGTTACGAAGTGCCGCGAGGGCAGCAGAGGTGACCGCACACTGATCGGCGACGAAAAACAGCAGGTCGCCGACTTCGGCTCCCATGGCGTCCATGATCTTCTGCTTGTCTTCATCCGAGAAGAACTTGGCGATCGGGGAGTGCAGACCTTCGTCAGTCACTTTGAAGAACGCCAGGCCTTTAGCTCCGTATTCTCCCACGTACTCGGTCAGACCGTCGATGTCCTTGCGGCTGTAGTTGTCGGCGGCACCTTTGGCGTTCAGGCCACGTACGCGACCGCCCGATTCCATGGTCTTTTTGAACACGGCGAAGTCACAGTTGCTCGCGATCTCACCAATGTCGACCAGTTCCAGGCCGAAGCGGAGGTCCGGTTTGTCCGAACCGTATTTTTCCATCACGTCGGCATAGTCATACCGCGGCAGGGGCAGGGCCATTTCTTCGCCCCGCAGCTCTTTCAGGAAGGTCGCCATCAGTCCGTCGATCAGGGTCAGGATGTCTTCCTGTTCGACAAACGCCATCTCGATATCGATCTGGGTGAACTCCGGCTGACGGTCGGCACGCAGGTCTTCGTCACGGAAACAGCGGGCGATCTGGAAGTAGCGGTCGTAGCCCGAGATCATCAGGATCTGTTTGTAGATCTGCGGTGACTGAGGCAGGGCGTAGAACGCACCTTCGTGCACGCGGCTGGGCACCAGGTAATCGCGGGCCCCTTCCGGTGTGCTCCGTCCCAGGATCGGCGTTTCGATTTCCAGGAACTGCAGGTTGTCAAAATAGTCGCGGGTGAGTTTCATCAGGCGGTGACGTACCAGCATCGCGTGCTGCAGACGTTCGCTCCGCAGATCGAGGAAGCGGTAGGTGAGCCGCAACTCTTCGTTGGGCAGTTCGGAAGTTCCCGGTTCGAACGGCGGTGTTTTACTTTTGTTGAGAACTTTGAGTTCGTGCGCCCGGATTTCGATCTTCCCGGTGGCCAGCTTCTCGTTTTCGCGGTCGTCCCGCAGCACGACTTCGCCGCTGACCTGGATCACATCCTCGGCACGCAGGGTACGAGCCAGCTCGTGCATCTCGGCATCACGATCCGGATTGAACACAATCTGGGTGACCCCGTAGCGGTCGCGAAGGTCGATGAAGGCCAGGCCCCCATGATCGCGACCACGGATGACCCAACCCGCCAGAGTCACAGTCTGTCCAACATGGTCTGTTCTCAGTTCGCCACAGGTATGTGTTCGTAACACCTTACTAAGTCCTTGGTTAGAAAACGTTCGTTCTCAAAAAAAGTTGTGTCGGGGAGCAGCAGGCTCCGGATATATATCGGGAACTGGCTGACAAAGTCAGTTCCGGCCGGCAGACTGATGCACGTTCCCGGTTCTGATCCACGCTGGGTGGGCCGGGTTCGCGCAACTGGTGCGCCGGGCTGAAAGCAATGACGCTGATCTTATTAGAGCAGACCACCGCCCGCAATGAACAGCAGGCGGATACACCTTACCCCGCCGGTATCTTTTTCCGGATTGTCCGATTATTCAGACCTGAATACAGGAAAAAAGCTCCGGCGGGTGATATTATGTGCAGTTATCGGCGAAATCGCAGACGACCGAACAGACCGCGACGACGTTGCGGCTGTTGAGCCGGTTGACATTCACAGTTATTTGCGGGAACCGCTTCCGTTTCCGGAACCGGTTTCATCTGGGGTTCAGCAGTCTTGGCGGGTGCCGCCGGCTTTTGAGACGCTGCGGCAACTTTCTTAGCGGGTTTGGCAGCCGGTTTCTGCTGTGTCACTTTTTTCTTAGTCGCTTTTTTTTTAGTGACGTCCACAAACTGCTGGTAAGCGTCAGCCACGTGACCCTGCCTGGTATCTCCGGAGTGGATGTAGAGGCCGTATTTCAGGTTCATCTTTTCACCCGCTTTGAGGTGCTTGTGATCGGCGGGCTGCTTCTTGTTGGTGTAAGCGTGATCGCCGAACGGGCTGATGGTAAACAGACCGTAGTTCCGCACGTGGTAACGGGACTGCTTGTAGTTCTGCGGAGAATCCATCAGGGTGACGCCGTAAACTTTTCCGTTCAGCGGACCGTAGTAGTCGATCCATTCGGTGGGCTTACCCCAGGTGTCTTTGGTTCCTTTGACGCCTTTGCTGTTGACGACCGAACCATCTTCTTTTTCCCGCATGCCGTTGGGCAGACGAATTCCGAACAGGCCTTCTTTGGTGTCTTCAAAGACAACTGGCTTCGCACCTGCGGTGAAGGTGATGTTGTATGTCATCAGACGATTGGCGTAGATCGAGATCAGGGTATTTTCGGTAATGATCGGCTTGTTGTCTTCGCCGAGCCACTCGTTGGTGACTTTCATTACAGCCGGATTACCTGAGGCTTTGACGATCTTCACGCCGGTGTTTTTGATTTTGCCTTTCTCGGCCCAGAAGTCGACAGTGTTGACTTCATCGACGGCCACCCAGACCCCTTTGTGGTGCGGGTGATCTTCGGGATCGACGAGCGAACGGGTAATCACGGTGCCGTCTGCAGCGCGGACCGGTGAGAAGAACGGCTTAGGCAGGTCGGCACTGGTGTTGTAGGTCGCAAACGGTTTCCCATCGATGGTCACACTGAACTTGCTTCCGTTTTTCTTGATGTCGACGGTACCTTCTGCGGCACCCACAGTGCTAGAGAGGCCGACAAACAGACAGAGTATGCTTAACACGGTTTTCACAGCGAAATTTCCTCAAAAAACAGTCATTCCTGAACGGTTTGTTAATTACTGTCAGTTATTGTGTCCTGAACGGTGTGACTGCGCCAAGTCGCAGGGGCAATTTCACCGGTTTTTTCTCGAACTGAGGGGAAACACAGTTTGCGAATCACACTTTTAATCTGTTATTCTAGATAACTTGCGACATGTTGAATTTGTGGGCTCTCAGCTTGAAGACTTTTTAGAAACAATGACGAAACGAAGACGGACAAGTACAGAATCCAATCTGAAATCCTATCCCGAGAAAGCACGTTCACTGCGCAGTTTTGTGCCTCAGGATAAAGAGCCGGACTGGGAAATCTCACTCTCGGGAGATCTGGGAGACAAGGAATCCGATCTGGTGGCCAGGCTGGTTGACGTCCCGCGTAGCAGTCGGGGCACAATTTATTTCGACTCCCCCGGTGGTTCAGTCTATGCCGGTCTGACACTGGCCAGTCTGATCCGATTGAGGCAGCTTAACGTGGCTGGCGTGGCTTTGGGTGAATGCTCTTCCGCTGCCATCCTGCCGTTTGCCGCCTGTAAGCATCGCTTCGTTACCATATACACCACGCTGCTGTTTCATCCGATTCGCTGGCAGAGCGAAGACGAGGTTCGCCTCGAAGAAGCCGCAGAGTGGGCACGACATTTTAAAGTACTGGAAACCGATTTCGATCGTCTCCAGGCACAGCTGTTTGGTTGCCGACAGAGCGTTCTCGATCGCTGGACGCGCCCCGGACGCTTCGTCTCCGGACAGGAACTGGCCGATGCAGGGTTGGCACAACTCATCGATCCTTTTTCCACCGAAGACCAGTGGAAGGTTATCGAGGCAAGATAGCGAATCTGTAGCAGGCAAACAGCCGGGCTGACGGGAGATTGTTCGATCTCCGGGAACAGGAGCGGCGTGGCCTGCGTCAAAGAGACCGCGGGTCGCAGGGAATTGAGTCGCTCTGCATGTTCCCTTGACCATTTCTAACCTGGAGGGAGTCCGATGAAGTCTACGAAGCAACTTAAAATCGTCCTGCTGGCAGTCGCCTGTGTCTGCGCCAGCACTTCGCTGGTACAGGCAGACAAGAAAAAATCGAAGTCTGAAGCCATCACCGTCGAGAAAATTCTGAGTGTCTCACACCAGCTGCAGAAATCCAAACCGCCCACGCTGATCCTGGATGTAGTGGGTGAGGTTCCCACCGGCGGTTACACCGACGTGCATCTTGATCGAGCCGTGTATGTCAAACCTCCCGAAGACGGCATTCAGGATTATTATCTCAAAGCCAAACCGCCGACCGGTATCGCGATTACGGTCATCTCGGAAGTCAAAGCCTCGGATGTCTGGACCGATCTGCCCGCCTGGGTCAAAGGAGTTCGCGTGCACGGTAAGAACCAGGGTGTCAAAGTCATCCACTTCGATCAGGGGCACGAAATGGAGCCGATTCGCAGAACGTTTACCGGCGTCTCCTCGAAAGGCTCGTTTGAAGAAGCCCTCTCGACCGCGCTGGCAAAACTCAATCGCGCACTGGGTGAAGGGGGCGTGATGGATGCGACTTCCAGCTGGAAAGTCGTCCGCACCTCAGGCCAGACGGGCGGAATCGCCGGTTTGAATCAGATCAAGGTCGTGATCTCAGCCGAACGTCAGCCCCCCTGGCAGAAAGAGCAGTCCCGTAAGCAGGACCGCAAAATCAAACCGGTCGGGAAAAATCAATCGACCAGGGAAATTAAGCCTTTGGCGCAATAATCCCGGTTTCGGGACTGGAGGCCGTGGCGTAGAGCTTGCGGGGAATGCGTCCCGCCAGATAAGCGTCGCGGCCGGCTTCAATTGCGTTTTTCATGGCCCGGGCCATGCGGACGGGATCCTGCGCGCCGGCGATACCCGTATTGAGTAACACGCCGTCGCAACCCAGTTCCATGGCGATCGTGACATCGCTGGCGGTTCCCACGCCCGCATCGACAATCACCGGATAGTCCGGGTCGTCCTCTTTGAGGTACTCCAGACAGATGCGGATATTGTTCGGGTTCAGAATTCCCTGACCACTGCCGATGGGGCTGCCCGCCGGCATGACCGAGGTCGCACCTGCGTCCTTCAGACGCTTCGCGGTGATCGGATCGTCGGTGGAATAGCAGAGCACCGAAAAGCCTTCGTCGACCAGTTGTTTCGTCGCTTCGAGTGTGGCGACCGGGTCGGGGAGCAGGGTTTTGGTATCGCCCAGAACTTCAATTTTGACCCAGTCGGCTCCCGGGTTTTCGAGGCCCCGCAGAATTTCGCGTCCCATCCGGGCGACACGCACGGCATCGTCTGCGGAGAAGCAGCCGGCGGTGTTCGGCAGGATCGTGTATTTATCGAGGTCGATGAAGTCCAGAATGTTCCGGCCGTCGGCGTCGATCAATCGTTCCCGACGCACGGCGACGGTAATCACTTCCGCACCGCTGATTTCCAGGCTTTCCTGCATCAGTTCGTACGTGGTGTATTTACCCGTGCCGACGATCAGTCGGGAGTTTAGATGATGTGTGCCCAGTACCAGGGCCGATTCGGTATCGCCAATTGTTGCCATAATAGTTATCCACCGCCTACCAGCGTTACGATTTCCAGACGATCCCCGGCCTCCAGCTGACAGTTGGCATGTTTTTCACGGGGAATCAGGATCAGGTTCCGTTCAACAGCCAGATAGCGGGGCTGCAGTTCAAGCTGGACCAGCAGTTCAGCCACTGTAAAAGCATCGGGAACCTCGCGGGGTTCACCGTTGACCTGAATTTGCACCTGTGCGGCTCCCTGGAAGAATTTCATATCAGACGAAGCAAACGAGAGATCGCGGGAAATCTGATCTTTCTCAAAGATTGTTTGCAAAAAGCGAGTTTAGAAGTGATACTGCCAGTCGTCAAGGAATGGCCCGAATCTGTCAGCCGTTATTTCGCTTAGCAGCGGGATTCGCTTCTGAACAGAAGCTACCACGGCGGCCTCCCGCGGTCACTTTCCGGTTTTCATCGTTTCTTTACAAGTCGTTAATATGCTTTTATATAACTGACGATGGATCAAACCCCCTTACCGCTGTTTGCTTATTTTCGTGGAGATCAGATCAGATGTCGTCGATGCGTTCCGTGTGTTTTCTCGTTTTCTGTGCAGGATTAACTCTCGTGTCAGCTGCAAATCCCCTCTCAGCCGTCGAAATTGTGGGACACCGCGGTGCCTCATTTGATGCCCCGGAGAACACACTCTCCTCTGTGAATCTGGCCTGGGAACGTAATGCTGATGCCGTCGAGATCGACATCTATCTCACCAGCGATGGTAAGATCGTCGCCTATCACGATAAGACCACCAAGCGGATCGGCGGGCGCGATAAGGATGTGGCAGAACAGACGCTGGCAGAACTCCAGACCCTGGACGTCGGTGCCTGGAAGAATGCTCAATACCGCAACGAACGGATTCCGACCCTCCCGCAGATTCTGAAAACGATTCCCGCAGGCAAGCGGCTGTTCATCGAAATCAAATGCGGCCCCGAGGTTCTGCCGCAGCTCAAGGCCGATCTGCAAGCGTCCGGCAAAGCAGCTGACCAGACGGCACTGATCGGTTTCGACTACGACACGATGCGCAAGGCCAAGCAATTAATGCCCGAGCTTAAAGCCTACTGGGTCTTCAAAGTCAAGCAGAACAAGGTCACCCGTCGCTGGGAACACAATGCAGACTACTACATCCGCAAAGCCAGAGAAGCGAACCTGGATGGCCTGGATGTCGGCTATAACGGGTTCCTCACCGCCGATTTTATTCAGAAATCGGAAGCCGCCGGCCTGCCTGTCTTTGTCTGGACGATCAACGACGTCAAAGATGCGAAAAAACTGGTAGAGATGGGGATTACCGGTATCACCACCGATCGCCCCGGCCTGATGATGGAAACACTTAAACAGGCAGAATAACGCCTGTTCCGGGTGCTCGGATAAAGTCTCGTATTGATTTCCACTCTGGTTTGTTCGAAAATGGAATGAAGTCGCCCTTGAAAAGACGCACTTAATTCCAGAGGTACAAACCAGATGAAATCATGTTTCGCATCCCTGCTCGCGGGGGCACTGGCCCTGTCATTGCTCACGACCGGTTCGCCTGTGTACTCACAGGAAAAAGAAACAGCAGCGCTGCCGCAACAGGCGGTTGACTACATTCTCGATCTCCAGAGCGATGACTATCAGGTCCGCCAGAAAGCGACCCAGGAACTGCCTAAGTTTGGCGAACAGGTTGTTCCGCCACTGCTCAAGGTGACCCAGGGCGACAGCCTCGAAGCCGCGGTCCGCGCGATCCTCGTGATCGAACAGGTCTACATTCTGGGGAAAGCCAATTCGGTTGGACCTGCCGAAGATGCACTCGAGAAACTGACGAAGGCGAAGAATCCTTCGGTTGCCATTCGCGCCGAAGAAGCCATCGACCGGCATGCCGACATTCGGGAAAAACGGGCCGTCCGCGAAATCAAAAAAATGGGCGGCACGGTCAAACTCTGGACGCCTGAAGACATCGCCAGAACAGCACCGGGCGGCAGTGTGGAGCCCGGACAGGTACGCTATGTGGCCCTGGGCTCTAAGTGGACCGGAGGCGAAGACGGCCTGCGGTTCATCAAGCGGGTCCGAAAGTTTCCGGTGCTGTATCTCATCAAAGGACATCCCATTCCGGTTGTCGCGATGGAAGATCTGATGCGGGCACTTCCCGCCACTCAATTCCAGACCCGCGACAGCGATGCCATGCTGGGCATTACTCACATGACCGGCATTCGGGACCAGGGGGGCTGCCTGGTCGGCGAAGTCTCTGATGGTCTCGCCGCTCAGAAGGCGGGGATCCGCTCGGGAGACTTCATTCTCAAGTTCGACGATAAACCGGTCGAAAACTTCGATGCTCTCGTGAAACTGATCGGCGAGAAATCGGCCGGCGATGTGGTGCAAGTCGAACTGCTCCGTGACGGCATGATCAAGAAGCTGCCCGTCACACTCAGCAGCTGGCTTGACCGCTAAGCGTGACAACTCTCAGTTGTGTAACTCACGCAGCAGCTCCAGGGCCGTCTGTCGGATTATAGTCTCGGCTTCGATCTCCAGGTAACTGCTCCGCGCGGGCCAGGTTTCATAGCCTCCCAACGCATGCTGTGTGGGGGTGGGCAGATAACCGCTCGATCCATTGGCCAGTTCCATGGAGAAGGTGGCATCAAATGGACTGCCGGCTTTGATCGCCAGCCCGGTTTCGGTAAAGACTTCGCAGGGCAGACTGGCGATACCCAGATCGCCGATGCGAATGGCCTGCAGCTTGATGGTTTCCGTCGCCGGGTACTTGTTGAGTTCAACCGCTTCGGTTGCGTAAATTTTCGACCAGGGATGTACGGTTTTCTGTTTCGGATTCGCCAGGATCTCCTGTGCCCAGGCCAGGCGTTCCGCATCCGGCTTGCGGATCGCCAGTTCAATTTCGCGTTCGACCATCTCCACCGGAACCTTGCGCTGGTACTGTAACTGCGCCAGGACCTTGATGGTCTGTTCGGCGAACTGTTTTCCCGATTCGTCAATCCATTCGAATGGCTGATACTTCCGTTTGTCCTGTTTCATCACTGCGCCCACATTCCCGCTGGTGCCGTTGGAGAGTATGCCCACAAACGGGGGATGGGAACCGTTCGACTTCAGTTTCTCCGCGAGATATTTCGCGTACGCACCAAAGTAATCCGCGCTGATTTCTCCCTTCCTGTAGCCGCCACAATAATGAATGCTCATGTTCCCCAGCACTGCCAATGGAGTACCGTCAGCATGTTGTACGGAGAGAATCGAACACTGGGGATCAATGTCGGCCGCGGGTTGAATGATCTGTTTGCTGCGCCCTGAAACCGATTTGATCTGCTCTCCCGCGACACCAAATGGATTCAGCGAGACGCTCCCTTTCTCTGCCAGAAAACGTCGACACGCTGCATAACGACCTGCATCGAAGGAGCCCCAGGCAATCTGGGCCGGCGCAAGATTCTGCTCGGCGGTAATGACCGCCTGGGCCATTTTCTGGATCAGCCCCTGATAGTAAGTATCGTCCTGCTCACTTGCGCGACCATAGGGAACGCGAGGCGCCGCATGTGTGTGCGTGCTGGTCATCAGCATTCGATTCACGGGCAGTCCGGTTTTCTCAAATACAATCTGCTTGGCCCGGTCGAAATAGCTCCGCTCGACCATGCAGAGATCGTTCACGCAGATCGCAACCCGCGTGTTTCCATCGTCGAGGACCAGCGCGCGGGAGTAGATCCGGTCATGCACTCCTGTCACGGGACCATTCTTGGAAATCACGCCGTCCAGTGAAACACCGGGCTCGGGGGTAATGTCGATCATCGCGGCCCCGGCACGGAGCGCCGCCTGTTCCGCCTGGACTTCCGTCACACTGAGCGAAAGCATCCCGAGTGCAGGTACAAACAACAGCAGAACAGAAAATCGCGAAATCATGACAGTCCTTTCCGAGGAGCTCAGAGGTCTTGTTTGATCATTCCAGTAGTGCGCATTCCAGGTTGAGTTTCAAAGTATCGCCATCAGCAGAGAACGCTTAATCCTGTTTCTGCTCAGCGGCGTTGGCCCGTTCGTTGAGCCACTGTGCCATTTCGTTAGAGACGATGAAGGCCATCGCCCCGCCACGAGCGTCATTACCGAGAATCGCCATGCGATCGAGATACCCGCGGAGGTTCTTCTGTTTGCCGGTCCCCGTGCAGACATCGACCAGGGTTCCGTTCGGCGCGACCCGGGTTTTGATCCCTTCCCAGGCTTTCTCGATGAGAGGCGTATAGACGCTTTCGTCCAGCCAGCCTTCCCGCACGCCACGAATCATGGCGAAGGTAATCATGCAGGTGGATGTCATTTCGCGGTAGCTTTCCGGATGATCAATCACCTGGTGCCACATGCCCGTCGGATCCTGATGTTTGCTGAGCGCCTCCAGGTGCTGACGATGTCCCTCCACGAACGGTTCCCGCAATGGCGAATGCACGGGCAACTCACTCAAGACCAACGCCAGCCCCAGCGCGGGAAAACCATTTCCACGACCCCAGGCAGCATCACTGAGGGGAGAATTCCGATAGATGCCGTCCGGTCGCTGATCCAGCTTCTGGATGAAGCGCCAGTGTTTCATGGCCATGTCGTAGTATTTCGGGTCCCCAGTCAGCCGACCCACGACCGCCAGAATCGGGCACGACATGAAGACCGCATCACTCATCTCGACATGGTGCGGCATCGATTCTTTCATCTTGCCTTGTACATCAAATCCCAGGTCCGCCGCCTGTTGGGCGTACTTGAGGTAATCCCGGTTGCCGGTCGCTTTGGTCAGCTCGGAAAAGAGCAGGTGACCGGCGATGACCGAGCCGCCCCCTTTATTTTCGAGGGGCTGGGGGTTCTTCTTCAAATACTCCTGTGTGATTTTCTCGACATGAGGCAGACGACTCTGATCGTTCGTCAGTTCACCCAGACGAATCTGGCTGATGAGTGAGAGCACGGGCAGATACGAGAGTCGTCCCAGATCGTTGCCATACACTTTCGAAAGCTGCGTGGCCACCTGAATCGGCGTCCGCTGTTGACGCTGAATCAGTTCCTCACGCGCGGGAGAGGGCGCCGGAAACGATGTTTCCTTAAGTGCCTTGAGCAGTGTGGGGAGGAACGCAGCCTTCTCTTGAGTTGAGACTTCCAGACCCAGGGCAGGGATCGGTCCGATCTTCGACGGGGCCTCGGTATTCAGAGCGGCAGCCAGTTCCCAGCCGGCGTTCGCGGTTTGCACAGGTGACAATTGCTGCTGCAGTCCACGCACTTCTTTGCGAGCGGTTTTCGGGATGATCCACTGTGACTGCTGACCTGCGCGGACATCAACCACCAGATCCGGGGCATGCATGCCGATCCACCGCCACAGGTATTGAACTTCCGGTTTCTGAGTATCCTGATAAGCAGATCCCTGCGGCGGGTAACCTGTGGTCGGATCACCGCCGGAGGCATTTTTCGGTCCCTCTTGCAGTGCCCACCCATCCGGATTGGCAATCGGGGCTGCGGAAAGTGAGAACTGTTTCCGCAGCGGTGCCGCTGCTTCCGATCCATAAAACCAGTTGACGGCATCGATCACCGCATCAACGGATGTCTGTGAACCGTCCAGTCCCCCGATCAGCAGGACGCGCGTCTTGCCTGTTTCAAAGTTCAGATCATCGGCAGAGAATACGCAGGGAATCGGCGTCTCCTGGCGAGTAACACCGAGTGCAGAGTGAATCAGCGCCGGTTGTTTTTTCAGTGACTCCAGCCGCTGGGCGACTTTGCCTTTGAAATCGACGGTCGACGGTTCCGCTTTCTCATCGGCAGCGGAGACGACAGCAGCGGGCAGGGAGATCAGGGTTAACAGGCTGAGACACAGGGGCAGCAGGTGCGCGTTCATGGCAGGCAGGTTCCCGGCAGGTATGTTTGAAGGAATGAGTCCGTGTTTGATGCAGTTCCCTCACATTGTAAATCTGCAGGGAGTCAATTGCCAGCAGGGAATGCGATTGCAGTCTCTGAATTGATCATGAGCGAAAGGGTGGCCCCGAATGTAATTCGGGCCGAGCGGAGCGAGCAGGAAACAGACTGTGTGTACTTACAAGTTTGGTGAGCCACTTTGACTCTAAAATGAAACGAGGTCGGCGACTGCTTTGCAATTGCCAGCGTGCTCTGACAGTTTCCTGTTGCCTGCGGCAATCCCCGATTTTATCCGAGACCATGCATGTGTTCTCTCAATGAACCGGGGTAGGGGTAGCCCTGTGTGGCTACCCGCAGAGCGAGTCTGTTTGCGTTTTGTAATTCGGATGGTCGAGAAAGCTGCCTTCGTGTCCATATGCCAGACAAATCTCGCCAGGCGGGCGGACACACAGGTAACGCCCCTACGTCTGATCTCGTAACACAATAAATAAAGAGATCGAATTACGGTTCCACCCGCACATGTAAGCGTGTCTCTGCTTTCACGCCATCCTCACGGCTGCGTTCGACCTTCACCAGGTAATCGCCGGGTTTCTGATAAGTGTGTTTTGTGATCGCGTAACCATCTTCATTCAGCGGGTTCACATTGCCGTCTGATTTGACCCGTACTTCAGGGGTGCCATCACCGAAGTTCCACACCTCTTCGCCGAATGTATTATTGAATGACCGGACCTTGAAAGTAATCGGCTCCCCCACTTTGTTCTTGAGCGAAGGCCAGTAGCTCGCATGAATCCGGGGCACGTAATGTTCCCTGTCTTTGGGATCCAGGACCATGACTTCCGCGAAATCATAATCGACGTTCCCCGCTTCGTCGGTGACTTTAAGCGTTTCACAATAGATACCTGGAGAGTCATATTTGCGTTCGATCGCCGGGCCCCGGGTGGTCGTGCCGTCGCTGAAGATCCATTCGTAATCAACAATGCTGTAATTAACACTGTAGGACTGTACTCCGCTCAGGGTGACCGTGTTACCTGGCAGGACCATGTGTTTGCGGCGGGTGTTCGCGACCAGTTTGGGATGGTATTGATTCCGGTAAGCTTCCCAGATGAATGCGTAGCCAGCCTGGGTGCCCCACTTGCCCGACGGTTGGCGGCTTTTGATTTCAAAGTGCAGATGCGACCAGCCGCCGCTGGCCCCTTTCTTTCCGAGGATGCCGATCTCTTCGCCCTGTTTGATCAGTCGTCCCGGGCGGATGCGATCGTTGATTTCGTGCAGGTGACTGTAACGGTAATACCAGCCCCGGGCATCCAGCAGATAGACGACATCATACCGCTCCGCGACGGGTGTATCTTTTTCATGACCGTCCAGCACATCCGTTCCGGAAGAGACCACGATCGCATCGGTGGCTGCGACGACCCGCGTCAGTTTTTCGGCACCGCCGATATCCAGACCGCTGTGATAGTAAATCTTCGGCAGGATCTCATGGCCGCCGTCTACCGGCTCATTGTCGTACCAGGTGCGCGTGGCGAACCAGCGTTGATCGACGGGATAAATTAATGAACCTGGTTTGAGCAGCGGCGAACCATTCGGCCACAGGCGGAGCCGGGCATCCTTGTCGAGCCCCCAGAACGCAGGCGTGCCGTTGGAGTTGTAGCCGCTGGTAATGGAACAGTCGATTTGCGCCTTACCCATGCCTACCGGCAGATTATACATACCCGATTCGAGTTCGATGGTATCGCCGTCCACTTCCACGGTGACAATCGCACTGCGCACCGCGTTGCGAATCGGATCGCGGGTCTCCTTGAGATCACAGAGTTTGACTTTGACCTGTTCTCCATTGCTGAGCGTGACTGTTGTCGTTTCACCCACGTTCAGATCGACAACCCGCACGATCGGATCCAGGGCCAGTTTCTCTTCTGCCGCGTGTGTTGGAGATCCTGACAGAGAGCTGCCGATGAGGATAAGCAGAACGCAGAGCAGAGTACGGGGGGACAGATTCAGCATGGCGGGAGTCTCTCGTTATGGGGTCAACTTTCGGAGGAGGAACGCTGCTGGTCGGCGATCAGGCCGGCAATGAAACCGGCTTTGAAGCCTGCATTGATATTAACCACGGTCACATTCGCGGCACAACTGTTGAGCATGCCGAGCAGCGCCGTCAGGCCGCCCAGGCTCGCGCCGTAACCGACGCTCGTGGGCACCGCGATCACCGGGCAAGAGACCCAGCCACCGACCACCGAGGGGAGCGCCCCTTCCATGCCGGCAGCCACAATGATGGCCGAAACGTTCTGAATGCGGGGTAACTGTTCGATCAGGCGATGCGGTCCAGCGACGCCCACGTCCACGATCAGGTCCGGCTCGTAACCCATCCAGATCAGTGTTTCCATCGCCTCTTCCGCGACGGGGCGATCACTGGTGCCTGCGGTCAGAACGGTGATTTTGCCTTTGGTCAACTCTTCGTCGAAAGCGGCATCTTTTTCCGGGATGCGAATGGTCCGCGCCACCTGGTTGTAGATCGCCTGTGGAAACTGCTTGAGTACGGTCTCGGCCTGCTCTTCGGAAATCCGTGTGCCCAGGCAGCGCTGTTTTGATTCGAGCAGTAGCGTGAAGATTTCGACCAGCGCGGTCGACGTCTTGCCTTCGCAGTAGATGACTTCGGGATAACCGCAGCGGGAACTGCGATCGAGGTCGATGTTCGCAGAAGAGAGCATTCCCGATTTGTGATGTCCCTGGCTCTCCGCCTGCTCGACCGCCTGCTCCACAGAGAGCGTTCCCTGTTTTACCAGTTCAAACAGTTGAGAAAGTTGATCATCCACCATCAGAGTGCCTCTATTTCCAGTGAAAAAAGTCAGTGTATAAAGAAAGAGCAGGATGGCCGAAAGCGACCATCCTGCAAAATTGGTTTTGTGCCGCAGGGCACATTATAGATGACGGGGACCTGAGTCCGCGAGTCTTAGTCCTCTTTCTGTTTCAGATTCGCGATGACGTTGAAGTCTTCCAGCGTCGTGGTATCGCCCGTGCTTTCCCGACCGGCGGCGATGTCACGCAGCAGACGCCGCATGATTTTACCACTGCGGGTTTTGGGCAGAGCGGCGGCAAAGCGGATTTCATCCGGTGTCGCGACCACGCCGATCTGAGTCCGCACGTGCTGCTTGAGTTCGTTTTTCAACTCATCGCTGCCATCTTCTGTCGTCAGGGTGACGAAACAGCAGATACCTTCCCCTTTGATTTCATGCGGGAAGCCCACCACGGCTGCTTCGGCAACTTTGGGATGGGCCACCAGAGCACTTTCAACTTCCATCGTACTCAGGCGGTGACCGGAAACGTTGATCACGTCATCGATACGACCCATGATCCAGTAGTAACCGTCTTCGTCGCGGCGGGCACTGTCGCCGGCCAGGTAACAACCTTCAATGGTGCTGAAGTAGACGTCTTTGAACCGTTCGTGGTCGCCGTACAGGGTTCGCAGCATGTGCGGCCAGGGTTGACGCATCACGAGCAGACCGCCCTGGTTGTCGCCCAGGCTTTCGCCTTCTGCGGTGACGATATCCGGGACTACGCCGGGCAGGGGAGTCGTACAACTGCCGGGCTTGGTGGCGGTCACGCCGGGCAGCGGGCTCATCATGATGCCGCCGGTTTCGGTCTGCCACCAGGTATCGACGATCGGGCAGCGTTCCTGGCCGATGACGCTGTGATACCACATCCAGGCTTCGGGGTTGATCGGCTCACCCACGGTTCCCAGCAGACGCAGGCTTGAGAGATCGTACTTGTTGGGCCATTCGTCGCCCCACTTGATGAAGGCACGAATCGCGGTCGGGGCCGTGTAGAAGATGTTGACCTGGTACTTCTCGATGATTTCCCAGAAGCGACCTTCATCGGGCCAGTTGGGAGCCCCTTCGTACATCACGGTGGTCGCCCCGTTGGCCAGCGGACCGTAGACGATGTAGCTGTGACCGGTGATCCAGCCGATGTCGGCGGTACACCAGTAGGTGTCGTCTTCTTTGAGGTCGAAGACCCACTTGGAGGTCATCATGGTTCCCAGGAGGTAACCGCCGGTGGAGTGCTGCACACCCTTGGGCTTACCGGTACTTCCGGAAGTGTAAAGGATGAACAGCGGGTGTTCGCTGTCGAGTTCGACCGGATCGCATTCTGCGGAGACGTCTTCCATCAGATCGTGCCACCAGTAATCGCGATCGGGAACCATATCGACTTCACAGCCGGTACGACGGTAGACAACTACCTTTTCCACGCTGGGTGATTTTTCCAGGCTCTGGTCGACGGCTTCTTTGAGCGGAATGTTCTTACCACGACGCCAGCCGCCATCGGCGGTGATGACCAGTTTGGCCTGGGCGTCGTTGTTGCGGTCGGCGATGGCATCGGCACTGAAACCGCCGAAGATGATCGAGTGTGTCGCCCCGATGCGGGAGCAGGCCAGCATGGCGATGGCCAGTTCGGGAACCATGGGCATATACAGGGTGACGCGGTCGCCGGTCTCAACGCCCAGTTTCTTCAGGCAGTTCGCGAACTTGCAGACTTCGCGGTACAGGTCCTGGTAACGCAGCACGCGGGTATCGCCCGGCTCGCCTTCCCAGACGATAGCGGCCTTGTTTTTCCGCCAGCTGTCGAGGTGACGGTCGATGCAGTTGACCGAAGCGTTGATCTTGCCGCCCGTGAACCATTTGGTATCGGGCATCTCGCCTTCGAGGACCTGATCATAAGGCTGAGACCATTCCAGTCCCTGAGCCAGATCGCCCCAGAAACCGGCCGGATCATCCTTGGCCCGGTTCCAGAGCTCTTCGTACTGTTCTTTGCTCGAAATATTGGCCTGTTCGACGAACTCGGCTGGCGGCGGAAATGATCGAGTTTCCTGAAGAACACTTTCAATGTTTTCGTTAGCCTGGTCACTCATCGTTGTCATTCCCCTTTGCGTTATTTGGCGAGCGAAATAAGAACCGAAAAATGTTAATCAACGACCTGAATTTTCAGGTGTGTAGATTCGATTCTCTCCCTGTGTCTTGAAGTCGAATTATTAAACAATGCTAAGTTAGCGATTTTAGGGTGCTGTTTTTTTGAAGTCAACAAACGGCCAATCGCTTCCTCTCAGAACGGAATTATGAAAGGTAACCACTTATCTAAGCGTCAAAACAGGGAAAATCAAGCAGAACGGGGTACGGAAGTCACTTTAAATCACCGGAAAGTAACGCAGATTCCCGAATTCTTCCCGAATCGATCCCTTTTGACGCAGAACCGACCACTGGGGACAATCTGAACACCTGCTGATGGGCAGACAGCGGAAATACAGCCGGATTCAGCTCGCCTGTGACTCCATCAGGGCCCGTGCTTTCTGATAGGCGGCTTTCATTTCAGGCGAATCCTGTGTGTGTTCACCTCGAAAGACCATCAACAGACCGAGCCGCGGATGATCGCTGACATTGGGATCGCTGAAATGAATCGTCTGACAGTGATGGATCAGCACATCGCCCGCTTTGATCAGTGCAGGCGTCGCTGTCGCGGCATCAACGTCTTCCGCCAGACCGAACGAATTTCCTTTGACGCCTGATGGCGTATGTACCTGCAGGCCTTTTAAATGAGAACCACCCACGTATTGTACCGGTCCGTTTTCCGGCGTGACTTCATCCAGGGCGACCCAGACCGTAAGCACGTCCGGCGGTTCCTGACAGAAGTAGGCATTGTCCTGATGCGGCGGTACACCCGAGCCGACTTTCGCCGGTTTGTTAAACGTCTCGACTCCCATACAGAGCGGTGTGCCGTTGACCAGGGCAGCAATCAGGGGCTGCAGCTGTGCTGACTGCGGAAGTTCCGCGAAGAACGGATCATGGATCTGCATCCGCCAGCAGTTGCGAATCGCGATACCGTCCGCTTCAAAGACCACATCGTTCTCTGGTACCCCGGGAACGACTTCCCGATTAAAGCGATCGACCGCGGCACGGATCTGGGCCAGCTGTTCGGCAGAATAGAATTCGGGAATGTGCACAAACCCCTGTTCCCGGTATTCCTGAACGATGGCGTCTTCAGTCATGACTTTCTCCTCATAGGCAGCCTGGTCAAAATCAGCGCGCTTGCAAGATGCAGATCCCTAACAATCTAATGAGTTGAAATCGGTTTTCCACGATTTTTTCCCAGATTCTTTAACAGAACTGGAAACCGGCGCTGGGAGATCGATGTGCGAATCGCTGCTATCAGAACGGGAGAGAGAGCCAGGCACTGCAGTCAGCTGAGATTCAGCGGCGCATCAAAGTTCGGCGGTGACTCTGCTGCCGCAGCGGGCGGCGGGAAATTTCCTGCCAGTGGCGGATGTCGATTTCATACGGACCGTGTGGCCGATCAAACCCGCCGTAATCCCGATGGTATTTTTCCAGCTTGCCGATCTTCTGGTCGACGCGGAGCTCTCCCCGTCGCTGGCTCTTGGGGGAGCGACCCCAGACAATCTCCGAACCGCCTGCGGTGATCAACCGGAAGATCAGATCGTCCAGCGTACTCGCTTCGCTCAGGCGGGGAGGCGCGGCAATAGCGACGATCTCCAGTTCCTTCCAGTGCGGCGAGAGCGCTTCAGCCAGCTGGGCAGCACCGGTGACGGTGACATCCCCCCAGGCATTTCCAGGAGGTCCCGCGGGAACCGATTCAACGCCGGTAATCACAGGATAGCGGCGGGCATCGGAGACCGAAAAGTCTTCTGGAGGCAGCAGGACGCCCGCGTTGTCGACGGGTAACAGTCGCTCTTTGAATGCCACCATCGCCGCCGGCTTACGGAACTGCAGCTCGACTTCGACCGTACTCGTCTTCCGAACCGAGACCACTTTTTGTACCCAGGGATGTTTCTGGAATGCTTCTGCCACCTTGATGACCAGATCCCTATCGAGCAGCGAGACCTTCTCCGGCAGCTGGTTGCGTTTGATCACCTGATCGACCAGATCAATGGGGACGTAGTGGGGAGGTGCGGGAATCAGCGACAGACTGCGGGTTTCAATCTGGTACTGTTCCTGTTCTGCCAGATCGGGAAGCTGATCCTTGAGCTTCTGCGAAAAGAACCAGATGGTAATTCCCACTGCCAGAATCAAAAGCACCTTGGGACGAAACAGCAGGCGGACCAGTCGCGCGGGGCTCAGCGCGGACCGTTCTTCGTCCAGCACTTCCTCTTCTTCTTCGATCTCTGCGACCTGTTTTTTAGCCGGGACTTTTTTCTTCGTCGGCTTCTTTTTGGATGCTTTGCGACTCATGAGCTCTGACTGATATGTTCCATTCTGGTGCGCGCGACGCAACCTCAGCGCACCTTCCCCTGCATTAACATTATCGCAATCTCAAGCAGCGCGAGTTGTGGTACACCACAGAAAAGCCAGAATTCCCGCCGGGCACAGGCCGTCTGGGTAAACTTTGTCAGTTTTGCGGGCGGGTAGTGACTTTCGCCAGGCGGCTGAGCAGGACCCGTTCGCACAATTCGCCAAAGTCGAGACCCGCCCGGGCGGCCGCTTTGGGGACCAGCGAATGGTCGGTGAAGCCGGGAATGGTATTTACTTCCAGTACCCAGGGCTGCTGAAAGCGATCCAGCAGGATATCGACCCGTACAATGCCGCTCGTGCCCAGTGCCTGGCAGGCACCGACGCCCGTTTTAATGATCGACTGAATCACGTTCGTCGTCTGCTGGAACTCGAAGTGATACTGAGTCGAGTCTTCCAGGTACTTGGCTTCGTAGTCGAAAAATTCGTGAGGCGTTTCGATCTGAATCAAAGGCAGCACGTCGTCATCGACGAGGCTGACGGTCCACTCTGTACCCGCGATTGCCGACTCCATAATGCCGAAAGAGTCATAATGAAAACAGCGGGACAGCGCCTGCGGCAGTTCTTCGGGCGATTGAACAATGGTCACCCCGAGGCTGGAGCCCTGGGCGTCTGGCTTGACCACCAGCGGATAACCCATGCAGCGGGCATGCTGTTCGATCCGCTGGGCGTCGTCTGATTCGTGGATCAATACGTAGGAAGGAGTGCTCACATTCTGCTGAATGAAACGTTCCTTGGAGGCCGACTTACTGAAGGCCAGCTTGGAAGTGGGAGCATCACAGCCGGAGTAGGGAACACCTAAGCGTTCGAGTGTGGCCTGGATGGTGCCATCTTCGCCGTAGGTTCCGTGCAATGCCAGGAACACGACGTCGCAGGTTGACCAGTCATAAGTTTCCAGATCGACCAGGGAAGGATCGACCGTCACCACCTGATGTCCTCGCGCAGTCAACGCGCGCGACACGTTCTCGCCACTCTTCAGGCTGATGTCACTTTCGGCAGATTCCCCGCCGGCAAGTACCACAATGTTTAAAAGGGTCGAGGGTTGTGCTGGTGAATGGCTCATCGGGTCGCCTCCTTGCTTCCGGCCATAATATCGCTTGGATTTTCAACGTTGAAATTCTGAGATCTTCAAAGATTCGCGGGATTCTAGCAGTTGGTCACCAATCTGCAAATGGTGATCTTGTAAGAATAGTGGATGTAAAAATAGGCAAAGAGGGAGTACTGGGGTGTGCTTTATTGCAGCAACCGAAAGGTCTTACGCAGACCGCGATAAGCCTTTTTCCCCAGTGATTCCGGGGCAACCACGATTTTAGCCTGTCCGGAAGCGTGAATCACGGGCTGTTCGTCCGTCACATCCAGTTTGACCCGCACCAGATAGGATGTGCTGCTGAGCCGCTGCTTGCCCTCGGCATCGACTTCGGTAATCACCTCTTCCCGGTGAATCAGGTTGGGGTGCAGATCTTCGAGATCAATCTCCGCGATGTCGTCGATCGTGCCTGTGATGACCTGATCCGGATATTCGTCGAGCAGAATCCGCACGATCTGTCCGGCCTGCACATATTCGACGTCCTCCTGATCCACGATCAGGCTGGACTGCAACGCGCGGGGATTTCCCAGCGAACAGAGCCAGGTCCCCCGCTTCAGAAAGCAGTGCTGGTTATCCGCATCGAAGGGAGAGCCGACCCAGTCCGGCAGCTCCGCTGCATCGGCAGGTGCGGGTGTACGCGGAGCGGGAATCAACGTGCCTCGCACAGGGGCAGTCAGGGTGAGCCGCCGTTGATCGGTGAGTCGTTGTGCGAGCTGGTCTTTCAGATCGGTCAGCTGTTCCTCGGCGGTGGGCAGTTCGCGGGCGGCATCGGGATCGTCGACCTGTCGCGTCTTGAGCGTGGTGATGCGGATCTGCTGTTCGCTGATCTGTCCTTTGAGCTTGAGAATTTCCAGATCGATCTGATCGTTCTGCAGGCGGGCGATGAGTGCACCCGGTTCGACACTTGTTTGCGGCCTGGCGATGGAAGTGACAAACCCCGGGGACGTGACGTAGACATGGTTCGCATCCTGCAATTCAATCAGTGCCGGAGCGGAGATGCGATGCGGGAAGGGAATCAGCAGCAGCCCCATCAGGATCAGAATGACCAGTGCCGCACGCCGGACAAAGCGACCGCCGTCGATGCGGCCCGCATTCGCGTAAGTCTGAATTTCCTTGATTCCGGATTTCACGGGCACGATCAGCATTCCCAAAAAGACAAAGGCTCCCAGGACCTGCGCGATGATTTCCAAGCCGTAGGGTTCCAGTACATAATAACAGACGGACACAATCAGAAACACAACCAGCCAACGGTAAATCGCCGAAGCGACGCCGTAGGCAAACAGAAAACGCCGCAGCCGTCGCGGTTCGCGGAGCAGGGTGTCTGCCTTGTGTCCGAAGAAAAAATGATGCACGCGGTTGGAAACAATGGTCTGGGCCCGTTGCCTGAGGTTCGGCACTTCGACCAGGTCCAGCAGGATGTAGTAGCCATCGTAGCGGAGCAGCGGATTGCCGTTGAGCAGCAGCGTACTCACCGAACAGACGAAGACAATATTCAGACAGAGCGAATGAAACAGGCCGGGATACGTAAACCACCAGAGAAATACGCAGAGCGATGAAATGATCAGTTCTACGAGGATGCCCGCCGCGCTCACGATGATCCGGTGCCACTTCTGCGGCATCGTCCACGCATCACTCACGTTGACGTACAGGCAGGGAATGAAGGCCAACAGCATGACGCCCATTTCGCGACACTCCCCGCCAAAGTGCCGGCAGGCGAGGGCGTGACCCAGTTCGTGCAGGATCTTGACCAGCGCCAGACTGACCCCGAGCAGCACCAGGTTCTTTGCTTCAAAAAAGGTGGTGAACTCGGGCAGTTGGGCGACAACAGCATCGAAGTGAGTGAAGACGAGCGTCACCGCCGAGACGAATAGCAGCAGCGTCGCCAGCAGAAACCAGGGAGTAAAACAGAGCGCCGCGACCGGCTGCAGCCAGGTTAGCAGTCGATGCGGGTCAACGCCCCGGAAGCGAATGGCCAGCGGATTCATCCAGCGGGCCCGCCGGGCTTGTTTCTGTTTCTGTGTCTGACGTTCCAGCAGGATTTCACCCTGCCCGAACGCATCGGCCAGAATCAGCCCTGCTTCGTGCAGTCGCGATAAAAAGCCCTGCAGGTGTGAGGCTTCCAGTTTCTGAGGCAGGAATTTTTTTTCGTACTGCCTGCGGATGCTTTCGAACGAAGCCACGCCGTCCAGCTGTTTCAGGATGAAGTATTCCTCGTCCCTCAGCTGATAGTACTGGAGCGAAAACGGATCCTTGATGCCCCAGTACGTCTTGCCGCCAAACTGGAGCGGCTGCACCTGCAGGTCGGCCCGCATTCGCAGGTGCAGGGACTGGTTCGAATAGTTCTGGGCGCCGATAGACATGAGGGAGGACCGCCTTCTCAGTCGCGGAAGTTTATTGAATGATCAGCGAGGCACGCATGCCTGGTTTCAGTTTGAGGTTCGGGTTTTCGATGTCGGCCCAGACACGAGTCTGGTTATTGACCGCATTGATCTCGGGACTGACGAATGAAATTTTGCCCTGGAACTTCTGCTCCTGCTTCGTGCCCGGGTTGACCAGCAGCACCACGGGACGGTCATTCAGATCCCGTTCCTGCAGCAGTGACAAGTTGATCAAGCCTTCTGCCCGCAGACGATCGAGCTTCAGCAACCGCATCACGGTTTCACCCGGACGCACCCATTCTCCGGTCCGGGTCATGATCTGCACCACCATCCCGTCAATCGGGGAAACCACTTTCCGCTTTTCCACAGCCAAAGCTGCGATCTCTTCCGCGTTCCGTTTCAGTTTCGCTTCCAGTTGCGCGGTCTTCGCTTCTTCGGTTGCCTGTTCGATTTCCAGCTCTGCTTTCTCTGCGGTCAGCTGCAGACGATCCAGTTCGGTTTTCGAGATGCTCTTCGGGTATTTCTGGATTGAATCTTTGGCCCGCTGCAGTTCCGCGTTCGCCACTTCATGCGATTTACGGGCGAACCGAAGATCGACGTCGTTCTCCGCTTTGAGCTGCGCGGTTTCGTATTCCAGTTGTGCCTGTTTGAGCAGCAGCTTGGCTTCGGAGTCTTCAATCTGGGCCAGCAGGGTGCCCCGTTCGATGGTCATGCCTTCCCGGACTCTGAGGTTGGTCAACTGCCCGACTTCCCGCGCGGGGACTTCGACCTGCTCAATGACGGTCACCAGCACCGAGTCGATGCGCAGCGGTGCGTCCGCCGCTGCACGTTCATCCGCGGACAGGGCCAGCGGCGCGGCGATCTGCAGACCAGCCAGGGTGGTGAACAAACAGATTGAGGCACACAACCGGTTCATGGTGATTCTCTTCCTTTTATCAGGAAAGCAGTGAGCTTGAATTCTGCTAACGTGAAACAAAGCACCGAAAACACACGTTTTCCGGCGGAATTGTCTCATATCACATTCACTGCTTAAAGACCATCTTAATCGGGGGCGGACCGCCCGACTGGAGGTAAACTGAGCAGCCTGGCGTGGAGAACATTGTCAGAATACCCTATTTTTTCCGATCCACAATTGAGGTGACCACATTCCGTCCGTTAAGATCAGGAGGATGGGCCCTCCTTGTCTTACGTGAACCTCACGTATTTTGCCAGAAATCTTTCCCGATTCAGGTCGTCTGCTCATGACTCAACGTTCCACCGCTTGTTCTGCTCACTTTGATTCCCGCCGCACATTTTTGAAAACCGCCGGGGTCGCGGTTGCCGGCAGTTTTTTTGCTCCCGCGATTCTGGGGGCTGACGACAAAGCAGGCACTAAGCCGCCGCTTGTCGGAGAAGGCGCGTTTCAGTATGAAGTCACGCACGGGTGGGGCGGTACCCCGAAGCACATCAAGTGGGGAGAGACACACGGCGTCTGTGTCGACGAAGCCGGTCTGATTTATATCAAACATCGCTCCCGCGCAAAGACGCCCCTGGATGCCATCGTGGTGTTTGACGCCGCTGGGAAATTCGTCCGCTCTTTCGGAAAGGAATATCACGGCGGCGGTCACGGCATCGACGTCCGCAAGGAAGGCAACGAGGAATTCCTGTATCTCTCTGATGTGAAGCACGGTATCGTTGCTAAAACCAGTCTCACAGGGGAAGTCGTCTGGAAGATTGGACGACCCGCTGCGCCCGCGCATTATCAGGACGCCAAACAACGCTACAGTCCCACCAACATTGCCTTCGCCCCCGATGGGGGATTTTATGTCGGCGATGGTTACGGCTCCCACTACATTCACAAATACACGAGCGACGGGAAGCCCGAGTTTTTCTGGGGAGGCAGCGGCACCGAAGCGGGCAAAATGAAAACACCGCACGGCATGTGGCTTGATACCCGCGATGGCACACCTAAGATCGCCGTCTGTGACCGGGCCAATCATCGGCTCCAGTATTTCAGCCTGGATGGTAAACACCTGGGCTTTGTCAACACAGTCAGCTTTCCGGCGGACATTGACATCCAGGGAGACATCATGTTGGTCTCCGATCTGCATGCCCGGGTGACCCTGTTCGATAAACAGAACCAGGTAATCACTCACCTGGGCTATGATCAGGACTGGACGAACCGCGTGCTGGATGGTTTTAAGATTCGCACGCAGCCCGATCAGTGGGAAGCCGGTCGCTTCGTGCATCCCCACGATGCCTGCTTTGATCAGGCGGGTAATATTTTTGTCACCGAATGGGTCTCGACGGGCCGGATCAGCAAACTCAAGAAAGTCAGCTGATCCGACTTTGATCCTGAGGTTCACACACGCTTTAATCTCTTCACCCCGGTTGGAACCTGATGAATTTTTCTCACGAGTTCGATGAGCAGCGCTTCTTCGAAATCTGGACTGCAGTACGGATTGAGCGTCCCGTGAATTTCTCCCTGTTTACGTTTGGAGATCAGCAGCTTCCTTACTACCTGGTGACCGGCGCGCCCGAACCCGGGGCGACGGTCAAAGTCCGCAAAGGGGAAGTCCTGATCACGCGGGCGATGATCATCACTCCCGATTCGATGGAGCCCGAGTTCCGCAACTTTTTTGAAGAGCAGGAAGAGGCGGACCTGGCTGCGTTCCTGCTCTCGCGGACGGCAGGCTTTTCCAATCTGAAGTTCTCCAACACCAGCGGACCCGAACGGATCGTCAGCGACAGCGTCGAGGAAGCGGTTGACAAGCTGAATAAACAGCTGGACGACGAAGAGGAAGAGCACACCGCGATCCTCAGTGCACCGCCCGGCATGGGAGGCATCGCCATCATGCGTTACGCCGCCGAACGGGTCTGGGAGAGTGCCCCGGGTAACATTCAGGAATTACGCGAACGCGGTTTTCTGAATTAGCGGGGTCGTTGTAATTTGAATCTGGGTTGACACGTTTCGAGATGTAATCAGGCGTAGGGGCGGTACCTGTGTGTCCGCCCGCCTGGCGAGTCTCGACCGTTATGCAGGCAACGAAGGTAGCTTTCTCAAATATTCGTACTACCAAACGCAGACAGACTCGCTCTGCGGGTAGCCACACAGGGCTCTACGCGATAGAACATACTGCTGCAGGCAACAGGAAGCTGCCAGAGGAGACGCACACGAGTAGTTCCAGGATCTCATTTACTCTTTGGGGATCTTATTGAGCGTGTAATAGGCCTGTGGATGCAGCAGTGACTGACCGGCTTTGTTTTTCACACCAGCGGCGATCAGTTCGTGCACATACAGTTCTCGCAGGTCGTTCACTTTGAGGTGGACCCGGGTGCCATCTTCCGAGACCGTGATCTGTTCAAGGGGGAGTTCCCGGTTCAGAATTTCATCGCTGCCGTAGGATGAATGGTAAGTGTAGGTGTAACTTTTCATCAGATACGACCGGGGATCCATCGCGGTTTTCGGATCGACGGGTTGCGTGAAGACCAGTTCGAAGCCATCGGGTTTCGCCCGCATTTCCTTGATTTCAAAGGGCGTCTTACCCGTCCAGACCAGACGCTGTAAGCCGTAGGACGCCGTCCCGAGACTGCTCCAACCCCGGTTGGTCAGACCGACAAACATGCTGCCATCGGTTCCCTGAGCCAGACGCAGAACCGCTGAGGCGAACCCTTCCCGGAAAGGGAAGCAGGCACCCTGGTATTCACCGTCGACCTGTTCCAGGAAGACGCGGTTGATGGCGGCCTGGGTGAATTCGCCGACGAAAAACTGACCATCGAACGGGCCGAACTTGCCGCCACTGTTATCGAGCATGACATCGGTCGTGGACTGTCCCGCTTTTTTGTAGGGAAACCAGACCGCAGGCGGTTTGAGTTGCGGCATTTGTTTGATCGCATCGGGGAAGGGGAGCCCGTTGGGAATCGCTTTCACACCCTGAATGGGTGAGCCCGGGAGGCCCATCGAGGCGAGTGCTTCCACGTGATGAAAGAAGGCCCCTTTGCGCATGTGATGCAGCGTATTCGTGGCGACCCAGTTCCCCTGCTGATCGGTGTAGAACACATCGCCGGCCCGGTTCACGCCGATCCCTGCAGGCGAACGCATGCCGGCGCAGACGGGAACCAGTTCTCCGTTGGGGGTAACCTTCATCCCCCAGCCGCGCCAGCGTCCCTGGGCAAAGCCGAGCGTCGGATCTTTGACGGCTCGGGCCTTGTGTTCTTTTTTCAGTCCCAGCCCGATATTGAGTGTCAGCCACAGGTTGCCCTCGTGATCGAGCTTCGGTCCGTAAGCGTATTCGTGGTAGTGCCCGGTGACGCCCCAGCCTTTGGCGACGGTCAGGTATTCATCGGCGGTTCCATCGCCGTCGGTATCGCGAATCCGCGTCAGCTCGCTCCGCTGCACCGTATAGAAGGCACCGTCTTTCCAGATCAGTCCCAGCGGCTCATGCAGGGCGGTGGCGAACCGTTTATACGTCACGTTTTTGGGAGGCTCGTCATAGACGCCGTCCAGAATCCAGATCTCCCCCTTGCGGATGGCAACCGCGATACGCTGATCGTCGAGGACCGCGATGCCGCTGACTTCCAGCACCAGATCACCGGGGGCCGGCTTCCAGTTTTTCGAACGCGACTCGGTCTGCGCTTTGGGGGTCATGATGGAGACGATGCGGTAATAATCGTCTTCACTCTCCGCATACGCGTTGGTATTCGTCAGGACGCTGGTCAGACAGAACAGTGTGAGCAGGCAGAAAATGTATTTTACCATTGGTATGTCACCTCAATCGTGGTGTCTTCTGTCAGGGGCACGGGGATCAGCCATTCGCTGAGCTTGTCTCGGGTTCGTTCTTCACCTGCTTTGGCGAAGGCTTCTGCAACGGAGACACGCAGGCCGTCTTCATTTTGTCGCGTGGTCGGATCAACGGTTTTCAGGTTCTTCCCCGTCAGACCGCGGAACCAGAGCGTGCCGGCAGACTTGGCTTGTGAGCCGGCCTTGATGGTCAGCCGTCGTTTCAGTGTCTGTTTGTCAGTCGCTTCCAGGCGGTCTTCGATGTTAATTCCCTGGTAGCGGTAAAGAAACGTGGGCACGCCCTGTTTGTCGATGCGATAGCCGCGGAACTGCAGGGCACTCGTTCCCGGTTTCGATTCAGGCCAGGCCTCTTCTGTCTGTTTGAGTAAGGCGACCGGTGGCCCTGCGGGAAACTGCATCAGTGCATCACCCAGCGGATCTGCCGGTGGGGCAAAGCGGATGAACCAGGTTCCCTGTGCGTCGAGGAAGCGTCCCTTCCAGGCCACCGCAGGGCGAACCTGTTCGGCGTCGAAGGCAACGTGGACTTTCTGCGGGAACCCCACGGCGATCGCATGTGTGCCTGCGTCCTGCATGAATGTTCGCAGGATGATCGGCTTTTTGTCGGGCACCAATTCGTAGTTTTTCGACTTGGCAGCGAGAATCTTTTCCGGCAGCGGCTGTTTGTCTCCCGCTTTGAGGTACGCCCAGATCGCGGCGATCTGTTGCTCTACATCCCCGTTGAGCACATCCTTGTTCTGGCTCTTGCCATCGGGGAAGAAGGTCGGCATGCGGGTACGCTCTTTGAGGGACGCGGGATCAAGCAGGAAGTCATGAAACCACTGGGAATGCACGCGACTGGTGACCTCGCCCAGGTCCGTGCCAACCACGCCCGGCATACTTTCGCCCCGGATCGGATGACACTGAATACAGCCGGTCTCCAGCATGCTGCGACCAGCGGGGGCGAGCTGCGCATGTTGAGGGAAGACGTCCGCTTCAGATCGCTTTTGTGGACGATCGACTTTCTCAAACTGATTGGGGAGCGCTGCAATCTGCTTACCCGAGAAGATCGGCATGCGGGCGTGCATGTGCGGTCGAATGTCCCCTTTGCCTTTGAGAACCTTCGACAGCCAACCCTTCTGCAGCTTGAAGCCGATGCCTGTCAGCGTGGGGGGAATCCGACCTTCATCACCCAGGTCGACATGACCGGCGGTTTCAAAGTACGGTTTCCGGTTAAAACCGACGCCCCCCTGTTTGTCACGTTCATGGCAGGCATAGCAGTTGAACTGCAGGAGCTGAAAGGCCAGCTGGTTTGCCGCAGCTGGATTTTGTTTTTGCTTCAGAGCGGCGAGAGATTCTTTGATCGCGGTCTGCTGGAGTTCATCCAGAGGATAGGCGGGCATCTTCTGTTGGGGATTGTGAAAACAGCTGGCAGCGGCGGTCGCCTGTAGCTGGATCAGAGGCCGGGCAGAGAACGTCGGTTTCAACTGGTCGACCTGATGGCAGTTCACGCATCTGAGTTCGATAAACCGTTTCTTGCCGGCGGCGATCAGTTCTGCAGAGTCACTGCTGGTAGCAGCTGTCGCGGACCCGGGTTGCTGATCTCGGAGCAGGTAGGCAGCGATGTCTGCTGCTTCCACAGCGGCGAGTTTCAACTGGGGCATGCGACCGGCGGGGCGCGTCTGTTCCGGATTGAGCAGGAAAAAAGTCAGAGCCTGTGGCGTGTACTTCGCCGGGAGATCCGGGTGAGGAACCGAATTCACCGGACGGACTGCTGCAGCGAGTCCGAGCTCTTTGATGTCTTCGGGATCGAGCTGAGCCAGCAGCTTGTCGTTGGGCGAAATTTTGGTTTCGCCTGGTTCGTAGTCCACATCGGTTTCATGACAGGCGATGCAGCCGATTTTGTGATAGAGTTCGCGGCCCCGCGCCAGATTCCCTTTATTCCAGAATTCGTAGGGGACCGGATTGGCGCCGGTGGCTTTGATCGTGGGAAACGGTTTCTGCTGGGACATCAGAAACGCGGTCAGGGCCTGGATGGTGGATTCTTTTTCGTTTGCAGGCAGACCGTGCAGGACGTCGGGCATCGTGGTGCCGGCTTTGGTGACCTGCGGGGCGGACAGGAATTCTGTAACCCACTTCCGCTGCAGACGATTGCCGACGCCATCGAGTCGAGGACCACCCTTGGGCTGCAGGGTAGACTGTGATGTGGGATGACAGGCGGCGCAGCTCAGTTCACTGATCAACAGTCGGCCTGCGGTCCCTTTCGGAAGTTCTGCATGACGTCCGAAGCGGTCGTAACCGGAAACAAAGGGGGCCGCATCAGGAGCGGCAAGCAGGGAATGGCCCATGATCAGGCACAAAAGTCCTGTCACCAGGCAGGTCCTTCGTTGATTCATTGAACGGTCTCTTTCTCTGTGGGCTGCAGTCGGGGCCGGTTCTCAATGGGATGCGCGAATCGCAACTGTAATTCAGGCAGGTAGTTCGATCATAAAGCAGCGGTAGACCGGAAGCAATCAGAGAACGCGTTCATTTTGTATGGGTTTGCGTCGTGCCGGGCGGAGCGAGCGTGCTTTGACCGCGGGCCCAACCCTTTAGACGACTGAGACGCTTCGCGCCACGCAGAAAATATTCCTGGTTGAGTGACTCCAGCTGTTCCTGTCGCAAACGATTGCGGGTGGTCTTCCAGTCGGGAGGGGAAGAGATGAACTGCAGATCGCACATGGTTTCATAGATCGCATCGGCGATCAACTGGTGGCCTTCGATACTGGGATGCACATGATCGACGAGCAGTTCGCTGCCGGGAATGCCGTCCGGTGTTTTCTGTTCGAACAACCGGCGGGCATCGATGACGGGGACATCGTACTGTTTCGCCACTTGGAAAAGGGTGTCGTGCATCGGTTCGAGCATGCGAAGCGGGCAGATGTCTTCTTCTTTGGCCTTGATGAACCAGTGACGCGCGTCGTCAGTGCGTTTCAGGTATTCACAGGTTTTTCCCACGCTATACACCAGGCTGGCGTGTGTGTCGTCTATACGCAGGGCCTGTTGCCAGTAGTTCATTTTCTGCTCTGCCTCGTCCCAGCTGCATTCGTCGGCGGACTTCCAGAGTGCATTCACCTCGTCGCGTTCTGCTGCGGTGAGGCGCGAAGCGAATTCGCTTTTAAAGGGAATGCAGTTTTTCAGATTGCTGACCGGATTGACCAGCAGCAGGGGAACGCCGGCCTGCTGCGCCAGCAGAATCATCTGACGCATGTTGAATTCATAGTGGACCATAATGGCCCGGCGATGTTCCGGATCGCGGTGGTACTGTTCCAGTCCCTGTCGAAAGTCGAGCAGCGCGTTGACATCGGTTTCGAGCACGTTTTCTGATTTTTCCGTTGCCTGCGGTCTCTGTTGTGAGTCGGGAAGCAGGCTTTGAATCACTGATGCCAGGCGCAGGTCCAGCAGGGCACTCTCGGTCTGCAGCAGCAGTTCGGGTTGATGTTTCAGACGGGAGTAGGAACGGTCTTCCAGAAATTCATTGTGTCCGCTGTAGACGATGAACAGATCGGGTTCGTAGCGCAACGCTTCCCGCAGGATTGGTACCAGGCGATAGCTGGCATAGGAGACGCCGCCACAGTTGACGACTTCAAATTTCCGCGCAGGGTCAGCGGCCTGCAGGTTGATTTTCAGCCAGTTGGTAAATGAGGTTTCGACGGCATACGGACGTCCCTGCACGGTTGATCCGCCGAGGACGAACACGCGGAACGTGTCTTTCCCTTTGTTGACCGGGAACTGCTGCGGACGGAAGAAATCGCTGCGGTCGGCAGAGATCTGGTATGTCGTCCCGTCAGCATTTTTGACAAACAGGGTGGAGTCTTCGCTGAAAGAAATGAAAGGATCCTGGCTGTGCGGCAGTGGCTGAACGCCACCCAGGCGGAGCCCCCCTTCCAGCAGACCAATGAAGATGAGCCCCAATAGCACTGCCAGCGTGCGAAACAGCACAGGGTGCCGTGTCTTTGGCTGCGCGGGGCGCGGTTCGGGTTGTGGATCGCCTGTCTGGTTCATCGGAGTGTTCTTGAGCGGCTGATGATGCAGGGACGCAGAAAAGCAGAGAGTTCCCTCATCGTACCCGACGACAAACCGTGGGTCCAGAACGAATGTCGGCAGGGGAATCCTTTCCGGCGCACAAAAAAGCGATGCCCCCGGGGGAGCATCGCCTGTGTGATGCAGTGAAACGACTTCGGGAACCGGTTTGACGCTACTTGGATTCCAGATCGAAGTTCACAGTATTATTTCCCTCTTTGACTTCAGCGGTGAGTTGGGAACTTTTATTAAATTTGTCAGGCACCTGATCTTCTGTGTCATTGGGTGAACCGGGTTCACCAAACTTGGAAATGCGAACCGTGTGTTGACCGGGAATGGCTCCCAGATGATCCTGACTGTATGCCAGCACATAAGAGCCCGTCTCATCGGTTTTACCCAACGAAGGGGCCCCCGATTTTGGTTCAAAAGTGACGCTGGCATCGGTTAGAGGTTTACCATCGAGAGTAATTTTACCAGTGACTTCACCTAAAGGTGGAGTATCCCCCGATTCACCCGAACAACCTGTAAGCAGGAAGGTAACTGTCATCAGGTTAGCAAAAATATAACGCGTCTTTTTTAAATACATGAAAATGCTCATCTAAATTTAGAGGGGTTTAGAATTCTCCAATTACTTCACCGCCTCGAATCGACCCGAGGGCTTTCTGGGTCTCGAAATCAATGTTTTCACTGATAAATCTGACGGCACCGTCTGTCAGCAAAATATGACACCCACCAACGTGTTCACTTCCAGGGGTATACCAGTCGACTCGATCATCGGTTGCACTGTAGGGAGCATTGATTTTTCTGTATCCAGCAGCGACAGCACCAGTAGCAACATAGCCAGACCAGAATGGGCCTCTTAATGCGCTTTGCTTTTCTAACGGAGTCTCCATCATACACATCGTGTTACTTGCTCCATCCTGAATATCACGCAGACGTGCTGCCCCATTATGACCAAAGACAGATTTGCGAGTCATATCGTTATAATTATCGTAAGAGGTGCCCGTATTATACCAGGGGTAAAGCACACTGTAGCTGGTACGGTAAGCGTTACGGACCGCATAAGCGCCTGAAGTGGATGTATAAGGCCCTGCAGAATAGCCATCGCTGGGGCAGAGGAAGACAATCACTTTTCGTTCGGTTGCAGTCTGGTAACCACCACCGCCGATTCCAGATCCGTCTGAATTTCCTGTCGGCAAAGAAAAGTTGATTTCATTGTAGATTGCAGCCTGATCAATGAAAGGCAGCAAAAACATATATGCGGTATGGTTTCTCATGGAACCCGCGGGTAGCCAGCCTGCATCGTAGCCACCTGCATTGATATCACCTGGAGGAAAGATTCGGTGTGTATCGTGATAGTTATGCAACGCCAGGCCCAATTGCTTGAGATTATTTTTGCAGGTTGACCGACGGGCGGCTTCGCGTGCCTGTTGAACTGCAGGTAATAGCAGGGCGATCAGAATCGCGATGATCGCGATCACCACCAGTAACTCGATGAGGGTAAAACCTCGTTTTGAATATTTCTTGAACTCAAGTGCCATGGTCCAGAATTTCCTTATTGAAATTAAGAAATGATTAGTAACAAATTAAACTATAATTTAAGCGCATTAATTATTCTAAGCAGCACTCAGTCATCATGGCAAGAACATTCTGCCGTAAATCCAATATGGATAAGGGATTTCTTATTTGAAGCGAAGCCAGGAGAAAGGAAAAACCAAACGGGGGCTTCCAAGAGAAATGAGGTAAACGCCTCGTTCTCCAGTAGTTACCAGAGAAAGATTCGGCGAGAGGAGGGGTATCACTCAAGGCTGCGGAAGCGGAGCGTTACCGGGATTGCAGGTTGAGCGCCTGTTCGTCGAGCGCTTTCTGCAGCGTCATCGAGTAGGCCAGGTACTTGCGATCCAGCTCCTCGTAGGAGAGCCCCGTCAGTTCCGGAAGGCTCTGCGCGTTGTTACGAAGCCGCGGGTTTTCGCTGTAGAGCTGCGTCATCTGTTGAATGAACGCGTCCCGATATTCTCCCTGATTGGCGTGCATGAAGAAATGCGAGAGTCCCGACGCCTGGCTGTAGTTGGGGCTGATATTGGGACTGCCCTGAAAGGCGGTGCGTCCCATGGCGGCGAATTTTTCCAGGGGGACGTAATACTGGTCTTCCAGCAGACGATAGCGGGCAGCATTGAAGCGGATATGATTTGGATTTCCGGCTTTTAACTTCTTGCCTTTTTTCTCGAATGATTCCATGTAGCAGGCGATGCCTTCGATGGCCCAGAAATGATTCTTCTCACCGACCTGTCGGCTGCCTCGACTGTTGCCGGTTTCATAGAACAGCTGATGGGTGGCTTCGTGATACAGCGTTCCCAGGTCTCCTTCCGCTTCCGGGTTATAATAGAAGTGGGAGATGCGATCGCCGAACAGGTAGATGCCGTGGGTGAGAGCGATCTGGGGAATTTCTTTCTGCAGTCGCTGCAGGTATTCCTGACGGGTGCTGTAATAGTGCATCACGTGCTGTTGTTGATTCTGGCGACGAAACGGATTGCGGGAGCCCTGAAACATTCTTCTCAGCTGTTCGGGAGTGTTGAAGAACCCGGCGAAGGTCTGATGGAAGTAGCGATAGAATTCTTCCATTTCCGTTGCGAGCTTCACACCCATTTCCAGGCTGTGATTCGTTTTGATCAGAAAGTGTTCGGTTTTGATTTCCCAGGCGTTACGGAAATCGCGGCGGATCTCGGCTTCCTGGGCGGCTGACATCCAGCGTCCGTTGACATAGCGTTCCCCGCGTTCATAACGGGCGATATGCGTCGTGGGGAGCCAGCCGAACTGAGGATGCCATTTCTGTCTGTGATCCTGCATCTCTTTTTCAAAAGGCGTCATCCATTCATCGCCGTTCCGCACGTATCCCAGAATCTGTCTGACCGAACGGTGATCCGGATTGTGGTAAGCGGTTTCCCGAATCAGGTCGTAGGCAAAACTGGGGAAGCCGGCATACAGCACTTTGCGGGAGAAGACGAACAGGTCGTTGGCCTGATCTTCCTGCAGGTTCTTTAATTTGAGTCGCCACATACGTTCCCCTGCAGGCAGACTGGCCGGCAGGTCTGGCTGAACTTCGCGGGGCAGCGTGTAGGAGTCGGGATCAAATTCACTCCACTCCTGGATGAGCGTCGCAATGGCCTCGGTGCCTTCGGGCTGCTGATTTTGCCGACAACTGGTTGCCAGTTGTTTGAGTTGATCCTGAAACTGATCCCGCAGTGCATTGTACTGCTTGTGATAGACTTCCAGGGCTCGTGCATTCTGTGCCCACCCGGCCCCGGGGGCCAGTACAAGCAGAGCGCAACATAACAGTAGCCCCTTGGCCGCAGTTCGCAGGGAAAAGACAGTCTGCCGGCACTGACGGGGGACCTCCCCTGAAGGGATTGCAGCAGATTGTCGATTCACATCAGGCATGGTCTTCGGTGTTCCTTAGGGGACAGTTTAACAGGCTCTCTTAATACGATTTTAGGCGAGTCAGGCAGAGGAAAAAAGGAATTTATCGGCAATTTGAGGTGGGAACCGATCAGGGAAGTCCCTGTAACCCGGTTACGCCGTGTAATGTGACGCGATCGTAAGAGGGGGCGAATTCAATCTGCTGGGCCTGGTTAGGGGCGCTGGGAGTTTTGCCGGTACGCGAATAGCGGCGGATCGTGGCTTTCCGGTTTCCGAACGAACGCATCATATACAGGTCTTTGGATTCGTCATAGCTGATCGTATCCGCGCGGGCAATGAACGACTGGTTGGTCGGTGTCTTCTTGTTTTTGACCAGGGCGTTGCCTTCGAGTTCGGCGTTCCCCTTGGCCAGCATCGAGATGAATTTCTTCTTCTGTCCTTCAATGTCATGTTGAATCAGTTTCAGACTGTTACTTCGCATCCAGCCTGCATTGGGAGGCAGCTGATCGGGGTTGATCGTATCCAGCGGACGTTTGACGCCCCCGTAGGTGATCTGCACGCGATCGTCGAAGGTGGTGCTCCGCTGCGAGACATTGCCGGACATCTTGCCGTTGAAGTCGATGCGGGTGTAATTCCAGCTGTCGGTATCGGTTTTCTGTGGCAGGTTGGCCTGCGAGACCCGGGATTCGGGATTGGATTCCTTGGAATTTTCACGTCGCCAGAGAATCAGCCAGCCAGGACCGCGGGCTTCTGCGTTACCGGTTTTCTGATCCACGTTCATCTGCCAGAAGCTGGCGCGGCGGATACCGATCAGCCGGTTGTCCTGGTACTCGTTACTTTCCACTTCCACGCCGTCCCGACAGGTAATGAAGTGCACCGTCGGTTTCTGACCTTCCGGTTGTTTCTCGGTGAACGAGACCCGGTCGGAGAGGATGACTTCCATTTCCTGGCACCGCAGGCGATTGTCGCCCATGTTGGTACGAACCTTACCGAAGAAGTTCGCGGTGATGCCATCAAAGACCATTTCCTGATCCCAGTGAATTTCGAGCAGGTTCTCCTGGTCATTACCCTGTTCCTGGACCTCACCGGTCAGACCACGTTCCTGGGTGATTCCATCTGCGCCCGAGAGCAGTCCGGCCGCCGACTTCTTGCCCCCTTTGACCGGAAGCAGCAGCAGTCCTTTTCCCTGAACTTCCGCCCGGTTGGCCAGTCGATACAGGAAGATGTCATCCCCTTCGATCTGGGAGTCACCGCCATTGATTTTCGCCGGAGTGCCCATCACGTGCAGCACCTGGTCGTTTTCGCCTTTGTTCTGGATGTGCATCTGGTTGCCGGTGATGTGCATCGGCTGCTTCTGCGTTTCATTCAGCTGTTTGACGGAGACGTTGCCTTCAGTCCAGACTTCGGAGACTTCGGCTTTGCCTGCTTCGTCTTTCTGCATGCGTAGTTTGATTAAATCGGAGACGACCATTACCGGCTCAGGTTCTTTCTTTTCCGGGCCCAGCGGAGTCCTGCCGCCCTGCTGGCCAGCCGGTGTGTCATCGACGGCAAACGCCGCCGGTTGGATCGCAGATTTCTGTGGCGCGACGGATTTGCTGACAGGGGCATTCGGAGCAGATGTCGGCACGGTGGCTTCATCGAACCAGACTTCCAGCCGCTTCGTTTTCCCGCGGAGCTGGGGACTGTAGATGGCGACGTCCTGGGTGGCGATCATCTTGTGCGGATCGACTTTCTGCGCGGTCTTTTTCGCATTCTCTTGACGATCCTCCTGCAGCATGTCTTTCTGTTTCAATGCCCCCAGATCCCCTTTGAGCCAGAGACGAATCTGCTGTGCGGCCAGCGCGAATTCCTCAGCCGGCTGCCGGATGATACACTGCTGTTCCAGTTCCACCATGTCGAGTTGTGTCTCGGGATCGCGCGACTTCTTCATCAGCTTTGCCCACTGGGCAGCAACGCTCAACTGACCCGTACTCGGATCCACGTAGTCCACCTTGCCGGCACCTTCACACAGCACGGTCTCCACGCGGCCCTCTTCATCCTGATGGATGGTGATCTTGGGACACTCGAGTTTCGACGCCTGTTGATAAATTTCGACCGACCGTTCATCGGTAAGCACGATCGTTTTTGTTGCTTCGTTATACGAGAGACGCGTCATGCGGCCTGAGAACTGGTTTTCCTGCGAGACCAACGCAACATTTTCCCCTGTAGCGACGAGCTCCTGGAACTGCAGCTTCCCGGAAGCGTGGCCCGGTTTCTTATCTGCCTCCGGTGTCGGATTGTCGGGGTCTTCTTTTCTGACAAACTGGAGTTGCAGCTGATCACAGTCCAGCGTATCCGCATGCTGAGGACCAGTGGGATGGTAGACGCGGACATCTTTATGGAATGTCCCCTGGTTGGTTTCCAGGTTGAAAGTAAAGCTTCCCGCGCTTTTCACTTTGGCGAACCGGCTGCGGTTTTTTGATGCGTGCTCTTTGTCCTGCTTCAGCGCCAGCTCCATGTAGACATCGCGTCGCAGTACGATTTCGCGAATCCCGTCAGCCGCAGGTTTGAGTTCTTTCGGTTTCACGGCTGCGGGGATGAGCTTCATCTCAATGCCCCGCGCGCGACCGCGGTGTTCCTCGTAGGCGAAGCGAACTTCACTGTCACTCCAGATGTTCATGGACGATTCATCGTAGAAGAAGTTACGTCCGTAAATGATCAGGCCGTTGGGTCCTGTAATTTTTACAAAGCCCTCCAGCGAGCCCGCGATCATATGGCCCGGGTCGGTCTGTTTGATACCGAACGGCTGCTCGAAGCGGATCAGTGCTTCTTCACTCATCAGCGCGAAGGGCTTTTCCGAATCCTTTTTCTTGGGATCGAACATCAGCATTGCGAACGGTTTCAGACGGGCGGCCCGTTTCTCCTCTTCCTGCTGCCAGCGTTCAGTGTAGATGAAGACGTTTTCATCCTTGAACTGGTAGCGGGCGTCGGCTGCCCAGGGAATTTCCGGCAGATACGTTTTGGCGTGCTCGTTATTGGCAGACGCGTATTCGGGAGACTGAAAGACCTCTTCGGGAAACTCCTGCCGCACGACCGTGCTATTAATGACCCGCCGCAGGACCTGCGCGTAGACCAGGTACGCCCCCGTCAGTGACAGCATAGTCACCCAGGTCAGCAGCGTCCGGTTGGCGATCAGGCGATCGAACAATCCATTCCTGTTATATCGAATGGTTGCGGTCATGTATGAAAGGAAATCGTTTCTTACTTAAGTGAGATGAACAGTCGAAAGGGAAATGAACTGATAAGGTGTTATCCCGCCTGGCGATCAACCGAGGCGGCTTCGGGTTGCCAGCCGATGACATCGGTAATGTCAATCAGACCGGCCAGCTGGTTCTGACGATCGACCACAGGCAGCTCGCTCAGCTTGCGTGCCTTGAGGAGATCGACGGCGGCCTGCAGTGAAGCATCGGCCTGAATGGTTGTGGGCTTAAGCGTCATCACTTCGCGGATGGGACGGTCGAGCTGAGCATCGCGTCGCTCTTCCAGCAGACGGGCCAGGTCACTGTCTGTGAAGATGCCGGTAACGCGATCGGATTCATCGACGATGATCACGGCGCCGCTCCGGCGGCCGGGAGAACTCAGTCGGACGAAGGCATCGCGAATGGACGTTGATTCCTGTGTCACCCGCACTTCGGCGCGGGGACGCATCACTTCGTTGATTTGTGTCAGTTGTCTGCCCAGGCTGCCGCCGGGATGAAAGGTGGCAAACTGTAGCGGCGTAAAACCGCGGGCCTTGCTGATGACCAGTGAGAGGGCATCGCCCATCGCCAGCATCGCGGTGGTGGTGGTGGAGGGCGCCAGCTGATGCGGGCCCGCCTCTTTGAGATCGCCCAGGCAGAGCACGACCCGGGAAGCACGACCGAGGGTGCTGGTCTCGCGGGCAGTAATTCCAATGATGGGGAGATCCATTTTCTGAATGATCGGCAGGAGGCGACGGAGTTCTTCCGTCTCTCCACTGTTGGACAACGCCAGTACGGTGTCGTCCTGGTGCAGGCAACCGAGGTCGCCGTGAATCGCTTCCGCGGGATGTAGAAAGTGGGAACGGGTTCCCGTCGAAGAGAGGGTGGCACAGATTTTCTGTGCGATCAGTCCTGCTTTGCCCATGCCGGTCATGATGACTGCTCCCGGTCGGGAGAGGATCAGATCGACGGCATCACAGAGTTCGGTACCCAGCGCGCTGCCCATCTGGCGCAATGCCGCAGCTTCGCTGAAAATAATTTCGCGCGCATCTCGTAACTGATCAAACTGGGAAAACTCAATCACCGACCTTGCAGGCAGGGAACTCATCACGCCATTCCTTTATCGCATCCTTGCGGGCATGTGTGGGGGAGCGGGAGTATAAGGCGCTGCGAAAAACGGGTCAATCCGTTTTTATTCGGGTGGTGGGGCTGTAAGTGACCAGCCTGCAGCGGTTTATGATGAAAAGATTCCGCGGGACTCCGCTCGCTAATTTCAAAATCCCTGGCGAAGTGCTTCGATCAACGGGCTTTGTTGCAGATTGATATCAGAGGACCTCGTATTTTCCGCTTGAACATTTACAATGTAAGGTTCGATGCCGCACGCATTTCCCGGGTTCTTCTTATCCAGTTCGGGTGTTTAGATACAGGGCTCCCTGAGCTGAGACAGCATTGATTTTTACGCCGAACTGGCGAAGATAGAAGCGGCGGATCGCTTAACGGGGCTGCCGCGGATGCGTTGTAACCCTTGATTTCATCACCTGTTAGCTGACTGATAGTAGTAGACGAAACCCATGTTTGTTGATCGCGTTGACATTTATTGTAAAGCCGGAGACGGCGGAGATGGTTGTGCCAGTTTCCGGAGAGAGGCCCACGTTCCGCGGGGCGGCCCGAATGGTGGCGATGGTGGCAAGGGGGGCGATGTCGTCGTGCTGGCGGATGAAAACGTCAACAGCCTGGCGAATATCATTGGTCACAAGCACTGGAACGCCCAGCGGGGCGGTCATGGTCAGGGGAGTCTGAAAACCGGACGCAACGGGGAAGACATTGTGATCATGGTTCCCCCCGGGACACTGGTGCTCGACACCAAACGCGGGCACCTGCTGCGAGATATGAAAGAGACCGGCGACCGGGTGGTTGTCGCTAAAGGTGGCAAAGGTGGGCGTGGTAATCGGCATTTTGCCACCGCCACACATCAGACACCCCGTGAATTCGAGAAGGGGGGACTGGGAGAACAACGCGATATTTCCCTCGAATTAAAGCTGATCGCCGATGTCGGGCTGGTCGGGAAACCGAATGCCGGGAAATCGACGCTGCTCAGCCGACTTTCCAAGGCGCATCCGGAAATCGCCGACTATCCGTTTACGACCAAATACCCGAATCTGGGTCTGGTGCGGGTCGGCTTCGATCATCAGTTCGTGATGGCCGACATTCCCGGGCTGATCGAAGGTGCCCACGCGGGGATCGGGCTGGGACACGAATTCCTGCGACACGTGGAGCGGACCCGGGTGCTGGTGCACCTGGTCGAACCGGCTCCCATGGATCAGACCGATCCGATCGAGAATTACCGACAGATTCGGGAAGAAATGCGGCTCTATGATGCGACGCTGATGGATCGTCCGGAAATCGTGGTCGTCACCAAATGTGAACTCCCCGATGCGGAAGCGGTCACCGAGCTGCTGTCTGAAGAACTGGGGCAGCCGGTGATGCAGATCTCCTCTGCCACAGGAGAGAGCCTGGATCAGCTGGTCAGAAAGATCGTCAATACACTTCAGGACCTGGAAGACGAGGTTTAGCAGACGTGACTGCCGAACAGCCCCCGTCCGAAACCCCCGAGCCCGAAACATCGAAACCGGAAACCGGGACTCCCCTGTCGAAAGAGGATCTGCCCACACCGGGCGAAGTCCGTGTCCGGTTCGGCCTGTACGGGGCGGGAGTGATGATGGTGCTCTGCTTTATGTTCCAGGCATTTTTTCATGTGACGGGCAGTGAAACGCAGCGGATTACCGAGTTGGGGCTGATCATGCTGGCCGGTTTTATCGCGGGCTGGGTCTTTGCCCGGCTTCGCTTTTAAACCGCATTTTTGCCCCTGCTGAGGCGATTGTAATTTTTGCATTTCCCGCAGCGCGTCAGACGGATTTGCAATATCTACAAGCATTTCTGGTGAACATCGCCGACCGGCGCCAGCGTGTTTCGAATTTTTTTGGAATTGCGTAAGCTGTATTCTGACAGCGTCTTAGCGAGAACGGAATCTAGCACATCCCGGTGGGTTTCTAAACTCAGCTTGCCATTGGTCTTTTCTTTGCAATAAGATCCTCTGCCTGTCACGACCCGCATCGGTCTGAATGGAATTCACCGATATCCGTTACAGGACCCCCGATCAAATCTCAATCCCCAATTCGAGTGATCGACCCAAAACTATCCCGTAACCAACTACCGAGAGTTTGTCAGTCGTCATCCCGCCGACGACTGCAACCAAAAGGAACTAGAGGGCATGGAAGCTCAACTCTATCGCTGTTGCGTACTATTGCTGGCTGCTTTTTTCTCGCTGGGTGCTTCATACAAATCCCCTAATTTTGTGACCCACGCACCAACTCCCGAAATTGCCAAACAGGTGGGTGATGCCGCCGAGGTGTATCGCAAAGAACTGGCGATTGCCTGGCTGGGACACGAACTCCCCAAGTGGTATGCTCCCTGTCCCATTAAAGTCAAAGTTGGTAACTATGGTGCCGGCGGTGCAACCACCTTCTCGTTCGATCGTGGTCACGTGTTTGGCTGGGACATGCAGATCCAGGGCTCACTGGAACGCATCCTCGATTCCGTACTGCCTCACGAAGTCAATCACACCATCTTCGCCTGTCACTTCCGTCGTCCGCTTCCACGCTGGGCCGATGAAGGGGCTGCGACGATTGTGGAACACGAATCTGAAAAACGTCGACAGCGACTGCTGAATCGCCAGGTGATGGGGACCAACAAACGCATCCCGCTGCGTCGTCTGCTCTCCATGACCGAATACCCCGAAGAGATGCAGCAGGTCCTGACGCTGTATGCCGAAGGTTACTCCCTGGCAGACTTCCTGCTGCAGCGTGGTGGTCGCAAACGCTACCTGATGTTCCTGCAGGATGCCCACAAGAACGGCTGGGATGAAGCCGTTGCCAAAATGTATCAGTTCAAAAACGTGGATGAGCTGGAACAGAACTGGGGCAGCTGGATCATCGCCGGCAGCCCGGATCTGAATCAGCCCGCCGGTCAGCAGCTGGCCAGCAATCAGCCTGAGCCCGCTACCGAAAACAAAGACCTGGTCATCCGGTCGCAAAGTCCTGACCAGGAAGGACCACTCCAGAACGAAGCTGATTTTGCTGCCGCAGATCAGAACAATACACTGCCTCTGGACCAGATGACTTCCGAAGAGAATTCCCGTAGATCGCGGCCGCTGCCCATCGATTCCCGGGTTCCCTTCAGTGGCCGTCCTGCAGCCGGCAGTCAGCCTGCGGAGGACATCGCCCTGGTTCAGGAAAACCAGCGTCGTCCCCGGACCTCGTTGCACCAGGAATCACAGCAGCAGCCAGCACGTTACTCTGCTCAACCGCAGCGGGCTGCGAACAACAGCCGACCTCAGCGTCCAGCAGCAAACCCCCGTTATCAGCGTGAACAGAGCCCGGGACGCGGAATCGATCTCGGTCAGTCCGCCGAAATCGACTTCTGATAACCGACCGGTTTGAATCAATCCTGAACGGTGTCGCTCAAAGCAAGCGATTCGTTCAGGATTTTTTTTGTGGCAGAACCGCAACCCGGTAAGAGTGATGCTCGCCGGTAGCTTCGAACGCCTGTGTGACTTCTTCCAGCGAATAGCTCTGATCGCAGAGTTTCTGAAACGGATATGTGTGCTGGTAACGTTCGAGGAAATTCAGGGCATTCGCCAGATCGAGATCGATATAATTATGAATGCCTTCGATCTTCAGCAGCCTGCGGACAACCTGTTCCGCGGAGACTTGCAGCGGACGGGCCGGATAGACCGAGCCGACCAGAATCATCGTTCCGCCGATGTCCAGTGCTTCCAGACCGCTTTCGATCACATCGGGAACACCGGTCATGTCGAAGACGAAGTCCACGCCCCGCCCCTGGGTCAGATGATGAACTTCTGAGTGCAGCGGTTGATCTTTTTTGACCAGGATCGAATGGCTGGCACCGAATTCCAGTCCGCGCTGCACCCGTTGCGGGTTGATGTCGCTGACGATGACAGAAGCAGCACCTCTGGACTTCGCCACGGCGGTTGCCGTAATACCCAGCATACCCGCTCCCAGAATCAGAACGCTCCGATTTTTGATCTCACCCGCCAGCCGAAAGGCGGCCATGACGGTCGCAGTGGCACAGTTGGCGGGGCTCGCAATCTGATCGGGGAGTGACGCGGGGACTTTGAAGATCGTGGTCCCTTTGACCAGGTGACAATGACTGGCCAGGCCGCCACTGAGGTAGTTCTCGTCAGTCAGTTTCTGGTGACCGTACTTGAACAGGCTCGTGCATTTCTGGGTCAATCCCCGGCGGCAGTACTCACATTTCTGACAAGCGACCGCCACCGACCAGGTGATGCGATCTCCTATGTTGACCGGCCGATTGAGAAAATCGACGGTATGATGTTCCGGATGCAGATCGACAACGCGTCCGACCATTTCATGTCCCAGGATCGTCGGGCAGGGAGTGGAACGCGTACCTTCGTAGGTATGCAGATCACTGCCGCAGATCGTACAGCACAAGATCTCAACCAGGACTTCGCCAGGCTGGAGCCGGGGTTGTTTGACTTCAGTACGCTGCAAGGCAGGTGTGTCACCTGTCAGGATGATCGAGACGCAGGGATCGCTCATAATGCTGTCAATTACGTTTATCTAAAAGCCGTCAGAATCGGTCGTAGTTTCGGACGGGCTCTGAAATTTATCCGGGTACGAGAAGAACTCTCTTAATTAGAAAAGTTATTTTTTTATAAACGGCCCGCATGAAATCGGAAAGTGTACCGATTTTCTTTTCAACTGATCTTAACCTGATGTGATCTGTCCAGATGTAACCTGCATTTCAGCCAGGACCAGTTCGATCTGAGCGACCAGTTGCTCCATGTCCTCGGGGAAAACATGGCCGATGTTACCGATGCGGAACGTCTCAGCCTGACTGATTTTACCGGGATAAATTACATACCGGCGGCGTTTGAGTTCATCATAGAAGTGGTTAAAGGAGAAGCCGTCGAATTCAGGATAGTAGAAAGAAGTGATGATGGGTGACTGCAACTCCCGGGGCAGCAGGGTGCGCAGTCCCCGCTGTTCCATTTCCCGGACGAGCCTCGTCTGGTTTTCGACGAAGCGGACATGCCGGGCGGTGACGCCCCCCTCAGCGTCCAGCTCGTTCAATGCCTGCAGAAACGCATTCACCACATGCGTCGGGGAAGTATAGCGCCATTTGCCCCCCTTCTGTTCCATTTCGTTCCATTGATCATACAGATCCAGGCTCAGCGAGCGGGCATAGCCTTTCGTCTGTTCCAGCTTCTGCTGACGGGCAATCACGAATCCGAATCCGGGGACTCCCTGAATACATTTATTGGCGGACGAAATCAGGTAGTCGATGTGAAACTCTTCCATCGTCAGCGGGATGCCGCCGAAGGAGGACATCGCATCCAGGATATAATCGCGACCTGCGTCCGCGACGATCTGACCCACTTCCCGGGCCGGGTTCAGCATGCCGGTAGTCGTTTCACAGTGCACCAGAGCCACATGCGTGATTGAGGCGTCGTTGGCCAGGGTCTGGCGGATCTGATCCAGATCGGGGCTCTCGGTTTCCGGGCAGGAAAGTGTGACGCGTGGGATCTTCAGGCAGTCGGCGATCTGGCCAATGCGATCGCCGTAGGCACCGTTGGAAATCAGCAGCAGTTTCCCATCGGGGGGAATAACCGAGCCGATGGTCGCTTCGACGGCAAACGTTCCGCTCCCCTGCATCAGAACCGACGTATATCCGGGGCCGGTTGTCGCCAGTTGCACGAGTCGTTCGCGGATTTCCACCACGCGCTGATTGTAGTCCACATCCCACGTTGAGTAGTCGGCCAGCATCGCTTCACGGACGGTTCTGGTTGTCGTCAGGGGACCGGGAGTCAACAGTAAGTAAGGAATATCAGCATCCATAGGGCACACTACCTGCTTCAATCTGGTCAATGATGGCGGACAGCCCCTCGAGTGTCGGGATGACAAAGTGAGCGCCTGCGTTTTTGAGTTTGGTTTCGGCAGCCTGTAAGCGCTGCTGTTTTTCTTCCGGAGTGAGGGCCTCCAGTTCGGAGACACTCAGTCCCACTTCACTGCCGGTCTGGGTCAGACCGACTGTCCAGGTGCCTGCATTCAGGCCCGCTTCAATATCAGGTACGGTGTCGCCGACTTTGATCACTGCACGCGGGGGATAGACGCCGAGCGTTTCCATATTGCGGTAGATCATCCAGGGAGCAGGGCGTCCGGCGGGGACCTCGTCGGCACACATGGAAAAGTCGGGAGAGTAACCCTGTTCGCGTGCGGACACGAGAATCGGGTCGGCCACCACGCGCGGGTAGCCAGTGGTGGAACCGATTTTAATTCCCCGTTCCTTGAGTGGCGCGAGTGACGCACACAGGCCGGGGACCAGCTCGGTATAGAGTTTCGCTTCCTCGATCTGCAGCGGCATGAACGTTTCGTAAATCTGTTTCACATCGTCTTCAGACCAGGGACGCTGGTGTAGTGCTTCCCACTGGCTGGCGATTTCGTCGAGCTGAAACAGACTGCGGATATGATCCTGTTTATGCAGGCCCATCGGTCCGCGTGCCTGTTGCGGGGTGACCTCGACACCACAGGCCTTGAAGGCTTTGATGAAGGCGGAGATCGGAGCGAAACAGCCATGGTCGATGGTTGTGCCGGCCCAGTCAAAAATTGCGAGTTTAATCTGTGTCGGTTGCATGCTGACTTTCAATCAGTTGAGGTCCACGGGATGCTCCAGCACCCGTTGGACAAAGGTTAAAAAATATTCCAGATCCGGCGTTGCTAAGCCGGGAATTTTGGCCGCTTCATCCCAGGTCCGCAGGCGGAGCGCTTCCTCGTACCAGGGATTGTTTTCAAACTGTCTCTGTTCGCGTGCATCGAAGGGACCGCCCTGCAGTTCCAGGCTCAATACGGATGCGGGGGACAGGCGGGACAGGTATTCTTCGTCGGTGGCACAGCGGTATCGTTTGGCATCCACGTGCAGGCGGATGGGTTCGGTGACCGCTTCGAGAAAGTGTTGCTTCAGCCAGGCGGCGCCAATGCGTTCGTGCAGATCATCAATGCCCTGAATGGCACAGTCTTCGGAGTGCTTGTGCAGCAGATGACCCACATCGTGCAGCAGGGCTGCGGTGATCAGTTCCGGTGACGCCTGTTCCTGCTCGGCAGTGGAGGCCGCCTGCAGAGCGTGTTCCGTTTGTGAAACGGCTTCGCCGGCATACATGTCGTTGCCCTTTTCCGCGAAGAGCGTACGGATCTCATCCAGAATTTCACGCGTCTCAACCAGGGGTGACATCGTTTGCCTCCGGGGGATTGATTTCGGACAGGGTTTGCGCCAGGTTCATTTCACGTTCCTGGATCATCCAGTAAATGACGCCGGCAATGATGGCGGTACAGCAGATGCCGGCCAGTCCGCCGAAGGCCATCTTCCAGCCGTAGTACTGGGCAATCATGCCGACCGTATGTCCGGACAGGATGGCACCCAGGTAGCCGGCGGAATCGACGAGTCCTGCGACGGTCGAACAGCCCCGTTTGCCTCCCAGGTCGATAGCCATCACGCCGGACAGGAAGGAGTAGGGGGCCATCAGGAAAAATGCGACGAGCGACAGGAGCGTTAAAGCCAGGTAAGGCTTGCCGGTCACATCGACAGTGCTCAACAGGGTCAGCGAGAGTACGAGCAGAATCAGGCTGGGTAGCACGACTCGGCCGTGGCGGCCGCGGAGTCGGTCGGAGATCACTCCGGCCAGCAGGGCCGAACAACCGCCTACCAGCGGAAACAGCATACTGCCCACCGCCGCCGATCCGATATCGAATTGCGCCACTTCATTTAAAAAGGTCGGTGTCCAGAAATTAAACGTTTCACGAACCAGTGTCAGGCTGAAGTTCATGACGCAGATCAGCCAGAACAGCGGACTGGCGACCAGGGGCTTGAGTACCTCTTTGATCGAAATCCGCTGCGCGTGGTTACCTTCTGCCCCAAAGACGTTGAGCGGATTGGCTTCCGGTTCTTCCAGGCCGACATCGATGGGGCTCGACTTCAGGGTGAAGTAAACGAAGACCGCGATCGCCGTTAATGTCCCTGCGGCGACAAAGAAGACGGTGCGCCAGTTGGCCATAAAACTGAGTGAACTATATTTCTCTCCGAGCATGATCAGGCTGCCGAGGTAGACGCGAGCGAAGGCATCACCAAACAGAAACGAGAGCGAAAGAATGGCCATCACGGTCGCATGCCACTGGACGGGATACCAGCGCGATGCGGTTTTGACCAGAGCCACCCAGCCCATGGACTGCACAAAGCGGTTGCCGGCCCAGATGACAATGAACAGGGTCAGCCCGCCCGCCAGTCCGAAAAAAACGGAAAACAGAATCGAACAGAGCATGCCGGTCAGAAACATCTGGCGACCGCCGAGGAAGTCGGCCAGGTAGCCGTTAATGATTTTTCCAAAGGCATACAGCATGACTCCGACCGAGGCGACGGTACCAATCTGGATTTTCGTGATACCCAGGCCGGCTTCTTCTCCCAGCAGCAGTGGCGTGGCGACGGCCAGATTAGAGCGGCAGATGTAGTATCCGACGTAGCCGAGAAACAGGCTCGTCAGCGTCATGAGCTGCCAGTTACGATTGGGGTTCTTGGACATCAGGTGCTGCTTTTCAAAGAGAGAGTTGACCGATATTTTCTTTTGCCAGACCTGGTCCCGTCGTCATTCCTTTGCCGCCGATGCCGGTGAGAAGCTGAATGCGCTCGCCCTGCTGTTTGTGGAACAGGCCTGCAGACTTCTCCTCAGTATAAATGCCGCACCAGCGGTCTGTGACCTGAAAATCCAGTTTCACGAACATCTTTCGTGCATAATTTATGATGAGTTCTTCCACCTCAGCCGACATGCGTTCGGGAGGGGGATCGACTGAATACGCGTGCGAATCGCCGAGGATGAATTCGTTGTCCTGGTTCTGCGTCATCCAGATCTGAATGCCATGTTCCTGCAGCGTGGGTTCGGGGCCCTCAAGATTGATGCCCTGCAGAAACTGAGCGTTCAGGAATGCGGGATACCTGGTCAGCGCGATCGGCGAGGCGATACTGGTGCCCAGTGTGCGGTTTTCCGGATTGGAAATCTTGAGCATCTGCAGCTTGCAGTACTGCACGTTGCGTTCGATATACGCTTCGGGAAACAGGGTCTGCAGATCAGCGCCGGAGCAGACAATCACCTGTTGTGCGTGAAAGGATCTGCCGTCCGCAATTTTGACCTGGCAGTGGCTGCTGCGTTCCCGTACCGAGACCGCTGTGGTTTTCGGCAGGTAATCGCAGTCCGAGGTGCAGGCAATCCAGTTGATGAGTTCGCGAAAAAACTGGCCAGGATCGAGTTGCAGATCCTGGGGGAAGAAGAGACTGCCCGTGCAGAATTCCGGATTCAGACAGCAGCTCGAACGGATGGTCTCTTCGGCGTTGAGGAACTTCGCGGGACAGAGAGCGTCCTGTTGCGTGTCTGCGAGTTGTTTCAGGAAATCGGCTTCCGCTTCCGTGTGTGCCAGGTACTGAGTGCCCGCCTGTCGCAGGGGGATCCCCAGCTGACGGGTCAGCTCTTCGTAAATTTCCGAGGAGGCCAGGGCACGATCGCGCCAGATTCCGGGGGGCATGGCACTGGGGATGATGAGGCCAAAATTGCGGACGGATGCCTGCTGGGGAAAGATATCCCGTTCTATGAGGAGCGTTTTCCAGCCCCGTTGCATGGCAAAGTATGCATGAAACGCACCAAGTACGCCACCGCCGATGACGATGACATCATATTTTCGCTGGTAAGTCTGAGTCGACATGGTTTGCTATCGGTGAGACCCGAACGAGAGAGTCGCTTGAGTTTCCCATCGGATGAAGGTCAGGAAGTTCGCGGCCTGGTGGGCAGACAGGAACTCTACCCACCAGGCACTGTCAAACTTCAGTGTGCCAAACTTAAAGTTAAGTATTGCCTAGTATCGGGATCAGCGTGCAGAATACAATGATAATATACGCAGTTAAATTGATAATATTTACATGGGCTTCACGGGTTCTTTAACATTCTCTGACAGTGTATCGGTTCATAGAACTCTGGTAACGCCAATCCCTGTTTGCTGTAGAAGTATTACGATGAGATTTCCTGAACGTCGAAAAATCGCACTCCTGATCCAGACCTCCAGCGACTGGAGCCGCCAGATCATTCAGGGGATTGCCGACTATGCTTTCGAGCAGGGGGGCTGGGACTTCTGGATTGAATTCCGGGGACTCAAAGAACAGCTGCAGATTCCCGCCTCCTGGCACGGGCACGGCACCATCTGTCGCTTGACGGACGCACGCATTCGTCAGTCGATTATCGGGCGGCGCCTGCCCGCGGTGAATGTCTCCTGGCTGGGAACGCATTCGACCCGCATTCCGAAAGTCGTTTCAGACGAACGGGCCTGTGCCCGCATGGCGGCGGACTTCTTCCTTAACAAGGGCTTTCGTTCGTTTGGCTATATTGGTGCCGACCCTAATTTGAAATACCCTCCCACCATTCAGCACGATTTTGAATCGGCGGTCAGCGAGGCGGGGGGCGTCTGTTATGACTTCCCTTATTACGAACTGACGAAGGAAGCGGACTACGAACAGCAGCAGCATCGACTCAAAGAATGGTTGCGGGAACTGCCTAAGCCGGTCGCGTTACTGGTCTGGTCGAGCAAGGTGGGACGCGAAGTAGCGACGGTCTGCGTGAATCATCATCTGGAAATCCCTGACCAGGTGGCGATCCTCAGCATCGAGCACGACCCGCTGATGTCGGCGCTGTCGCCGGTGCCATTATCCTGTATCAACCAGGGACCGCATGTCGTCGGTCATGCCGCGGCACAGTTGCTGGATCAGATGATTCAGGGGCAGCCCGCGCCGAAGACGCCGGTGCTGATTCCTCCCCTGTCCATCGAAGAGCGGGCTTCTACGGATACGCTGTTTGCCGATGACGACCTGGTTCGCGAGGCGATCCAGCTGATTCGTCAGCAGGCACATCTCCCCCTGCAGGTCACCGATCTCACGCAGCAGCTGAACGTCTCGCGGCGCATTCTGGAACATCGTTTTCAGAAGGCCCTGCATCGCTCGCCGGCCAGTGAAATTCGCCAGGCAAAGTTGAACCGGATCACCCGTCTGCTGAGGGAGACCAACCTGACGATTTCACAGATCGCAGAACGCTGTGGCTTTCAGCATCAGGAAGCGATGATTCGCATGTTCGGTCGTGAGATGGGCATGTCGCCCCGGGAATATCGTCAATCGAGTCATACGCTCCGCTGAATGTTTCCGGACGGTAGACAATTCCTTGCGAATCGGACCGCTGGTTTGATGGCGATGGGGAACCGCCGATGGTACGATCAAAGTAGAGCAACAACTTTATTTGATACCCGCCGTTCTGTCTGAGGAAGATCACCATGATTTCAACGTTCTCTCGTGTGTGGCTGCTGCTGGTTTTGACCACAATGTTTGCGGTGCCTGTAACTGCTGCGGAAGATGATGCCGGTTCGATTTTTATCGAGGGCTATACGAATCAGTTGAGCTATCAGTCCGGCGAGAAGATTCATTTCCACCTCAACAGTTCCGAACCGCAGTACTCGATTGAGATTACCCGCCTGGGAGCCGAGAACAAAACCGTTTATAAAGAGACGCGTCAGAACGGAGCCGCTTATCCCGTGCCTGAAGATGCTTCGTCAAACGGCTGTCGCTGGCCGGCGGCGTTTGAGTTGACGGTTCCCGAATCCTGGGCCAGCGGTTATTACAGCGTCCGTCTGGCGGTACGCGACGGGGGTGGTAAATTTATTCAGCGGAATTCCCGTTCGGCTGAGTCGAGCCTGTTTTTCATTATCCGTCCCAAAAATCCCGGTTCCGAAACCAAAATCCTGATTCAACTCTCGACCAACACTTACAATGCCTATAACAACTGGGGTGGTTCGAGCCTGTACAGTTACCATGGTCGCGATCATCTGCAGGGGCACCGCGTTTCGTTTGACCGTCCACTGGCTGGTCAGTTTTCGAACTGGGAATACCCGTTCATCGCCTGGGCCGAACAGAACGGTTACCAGCTGGACTACGCCGCCAACAGTGATCTGGAATTTCATCCCGAAATTTTGCAGCAGTACAAACTGGTTCTCAGTGTGGGCCATGATGAATACTGGTCTGCGCCGATGCGAGATCACCTGGAGCAGTACATTAAGCAGGGAGGCAATGTTGCCTTCTTTAGTGGAAATTCAGTCTGCTGGCAGGTGCGGAGTGAAGACGACGGACGCGCCCTGACCTGCTGGAAGCAGTGGTACAACCAGGATCCTGTTTTTCCGACGGACGATCACAGCACCTTGACCACGCTCTGGAGTCATCACCTGGTCAATCGACCGGAAAATCAACTGACGGGCGTGGGCTTTCTGTACGGCGGCTATCATAAGAGCCACGGTCAGTTCATGGATGGTTCCGCTGCGTATCGTGTGCATCGTCCCGAGCACTGGATCTTTGCGAAAACGGGGATTAAGCAGGGCGACGAATTTGGGGGGAAAGACACGATTGTCGGTTACGAATGCGACGGCTGTCAGTTTGTGATGCAGGACGGTCTGCCTGTGCCGACCCATAAAGATGGCACTCCAAAGTCCTTTCAGATCCTGGCGACCTGTCCGGCGAAATGGGCTCCCGGTGACAGCCTGTGGTACGATCGCTTCGAAAAAGATCGGGTCGGCGCCGCGGTCCTGGGGATGTATACCAACGGCGGAACCGTGCTGACGGTGGGGAGCACCGACTGGGCACACGGGCTGCGCGGGAAAGATCCGATCGTCCAGCAGATCACCAGAAACGTCCTCGACCGGTTGTCAAAGTGATGACTAGTTCGGCAGGAGTCCATCCCGTTCCGAATGGGTGATACTGTAGAGCACATGTCGCTGCAGCGGATCGTTCTCGGGCAATCCGGGATGATCGAAGTTGTCGATATACGACATGCCGATTTTTTCCATCACGCGACGCGAAGCGATATTGGCGGGGACCGTGAATGAAACGATCTGTTTCAGGTTGCATTCATCAAAGCCGAAGTCGAGCACGGCGTGTGCGCCTTCCGTAGCGTATCCCTGGTTCCAGTAGGGGGTTGCCAGTCGCCAGAGGATCTCGATGCAGGGAGTAAAAAACGCAGTGAACTGGGGAACCGCCAGGCCGATGAATCCGGCGAAAGGAGTCTGGTCTTTAATTTCGACGGCCCATAAGCCGAAGCCATATTCTTCGAAGTGCTTTCGGATTTCTTCCACCATCTGCACGCTCTGCTCGGAAGTCAGCGTGGACGGATAATACTGCATGACGCGTGGGTCTTTATTGAGCTCGACGAAAGGTGTGACATCACCCTCACACCACCGTCGTAATATCAGCCGAGTCGTTTCCACTGTTCTGGTTCCTGCAAGTTCATCAAGTTGTTTCAGTCTTGTAGTACCCTCTCTACGCAGACACCCGGTTTGTAACGGAGAAATTTCCGGCAATTCCCTTTTATTTCAAAAACGGGGTGCGTTTTTTATCGATATTGAAAGTCGCTCGTCCTTCTGTTCAAATAAATAAATATCATTTAAATATCACCATGCTCTCTCAAGGGCGCATATTCTGCTTGGAGTACATAGAGATGAAAATGTCTGTTTTTGGGGCAGTCTTCGTAACTTTAACCCTCTACAGTACTAATTGTCTTCCGGCGGCAGAATCTAATGCAGAAACTTCGCTGATTCAGGTCCCCGGAGCCTGGGAAGATCAGCAGGCAGGGAAATATGCAGACCTGGACGGGTTCGCCTGGTATCGCTGCTACGTCAAAGTCCCCAATAACTGGGCCGACATGAATGCCCGCCCCCTCTGGCGGGATTCGGTGACGCTCTCGATTGAAAAACTGGCGGATGCCCACGAAGTCTATATCAACGGGACGCGCATCGGTCAGATTGGAAAGTTCCCCCCGAACTTCGAAAGTGGCTTCGACAGTTATCAGCGCTACAAGGTTCCGCCGGGAACGCTCAAGCTGGGGAAGTACAATACGATCGCGGTCCGCGTTTATAATGAAGCAGGCCCGGGAGGTTTCCGGGGCGTACCTCCGATTCTGGCCGGTTACTTTCTGGAATGCGTGCTTAAAGGAGAATGGGAATTCCTGCCGGGCGATGATGTGAAATGGGCGCTGACCGCCCGCGAGCAGAAGCCGGCCCAGGCCGCTTTCGATGAGTTCACCCCGGCCACCTCGACACTCAAACGCTCCGCCAAACTTTCTCCGGGGCGACGCCTCTCCCCCGAGAAGTCGATGACACTCTTTGAAACCGATGATGATGTGGCCGTGGATCAGTTACTCACCGAACCACTGGTGGGGCAGCCACTGTTTATGAGTTTCGATGAACGGGGGCGGATGTGGGTCGTGCAGTATCGCCAGTATCCGTATCCCGCGGGGCTCAAGGTGTTGAGCCGGAATAAATATTACCGGATGGAATTCGACCGGGTCTCCCCGCCGCCTCCCAACCACTTTCCGGGTAACGATCGGATTACAATTCATGAAGATACCAACGGTGACGGCAAGTACGATGCGCACAAGGTCTTTGCCGGCGATCTCAATATCGCGACGTCGGTTGTCAAAGGGCGGGGTGGGATCTGGGTACTCAATCCACCTTACCTCCTGTTTTATCCTGACAAAGACAACGACGACATTCCCGACGGTGATCCGGAAGTTCACCTGTGGGGCTTTGGTCTGTCCGACACACACTCGGCTCCCAACAGTCTGCAGTGGGGACCGGACGGCTGGCTCTACATGGTGCAGGGGAGTAACCTCGTTTCGCATCTGAAGAACACCGACAAGCCGGATGCGAAATCGATTTACTGTGAAGGGCCCGGGGTCTGGCGCTATCATCCGGAAACAGGGCGCTATGAATTGTTTGCTGAAGGGGGCGGTAATGCCTTCGGGCTGGAAGTTGATGCCGACGGCCGTGTTTATTCCGGCCATAACGGCGGTGGTACTCGCGGCTTCTACTATGTACAGGGAGGCTATTACGAAAAGGGGACCGAGCGGAAGTACGGCGATGTGAGTAACCCGTATGCCTTTGGTCTGCTGCCTTTCATGAAGCATGCCGCTACGCCCCGCTTCAGTCACGCGCTGGTGAAATACGAGGGGGACACGCTGCCCGAGCGATTTAAAGGGAAGCTGATTTCCGTCGACCCGCTGCACCAGTACCTGGTCCTCACTCAGGTGAATCAACTGGGGTCTTCCTTTCAGACCGAAGACGTCGGCTTTCCCTTGAAGAGTACTGACCTCGGTTTTCGTCCGGTAGCGATTTACACGGGACCTGACGGGGGTGTTTACATCGCTGACTTTTACGAAGAATTCATCGCGCACGGTCAGCACTACCAGGGACAGATCGATCCTAATTCGGGTCGCGTCTATCGCCTCCGCGGTAAGGATGCGGCGCCCCGTAAGATTGAGGACTTGAGTCAAAAGAGTTCGCGGGAACTGCTGGACCTGCTCAAACATCCCAACGAATGGCACCGCCGCACCGCGCTGCGACTGCTGGGCGACCGTAAAGATGCGTCCGTGATTCCCACACTGAAACAATGGATCAAAGAGAACGACGGACATCTTGCCCTGGAAGCATTCTGGGCGTTGAATCTCTCGCAGGGCTTTGACGATGCCGTCGCGGAAGAGACATTGAAACATCCTCATCCCATGGTCCGCTTCTGGACGGTGCGTCTGCTGGGGGACGACAAAGTGGTCTCCAGTCATATCGGTGAGCAGCTGATCGAGGCCGCGCGGAACGAACCGAATGCGGAAGTCCGCGGTCAACTGGCGGCAACCGCTCGACGTCTGCCTGCGGATCTCTGCCTGCCCCTGGTCGAAGCCTTGAGCCGTTATGAGGCAGACGTGGACGATCCGCATCAGCCGCTGATGCTCTGGTGGGCGTTGGAATCCAGGTCGGTTTCCGATCGGGAACAGGTACTCGCCTTGTTTAAAGACAAACAGTTCTGGGAGCGTCCCCTGGTGCAGTCGGCACTGCTGGAACGACTGATTCGTCGTTACGCGACCGCAGGCAGCCGAACGGATCTGGTCACCTGTGCGAAACTGTTCGAACTGGCCCCTGATGCGAAGTCGCGCCAACTGCTGATGACGGGCTTCGAGAATTCGTTCAAGGGACGTTCGCTGGCCGGGCTGCCCGAGGCACTGGTTAAAGCCCTGGCGGATGCGGGGGGCGGATCGACGACCCTGCAGATGCGACTGGGAAACCAGACCGCAATTCAGACGGCGTTGAACGCGTTGAAATCACCCGGCAAGAATCAGGCTCAGCTGTTGGACTATATTCAGGTGCTGGGCGAACTGCAGGAACCGCAGGCCCGGACTGTGATGCAGTCTTTGCTGAGCAGTACTAAAAACAGCGATTTGCAGACCGGATTGCTGGTCGCGTTACAGAAATATCAGCAGCCGGAAATCGCGGCAGTGATTCTCAAACGCTATCCGGACTTTTCTGAATCCGTCCGCGAAGTCGCGTTGAGTACGCTCGTCAGTCGAAAGGAATGGACCCGCGACTTGCTGGCTGCGGTGGAAGCGGGACAGCTGGACGCCCAGGCGATACCGGAAGACCTGGTTCGCAAGATGACGATTCACCAGGATCCGCAGATCACAGAACTCGTGGGTCGGCACTGGAAAGAGATCCAGGGCGCTTCGAATCAGCAGATGCAGGCCAGCATTGCCCGTATCTCAGGCGTGCTGGAGCAGGGCAGCAGTGACGTTTATCGCGGCAAGGAACTGTATCAGCAGAACTGTGCCAAGTGTCACATACTATTCGGGGAAGGCAAACGCGTGGGACCGGAGTTGACGCAGTACAAACGCGACGATTCCCTGCGGATGCTGATGCACGTGGTGAACCCGAGTTCGGAAATTCGCGAGGGTTTTGAAACGTACCTGGTGATCACCGACGATGGCCTGGTGGTATCCGGCTTCCTCTACGATCAGGACAAACAGATTGTCGTGATCCGCGGGGCCGATGGTCAGAACGTGACGATCAAGCGGGAGAACATCGATGAGATGATCAAGCAGCCCAAGTCTCTGATGCCCGAAGGCCTGCTCGATAAACTCAGTGACCAGGAACTGCGGGACCTGTTCGGATTCCTGCGGAGCAGTCAGCCGGTCTTTAAATAAGCGAGCTGTCCGAATCCGAAGTCCTCAGGGAGAGAACCTCGTGATGAGTTCACTCGCGTAATCGAGCTGGGGAATCAGGCAGGGATGCTTGTACTGTTCGAAGCTGCCTCCCGGTTTCTGTTGACGTTCAGTCGCGAAACGCTGCCAGGTGCCCGGCTTAAGCGGGCAGGGGACCGGCGGTGCCAGTCGCCCGGACTGGCGCTTCTCGGCGTATTCACAATTGGATTCCTGCAGACGTTGATCGAAGTCGGCGAGCAGTCTCGTGAGTGTTTCATCCGTGAGCAGCGGCGATGCTTCGAATAACAGCTGATAACAGGGGGGCTCTCCCCATTGCGGAATCACCGCGAATTGTCCCAGTTCCAGCGTATGCTGCTGAGTTGCGCTACGGACGGCATCGACGACCTGCGACTCGGTGATCTTCTCGCCGGTCAGATTCGAGATATGTGCGCCTTTGTGAAGGAACGCCAGCAGGGGAGTGGACTGATAAAAGCCGGTGCAACGCACGACGTCACAGATATGGTAACGATAGAGACCCGAGGGGGTGGTCAGCAGGATATAGTAGTTCTGCCCCTCTTCCAGTTGATCCGCCGTCAGGATGTGCGAGGTGTTCAACGGGTCTTCCGCTTCGGGGATGAACTCGAAGAAGTGCGACGTGATATCCAGAACACCGCTCGACGTGCCTGAGTCGAGGGGGATCGTCATCCGTCCTTCGCTGGCCGAGAGACCATGATCGCGGACCGGCAGATCGCCATAGTAGGGTTTGAGTTGTGACAGGTAAGCGCCGGCGCTGCCCCCCGTCCAGACAGCGAGCACGGAGAGTCCGGGCCAGTAATCGCGGGGATAGAGGTGTCCGGTGCGTTCGATGATCTGTTCCAGTTCCCGCGCACGGCCTCGGTTCTTTCGCTGCAGCCGTCGTTTGAGTTTGCCCAGGATCTGCAGGTCCATCTGAGCGGCTCCCGTCAGGCGTCCCTCGGCAATGTCGCGTACCAGCGATTCTTTTTCCTGGTCGGCAAACTGGGCCAGGTGGAGCAGGGTGCTGGGGTTGGCGGTGGTGAGCATGCCCACATGCCGGTCGGCGAGTGCGAGTCGCAGGGCGGTGTAATATTTCAGTTGCGGGTCATCGATGCGTGAGACGTCTCCGGGAACGGTATACATCGACTGCACGACGGGACTCTGCATCGCTGCGACCAGGCCGCTGATATTGCCGCAGGGGGTGCCACCAGGTGTGCGGAACTTGTCGAAGTTGCTGGTGAGCTGCACGATGTTCTGATACTTCAGCGGCGCGAAATCGTCATAGGTCAGAATGCCCCAGTTCTGCCAGCCCTGGCGATAGTCTTTGAGGAACGGGGCGGTGATCGGGATGAACTTGGAATCGGTGGTGGTGCCGCTGCTGAGCGTAAACATCAGCAGGCGATTCTCGGGGCCCAGCAGTGCAGTGGTTTCCCCCTGTTTGACGCGTTCGATGTAGGGGCGAAAGAATTCGTATTCCGAAACCGGGAAGCGGGATTGAAACTCTTCAATCGTGCAGGAACCGTCCAGGTTGTACTGGCGGCTCAAATCGCTGGCAGCGTTTAACTGTAGAATGCGCTGCAGTGTTGCCTGTTGAACCGAGCGACAGTCAGAGGTGCAGGCAAGGAATTCATGAGCGGCACGACGATAGCGTCGTCGCACGAAGGTTCCCCCGAAAGCCCGTAGCACATACAGGGCATGCATTCCTTGCTCCCCGGACGAAATGTTCTGCGCTCAGAAAAAGGTCCACGTGGAGGAGAGTCTGCCTGAAGAGAGAACTCTCCTCCTGCCAGATGGAACCGGACGATTAATCTTCGTCGTCGTCTTTCTTCTTTTTCTTCTTCTTGCCGATCGAGATTTTCTCGACGCGGACTTTGGGCAGACCCAGGGCGCCCTGGCCTTCGACCCAGCGGTCTTCGAACTTCAATTTCTCAATACGTTCAGCACGCTTCAAAACGTTACGGGCACGAGTCAGCGAGCTTTTGCTCTTCAAACTTTTGTCGAGTGACACGGTGTCATCCCCTCTGAATAGATGTTATATCGAAGACGGTCATTTACTATGGAAATTGACCGTCAAAACTGGCATAGTGGTGTCTTATTCGCAAGAAGCGCTCTAACAGCATGCTGGTCAAACGGACATTTGCCCGCGACGATTTGCGAAGCGACATATGGTAAAAGGAAATGTCAACGATTGCAACCGCTGCTAAATGAAACCTTTCAGCTGTTTTTCGCGAAATTCTGAAATTTCGCCCTGAAACCGGGATCGAGGGAGACCAGACCATTTCTTTGTACGATACAAATTTCACCCTGTTGGACTGGTCCATCGTCGTCTGTTACCTGCTCTCATCAATCGTAATTGGTTTGTGGGCCAATCGTTACGTCGGAAATCTCTCCGATTATCTCGTCGCCGGCCGCAAATTGCGGCTCCGACTGGCCCTGGCCACGATGACGGGGACCGAACTGGGGCTCGTGACCGTGATGTACATGGCCGAACTCGGCTTCACCCAGCAGTACGCCTCCCTGTACCTCGCTTTTCTGGAGGCGGGGGCGGTGCTGTTGATCGGTCTGACCGGCTTTGTTGTCTATCGGCTCCGGCAATCCTCGATCATGACGATCCCCGAATATTATGAACAACGTTACTCGCAGTCGGTGCGGGTGGTCGGGGCGTCGGTGATGGTCGTCTCGGGCGTGTTGAACATGGGGCTGTTCCTTAAAGCGGGCTCGCAGTTTCTGACCGCGGTTTCCGGACTGCAGGACGAGATGTACCTCAAACTGATCATGACGGGGCTGTTGCTGCTGGTGCTGTTCTATACGGTGCTGGGGGGAATGGTTTCGGTGGTGATCACCGACCTGATCCAGTTTCTGATCCTGGGGACCGGCATGGTAATTGTCACTGGTGTGGTCTTCTGGTCGATCGGCTGGGACGGCTTGTCGGCGATTGTTACCGAGCAGAACGGTTATTATGATCCCTTCCATCCTGAAAATAACTCGGGGAATGGGAACCCCATCGGTTGGATGCAGATCGTGCAGATGGCGATTGTCATCGGTTCGGCCGCACTGCTCTGGCCGACCAGCGCGGCCCGTACGCTCTCCTGTCAGAGTGCGGAAGTCGCTCAAAAACTCTATTCGCTGAGCTCCATCTCCTTTCTGGCACGTCGTGCCCTGCCTGTGTTCTGGGGGATCGGGACGTTTGCCTTTTTCGCTTCCCAGCCGGAACTGTTCCAGGAATTTCACCAGGCCGTTGAAACTAACGCCTCGGTTACATCGCTGTCTGCGATGCCCCTGTTTCTGGCGAAAGTGGTGCCGACCGGCTTATTAGGGCTGGTGACGGCAGGCATGATTGCCGCCTTCATGTCGACCCACGACAGCTATCTGCTCTGCTGGAGTGGCGTGATCACCCAGGATATTATCGCACCTGTCGCCGGGCCGATGAGCCAGCGTTCCCGGATTCTGACAACACGGATTGCGATCTTCGTGATCGGGGCAATGCTTCTGACCTGGGGACTCTGGTACGAAGTCAGCAGCGACCTCTGGGGTTACCTGGCCGTCACGGGAGCCGTGTATCTATCCGGGGCGATTCCCACGGTGGTTGGTGGTCTGTACTGGAAACGGGGCAGCCGGGCCGGTGCACTGGCGGCGATCCTGGGAGGTCTGTCAGGATTGTTGGCGATGGGTCCCTGCGTAGATCTGATCAACAACGTGTTTGCGACCAGCTTAAATGGCACACACCTGACGCTGCTGACGTTTGTGTTTTCGAGCGTGGCATACATCGTGTTTTCACTGTTGATTCCCGATCGACATGCTGAAACCAGTCCGAATGTCTCCGTCAATCCGGCTTAAACTGAGAGAGAAACGATTATGTACCTGTGGATGAGTATCTGGACTGCCTTGCTCTTGACCAGTGGGCTCGCGTTTCTGGTCGTACTGGTTTACGTCGTGAGTGGCGTCAAAGCGGAACTGAAAGCGACACTCGATGACCTGCGGGCCGACGTGAATGAATCGCAGGCGCACGAAGAAATTCTCGATCGTCCGATTGAATGAGACCATATTCGCTGCGAAACCACTTCCACGACACGGTTTATAAACGGCTAAAAATTCGGGTTTTCTGAACAATTGACTGGTGAATCAGTTACGATCCTGCTATTTTTTAAACTAGACCCGTAGAGCTTTTATGGCTGAATAGACGGGCTGTTGCTGTTTCCTGCTGGGAGTCGCGTCGCTCATGATGTGCCCTTTTTGTCGTGATGGTGAGACGAAAGTCATTGATTCGCGCTTGAGTCAACCTTTCAGTGTACGCCGCAGGCGTGAATGTCTGGCCTGCGGCAAACGCTTCACGACCTATGAAAAGATTGAAGAATCCCCCCTCAAAGTTGTCAAGAAAGATGGGGCCCGTGTCCCCTTCGATCGGATGAAAATGGTCAAGGGGATTGAGACGGCCTGCTACAAACGCCCGGTCAGCCCCGATCAGATAGAATCGATTGTGGCCCAGATCGAAGCCGAAATCTATGAGAACTTCGATCGCGAAGTCCCCTCGCGGTTCATCGGCGAGCGGGTCTCCACGGAATTGAAGAACGTCGACCAGGTGGCTTTCGTCCGTTTTGCTTCCGTCTATCGGAACTTTACCGACGCCAACGATTTCGTGACCGAAATCCAGCCCATGCTGCGAGCCGACGATTAGGCTCGCTCCCGACCAGGTGCCTAAGCGATGATTTCGGGAACCACGTTGCCGGCCACGCCGGTGATCCGCATGTCGAGCCCCTGGAATTTGAACGTCAGCCGCTCGTGATCCATACCCAGCAGATGCAGCAGGGTTGCGTGGAAATCATTCACGTGCATCGGCTTTTCAGCCACATTGAACCCGATGTCGTCGGTCTTGCCGTAAGCGAATCCAGGTTTGACGCCGCCGCCTGCCATCCAGACGGTGTAGGCATCCTTGTGATGGTCGCGACCGGGTGACTTGCGGTCTCCCTGTACCATGGGAGTACGGCCGAACTCGGCACCCCAGACGACCAGCGTGTCATCAAGGAGGCCCCGCTGCTTGAGGTCTTTTATCAGGGCCGCGATTGGCTGATCGACCTGCTTACATTTTTTCTTGAGCCCGTTGACCAGGTTACCATGATGGTCCCAGCCCTGGTCGAACAGCTGCACGAATCGCACGCCCCGTTCCACGAGTCTTCTCGCCAGCAGACAGTTATTGGCGAAGCTCGCTTTGCCCGGCTGGGTGCCATACTGTTCGTGGATGTGTTTGGGTTCGTTGGAAATATCCATCAGCTCGGGCACCGCGGTCTGCATGCGGTACGCCATTTCGTACTGGTTGATGCGGGTTGCGATTTCGGGATCGCCGACATCCGCCAGCTGGACTTTGTTCAAATGATTCACACTGTCGATGATCCGTTTGCGGTCCTCGCCGGTCATCCCTTTGGGGTTCGAGAGGAACAGCACCGGATCTCCCTGGGAACGGAATTCGACGCCCTGGTAAACGCTGGGCAGAAAGCCGCTGCCCCAGAGACTGTTGCCGCCCCCGGCGACATTCCCGGTGATCAGCACGACAAAGCCGGGGAGGTTACTGTTTTCCGAACCGAGGCCGTAGTTGACCCAGGAACCCAGCGAAGGCCGTCCGAAGCGGGAGAAGCCGGTCTGGAAGAAGAGCTGTGCGGGGGCGTGATTGAAGTGATCGGTCTTGAGCGAGTGGATCATGCAGAGTTCATCTGAGACCGATCCGAGGTGGGGCATCAGTTCGGAGATGGGGATCCCTGCTTCTCCCTGTCGCTGATAGGCAAACGGGCTGCCCATCAGTTTGGGTTGTTCGCGGATGAACGCCAGTCGCAGGCCTTCCCAGAGTTTGTCGGGAACGAGTTCGCCGTCCAGTTCCTGCAGTTTCGGTTTCGCGTCGTATAAATCGAGATGCGAAGGGGCACCCACCATGTGCAGGAAGATCACATTTTTCGCTTTGGGCGTGAAATGCGATTCGCGGGCTGCCATCGGATTCACGGCACTGGGGATGTTTCCCAGCAGGTCATTGGCGAGCAGAGTGGTTAATGCCGCTCCTCCGACACCCATACCGGCCCGTTGAAAGAATTCACGACGGGTATAATTCAACAGTTGTTGCATGTGCTCGTTCATGATTATCCCTTGGTGATTGTTTCGTCGAGGTTGAGCAGGATGTTGGCAACATACAGCCAGGCCGCCATGCGGGATGCGCCGACGCCTTCGGGGCGGTCTTTCGCAGAGATCAACTTCTGGGCTGCCTGAGGGTGGTCCTGGAAATGTTTCAGTTCCTGTTCGAAGACTTTTGTGAGGTGATCGACTTCCACATCAAGAGGCTGACGGGCCACACAGAGGCGGAACGCATACGCGATCCGTTCCCGATCGGTCATACCGTCGCTCAAACCTTTTGTCGCCAGTCGCCGGGCCAGTCCGGTGGCGATCTCAATATATGCGGGGTCGTTGAGCAGCGTCAGGGCCTGGAGAGGCGTGTTGGTCCGCGAGCGATTGATCGTGCAGGCACCCCGGTCGGGAGCATCAAAGTTCGTGAAACTCGGGTAGGGGGCACTGCGCCGCCAGATCACATACACGCCTCGGCGGAAGCGGTCTTCTTCAGTAGATGTATTGTATTTCGGAGCATTACGGCCCACGTGCCGCCAGAGTCCCTGGGGTTGTGGCGGATAGATGGGCGGGCCTCCCATTTTGGTAGAGAGCAGGCCGCTGATGGCCAGTGCGTTGTCGCGAATGGTTTCCGCCGAGAGTCGCAGGCGGGGACCGCGGGTCAGCAGTTTATTGTAGGGGTCGGCTTCAAGCAGTGCGGGGGTGATCTTCGATGACTGCTGATACGTGGCGGACATCACGATCAGTTTATGCACGTGTTTCATCGACCAGTTGTGTTCCATGAACTCGACGGCCAGCCAGTCGAGCAGTGCGGGATGCGTGGGAGGATCACCCTGGCTGCCGAAATCTTCCTGGGTGGCGACGATGCCCTGTCCGAAGAACTGCGACCACCAGCGATTGACGGTTACACGGGCGACCAGCGGATTCTCCGGAGCGACGAGCCACTTCGCGAAGGCGAGTCGGTTGGGGGTGTCTTCTGCCTGGAGTGGATGCAGGGACTCGGGTGTCTGCGGTTTGACCTGGGCACCCTTGTCGAGGAAGTTGCCCCGCTTGAAGATGTTGTTCATCCGCGGTTTGTCCATTTCGACCATCACCAGAGATGTGTCCGGCTCGAGGGCATTCAACTGCTGGCGGACCTGGTTCAGCTGTTTGGTCAGGTCGGCGAAATCGGTATCCTGTTCCCGCTGGTAGGCGGCGAGGGCTTTGGTCTGTTTGGCAGTCCGTTTGTCGGTTTCCGTATTCAGAATTTTGCGGATGTTGTCGGGAACCTTGTTCCCCTCTTCGCTGTTTTCCAAAAGGGCGAGTGTTGCTTCTTCCCAGGCCGGGTACCCTGTTTCGAGTTGCTTCTGTCGCTGGTTGAGCTGCTTCTGCAGGGCCAGACGCGCTTTGGTCAGCTGATCTTTTTGTTGTTGAGCTGTTTTACTGAGGGGCACCATCAGCTTGGGGCCGGTGACATCAAAGGTCACACTTTTACCTACCTGCTTCACTTCCAGCGGCGTGTTATTGAAGAAAGCGAAGATCTGGTAGTAGTCCTGTTGTGTGAACGGGTCGTATTTGTGATTGTGGCATTGGGCACATTCGAAGGTGGTGCCGAGCCAGACCATGCCGGTGGTGTTGACGCGGTCAAAGATCTGATTAACGCGGTTCTCTTCGGGATCGACGCCCGCTTCCACGTTACAGGTGGTGCAGCGATGAAAGCCGGTGGCGATTTTCTGATCGAGACTCGCGTCAGGCATCAGGTCGCCGGCGATCTGTTGAATGGTAAACTGATTGAAGGGCATGTCCCGGTTGAGGGCGTTGATCACCCAGTCCCGGTAGAGCCACATCTCGCGGAGCTGATCAGCCTGGAAGCCATTCGAGTCCGCATAGCGGGCCAGGTCGAGCCACTGGCGGGCCCACTTCTCGCCGTAGCGGGGGGACTTGAGCAGACTGTCGACATACTTTTCATAGGCGGCCGGTGAAGGATCTTTTTCGAAGGCAGCCACCTGTTCCGGAGTGGGAGGCAGGCCGATCAGATCCAGGGAAACGCGACGCAGCAGCCGGGCGGGTTCGGCCAGCGGCGCCTGTTGCAACGCAGGATTCTGCTGCTGCAGTTTCTCGACCACGAAGGTATCGACGGCGTTGTTGATGCGCGGCGTGCCTTTGAGTTTCGGCAGCGGTTGTTTCACGGGGGGCACGTAGGCCCAGTGTTTGGGTTCTTCCGATTCGGTGGGCCAGTCGGCTCCCTGATCGATCCACTGTTTGAGCGTGGCGATTTCTTCTGCGGTGAGACGCTCACCTGCATCCGCGGGGGGCATCTGTTCGCTGTCGTCTTTTGACGCGACGCGATGCATGAGTACGCTCTGGTCACTTTTACCCGAGATGATAGCGGGCTCTCCGGAATCGTTACGGAGCAGCAGATTCTTACGACTCGTCAGCCGCAGTCCCCCTTCGCGGGCATCGGGACCGTGACAGTCCTGACAATGTTTGACGAAGAGCGGCCGGATTGTTTTTTCAAAATCAATCTTGGCACCGGCAGCCGGTTTGTTTGCGGGCGTTGGTGCTGCGCTGGCAGACCAGGTGCTCAGCGTGAGTGCACTGATCAGTGAGAGACCTGCGTAGAGAGCTCGTGGCACTTGAGAACCATACATACGCGTTCAATTCCTGACAGGCGGTAATTCCAAGGCTGTTGGCGACCTGGAAAGTGACCTGATGAGAAGATTGAAAGTAATGCCGGTCCGTCAGAACCGCCGATATCGGAGGGACGGTAGTCAGACACCACTGCCTGACGGGCTGAATGTGTTATCAGGGGAATGTGTTGTTGTTTCCCGGAGAGAGAATCAAGCTATTAAGATAACCCGACCGGGGCTGGAATTCAAGTTTTTTCCCGGATGGGAATTAGTTTGAAACCGGGGTGCCTGGCCCTAAGTTATGGTTTTAAAAGTAGATAAATACTCGGTTTGTGGCTCACTCAATCAACTCTGGGTGGTATCGGATGTAATCCGATATTGCCAGAGGCAACAGGAGGTCGCAGGGGAGACTGAGACAGGTTCAATAATATGCCTGATCTTATCGGATCGTCTGTCGTGAATTGTATGAGTGCGCTGTGACCTCCTGCTCGCTGCGCTCGGCCCGAATTGCATTCGGGCTTACCCTTTCTTCTGGGGGAATGCGAGCCAACAGCGCCACCGGATCGCACCTGCCCATTACGATTTGGCTTTCGCCGGTTTCTTTTTCTGCGGTCGTTTCATTTTCTGAGCGGACTTGCCTGCTTCGAAGATATCGACGTCCCCGTTGTTTTCCTGGGGGGCTCCCGGAGTCGAGCGACCCCGGTCCACGTAGCTCTGCAGAAGGTCGGTCAATTCTTTCACGACTTCGGGATATTCGGACTGCACGTTTTTCTGTTCATTCAGGTCGGCATTCAGGTCATAGAGCTGAATGGCCGGGAGCTGGCTGAGATCGTCTTTGCCCGGCTTGGGGAAACTCCAGCCTCCCGATCCCGGACAGAGTTCCAGTTTCCAGTGCCCTTTGCGAATGGAGAAGGCCCCCCGAATTGAATGATGGACGGCGGCTTCGCGGAGGGGCTGTGTGTCTTTGCCTTCGAGTGCCGGCAGGATGCTGACGCTGTCTTCGCCCGCGTTATCGGGCAGCTTCGCCCCGACGATATCCGCGGCGGTGGCCATCAGGTCGGTCAGGCAGGTCAGCTGATCGGAGTGCGTGCCGGCTTTGACGCGGGCCGGCCAGTTGGCGATGAAGGGGACGCGATGGCCGCCTTCGTAGATGTCGGCTTTGTGCCCGCGGAAGTGGTAGCTGGGCTGATGGTCTTTGTCGGCCATCTCTTTGAAGTTGGCCGCGGGCGAACAGCCGTTGTCAGCGGTGAAGATGACTAGCGTGTTTTCGTGGATGCCCTGTTTTTTGAGCGCCTGCATCACCTGTCCGACGGTGTCGTCGACCTGCATCACGAAATCGCAGTAGGCATTGATGCCGCTTTTGCCCTGCCATTCGGGAGTCGGCAGGATCGGAGTGTGCGGTGCGTTGAGGGGGAAGTAAATGAAGAACGGCTTGCCTTGTTTGGAAGCAGCCGCGTGCTCATCGATGATCTGGACCGTTTTTTCGGTAATGCGGGGGAGCACGTCGATGGCTTCAAAATCTTTGTGGGCAGGGCCATCCCGGAAGAAGGCCTTGGTGACGGTGGGGATGCCCTGGCTCTTGTTGTTTTCAATATAGACATAGGGGGGCATGTCGAGTGAAGCACTGATGCCATAGAAATAATCGAAGCCGACACTGTTGGGGCCGTTCTGAATCGGTTTCGAGTAATCGACTTCCCAGCCGGGATTGGTTTTTTTGTTATACGACTTCTCGGTCGCGAAGCCGCCATCCTTGAGTGTCCAGTCCATGCCCAGGTGCCACTTCCCGACCGCGGCGGTATAGTAGCCATGCTGCTTGAGCATGGAGGGAACCGTCATGCGGTCCTGTTCAATCAGCCGCCGCGAGAGTCCCCAGAGCACGCCGCTCTTCAGGCGGGAACGCCAGTTGTAGCGACCGGTGAGCACTCCATAACGGGTGGGCGTGCAGACGGAGGAACTGGAATGGGCGTCGGTAAAAATCATGCCGCCGTGTGCGAGTTGGTCCAGGTGTGGCGTGTCAATTTTACATTCCGGGTTGAGTGCCTTGATATCGCCGTAGCCCATGTCATCGGCCAGGATGTAGATGATGTTGGGATCGTTTGCTTTTTCTGCTGCTACGGCGGACGCAGTGCAGCAGAGCGTGGTCAATCCGCAGACAAATGCGAGCAGAGCAGAGAGAAACAGAAAACGTGAGGTGCGGGTTCTGGCAGCGAAAGCGAGCGCAACGTTGGCTGACGGCATGGTTCATCCTCTGAGAATTTTTGGTGTGGTATGTTTACTTCAGTATCAACCAACGGCACCGCAGGGTCAAGCAAATCGCGCTGTGAATCGGCTTTGATGCTGGGAACAGAGCAAGTCTTTAAAACCCGGTATTCGGGTACCAGCGACTGTAGTGATTGTCGCCCAGTCTGGTCAGGGGGATGGTGGTGGGTTTGAAGATGAATGAGCCGGCGCTGATGTGCTGGCAATGACCGAGCTTTGAGACCAGCGGCCAGTAGGGATTGCGCCCTTTTTGCCAGGTGACGAACTGATTCGGATCCCAGACGGCGATTCCGTCAGCCCCTTGTTCATAGTCCCGCGTGACTGACTTCAGCAGGCTGTCCGCACTTTCCATTTTCCAGCCGATATAGAAAGGGAAGATTCTTACATCGGTTCCCTCGGTGATGCGGGCGTAGTAAGCCGTGTCTCCTGATCTGGATTTCAGCCCGCTGGTATAATACGCGAACCAGGCGATGCCGATCTGGTCGATCAGTTTTTCATCAATCCAGCGTTCCACATCCAGTCCGAACTTCCGATTATCTGCGGGGGTGGAAAAAGTGGAAACGGCCAGTTTAAGTCGGCGACTGGGTGTTCCGCGCTGAGTCGCAACCTCATCCAGCAGCTTGCGAATTTTACGCATGAACTCCGTGACAATCGTCGCCCGTAACTGGAGCACGCGTGGGTCGTCTTCGGCCAGCTTGCGGGGATCTTCCCCGTATTCTTTGATGAATCGCTGACAGAATGGTTCTTCCCATAAAATCATGGGCATGCCGCGATGAAAGAGAAAGCCGGCTCCGTCTGCGCCTCGCTGCAGTGCTTCGCGGTAGACTTTGATCAGATGATCCTGAACTTCCTCTGCGGCGTAGCTGAGATGCATGGTGGGTGTTCCGTCGTAATCGATGCAGCGCCACTCGGGATGGGCTTCGTAAAATTCACTCATGAAGAACTCCTCCCACGGCGGTGCCGCCTTCCAGCCGGCAGCACGCAAGCAGATAAGGATTTCCGCCTGTTGTTTGTGTGCTTCTTCAACAGCCACTTTCAGCGGGTCAATTCCCTGCTGATGCAGATGGCGAACCGATTCGACATACTCGCGATCGACTTCCCGCGGGAACGTATCAAGGTGTCCCCCCATCAGGTTTCCCACCTGGCTCGGGTGATGGACGAGATCCGCGCCTCCCACCTGAAACCACCAGGTCTTGAAATCACTGTCGCGGTAAGCGGAAAATGTCGCCGCGAGATCGGCGCGATTCTGAGGACGGAACGGGTGAATCCAGGTGTAGCCATCAAACGTGGCGACCGCGGTTTTGGTTTTCTGTTGAGTCCGATCAGCATTTAACCGAGCGACTTCCTCCTCGGTCAGTGGAATGGTTTTGACGTAATGAATCCGCGCCGGCATGTGATACACGGTAGAGAACTGTAAGTCGTTATTGGTCAGGTCTGCGGTGCCCAGAAATACTTCTTCCAGCACATCCCGGCGTTGGGAACCCAGGTCGAGTCGATTACTCAGCCGGGTGTAAGCCGGGTCGCTGGTGAACTTGACCTCCACATTATTCTTCGCGGGGCGCACGAGATCGGTGATCGAACTCAGCCCGATATAGACGGCGTGCCAGCCTTGTTTGTTGAGTTTTAAGGTCAGGTCCGGTGCCGAGGACTCACGTCCGACCGAGATACATTTTCCCGAGAACTCTGCTGTTTCATATTCAAACACTTTCCATTTGTCATGCTGACGACGATTTGAAAGTGCGTCGGCCGGGAGGCAGCGCGTCAGGTCTGTGATGCGTTCTGCCTGCTTGAAGTTCTGCCACTGCTCAGAGTGGGGCCGCGGCAGCTGTTGTTGAGCAGACGTCGGTTCCGCAGCAGCCAGGTATGTTGCTGATGTCGAGAGGAGACTAAATAGCAGCGCGAACCTGAGGTGCCAGGAAAGATTATCACTCATAGCAGATATCCTGTCTGTGAACAGACTGTATGCGGGGGCTGTTACTTCAACGGTTTGATAAACAGATTGCGAAACTCCACGGGATCGTTGTGGTGTTGCAGGGCGATGGGGCCTTTGGGAGGAATTCCCGGGAGCTGTGCGTTTTCGATGACGGTTGTTCCATTGAGAACCACTGATACGCGATCGCCGCGCATGGTGATCTCGAAGCGGTTCCACTGGCCGAGGGGACGGTCCGCGTTTTTGATAGGGATGCAGGCGCGGCGGACTTCCGGTGGCATCGTCTTGTCGGTGCGGTAGCCGTTGATTTCGCCGGAACCGAGGACCTGGCTCCAGACGTTGAGCTGGGCTTTGGAACTGCCGCGGAGATAAATGCCGCTATCGCCGGCATCGAGGTGCGGGCGGGTGACGCGTTGGCGGGGATTGTCTGCCTCCATCAGGAAATCGCCGTTAAACAGCACGATGGGGTGCGGCTTCATTTCCGGTTCGGCAGACAGACGCCAGTCGACGATCAGGACAAAGTCTTCGAATTCGTCCTTCATCCAGAGGTCACGGTCGGCCCGTTTTTTGGACTCGGCCTTACCGTCGTAGTGGATCTCACCGTCGTGGGCGACCCAGTGCCCCTTGTGTCCGGGCCGATGGTTCCAGCCGGAAAAGGTGAGTCCATCGAACAGCGACTTAAAGCCTGCGTCAGGCTGGGCGACTTTTTCCGCCGACGGATTACTCGACGGCAATTCGCGAATGCGGATGTTGCGGAAATGCACTTCGGTGTGTTCTGCCTGCAGGCCGATATAGCCTTTGACGAGGCTCGTTTGTTTCGCACGTGTGACCACCTTCCCGTTGACGGCCAGTTCTACGTTGCCGTCTTTGGTTGTGAGCACATATTTGTTCCAGTATCCCGCTGGTCGACAGCGTTTTTCGAGGGGACGCGCCCGTGCGGTGGTCCCCTTTTTGTCGGGGTCGGTCAGTGGCACAAGCGAGGCGCCGCGGATTCCAAACAGACTGCCATGATCTTCGACGAGCAACTGAGCTTCGATGGCACGTGGATAGGGGGCCCCGATCTGCGGTAGTGCATCGGCGTGGAAGAACAGACCGGAATTGCCGCCCGTTTTCACGTGCAGGCACTCCAGTTCCAGCACATAGTTTTCATACATCCGATCGGTGCGCAGGAAACAACTGGGCTCGCCCGTGCAGACAATCGCACTATCCCGCACCTGCCAGGTGTCGGGCGCCCCGTTGACGTTGACCCAGCTGGTGAGATCCCGACCGTTGAACAGTTCCGCTGCTGCAGCCGGTAACGAGGCTTGGAGGATACAAAGCGAGACGAAGCACAGGGCCAGCAGCTTCACTCCGGCGTTAATACCTACGTTGCACTGCATGCGTTCCTTGTCCTTTATTCTCACTCAAGCCTGGTGGGTGTCAGCAACGGTCAGCGATTGGCTAAATGGCAAGTGTCATTATGTTTGTGGCGGCTTGCCATCGATCCAGGGGCCGGCGAGCTTCTGGTATTCGGGCGGGTACATGACGCTGCCTGTGTCACCCGCATGCCAGCCGGGCACGTGGCGGGGTTTGGCTTTGGCCTTAGAGAGTTTCTCCCAGCCGTCCGCCCAGCTGCTGTTACCATCGCTGACCTGACCGTCGCGGTCGACATGGAACACCTTGCCTTCGCGGTAGCTGCGTACGGCCAGGTTGACGAGCATGACGGCAGCGGCGCCCAGTTCCGGATCGTTATTGACGGATGTGGGTTTGCCCGAGCGGATGGCGTCGAGCCAGTTCGCACAGTGCGTCGACACGAAGTCGAGTTCCGTTTGCACGTGGAATGTCTCGGGTTTGAGATTGCTGTTGAGCGTGACCTGTGGTCGTTCGGGGACAAATTCGAACGAACACTTGCCACTGTTGCCCGAACAGCTCTTGTCGAACAGCAGCAGTCCGTTGTGGCCGCGAATGATGTGATCCAGCTTGCGTTCTTCGCTGACCATGGTGCTGCTGACCAGCCCCTGCACCCCTTCGTGGAAGTCGGCGATGATCGATGCCACGTCGGTGACTTCACGATCATCGTATTCAAAAAAGATCCCGCCGCCACCGACCACGCGACCGGGCTTGCGGAGTCCCGTGGCTTTCAGCATGCCGGTCACACGATGCACGAACAGGTCGGAGAACATGCCGTATCCGAAGGCCCAGTAGCAGCGCCATTGTCCGAAGATCTCACGGTCGAAGGGCACGTCGGGATGAAAGCCTTCCTCCACGCCGAGGAAGCGACGGAAGTCGACCGTTTGTGGCGTCATTTCTTTCGTGATCAGGTTGTGCCGCGACATGCCGAACTTGCCGTTACGGGCACATTCAGTCTGGAACTGGACGACTTTGCCCAGCAGGCCGGCGTCGATTTTCTCGCGGGCCATGTCCCAGACAGGCGCACTGGTCGACTGCACGCCGACCTGCATCACGCGATCGCTGGCTTTCCAGGCGGCTACGACTTCGGCGGCCTCTTCGACCGTGTGCGTCATCGGTTTTTCGCAATAAACGTGCTTGCCCGCGGCCAGGGCATCCAGCGTGATTTTGGCGTGCCAGTGATCGGGGGTGCCAATCACGACGGCGTCGATGTCTTTATCGCCCAGCAACTCGCGATGATCGACGTGCGTGGTTGGCGTGACGCCGGTCTGTTCCTTGATGTAATCGACAAACCGCTGGCGATGCACCGAGTAGACATCGGCGACGGAAACGAGGTCGATGTTGTGACCCAGCTCACGGAGTTTGACGAGTTTCTTGGTGAGTGTATTGAAGCCGCGATTCCCTGCGCCGATCACGCCGATCCGTAAGCGACTGTTCGCATCGGCTGCGCGTGTCTTTGTGGCTGCGGCCAGCAGGCTCGCGGCGGCACCGGTTGTCGCGCTGGTCTTGATGAAGTCGCGTCGTGATACGTTTGATTCCGTTGGTTGCGTCATTACTCGTTTCTCCAAACTACGGTTGAGCCAGTCCGCTGTTGCTGACCATGGATGAAAACGGGGGCGATGCTGAATATCAATCAACTTCGATATGAATGCTTTCAGTATCAGGCAACCGGACCTCCGGGTCAAGCAATTCCTGCAGGGAAGCTCTGTTCGTGTATTCTGGCAGCTGATATCACGGCTGAGGCACTATGGTGAATCGCTGTTTGATCTCGCCGGCAGAATCCAGGGAGACAACACCAATATCGCCCCGAACCTGAATTTCCTCTGCAGAGAATGTCTCTGGTTCATTCCCCTGGCGGCGATAGACGATTTCGCTACTGCCATCCGGTCGGATACAGCGAAAAATCAATGCGGCTTCGTCAGCCTGTTTCAGTTCGACACGATCAAGACACCATTTCTGGTCAGGGCCTGCCGGGACGAGGATCCATGCGCGTGTCGTTGTTCCGGACGCTTTCCATTTGAAGACCGGAGTCCACATGGGGGCATGCGCATCTCCGACGACATGCCAGCCCTGGATGTGTGGTTCGGTCTGGCCGTGAATCAGTGAGACGTCCAGCCCCTCGGTGACCACGGGGATGATGCGGAGTGCAGCACCAGCGTCCCAGCAGTGAACCATTTTAGATTGATCGTCGACAACGCCCGCGTGGTTTCGACGTGAATGGAACAGAGCCTCGTATGCATGCAGTCCCTGGTCGGCTGGTTCTACGGTATCGATCACAACCCAGTACGATGTCGTGGGAGGGTTATCACCTTTGATGAAGATGATCTGCCGCGTCTGCTTTCCTTCGATCCGTTTCTCCGGGGCGAACCATCCATGAGAATGAAAGCCTTCTGCGTAGTCAAAGTGCTCGGTGGTCTGCCAGCGTCTTTTTTCGGGGAGGTGTCCCTCGATTTCGTATCTGGGATACGTTCTGGCCTGGACACCGCCATCGACCAGCAGCGTGTTGTAACCGCGTGTTGATCCTGTGTAAGCCGCAAAAGGGCCACCGGAGTATGAGCCCCGACCGCCGCTGGCCAGTAACTGATGACCGCCGTAATCCACATAGATGTTGAGCTTATCTTCTTTACCGTGACTGGCGCCGACCGGCCCGGCATCCATGAACAGGTAGCGGTGTTGCGGTCCCCAGCCGGTCCGCATTACAAAGTGTCCGGCATTGGGGAAGTAGATCGACCGATACGCCGGCGGTTGCCCCTGTGTGCCTCTGGTCGCCATCCAGAGAAAATCGTCGCGGTGAGGGAAGAGCTTGTGGGCGCGTTGCATGTGGTCGTCGATCATGCCCCAGCCCCCATCGTTCATGTCAATCTGTCCCTGGTCGGGGCGGGAGAGAGCGATGGGATGCTGATACGCCAGTTCGAGCGTATCCAGAAACTGCTGCGGGACGTCTCGCCCGACTCTGCGATAAAGTGCGATCATGTTTTCGAGCGCCATCAGCGAAGCCCAGTTATAGCCGGTACTCAAGCTGACGTGACTTCCGTCAGCATGGAACTGTACCCGAAGGACTTCCTCCCAGCGTCGAACGGCCTCCTGTTCCCAGCGTTGCGACTCAGCCAGTTCCGGGAGCATTAATGCAGTTTGCAGGAGTGCGACGCAGATGTGCGCTCCGCCGTCATCATGGGCGGCGAAGCTGCTGGGGTTCATGATCAGCCGCGCCTGTCGGATGAAACCCAGCAGCATGTGGAAGTGGGCTGCGTCTGAGAAATCTGCTGATTTGCGAAATTCATCGTAGGCGGGCCACCAGGTCATCTCACAGCGTCGACCGATGTTACTGGTGTTGAGATATCCCGGCTCAAACGTAGTCCCATCCATCCAGTTTAACTTGCCGATATCCGGATTCCGGGGATGTAAAAAGGGTTCCCGTGCCACCCAGTCCTGGACTTCGCGTGCGAAGCGGACGACGTAGCGTTTGTCTCCGGTTTCCGCGTATGTTTTTGCCAGCGAGACCCAGTGGAAATGTCGCGTCAGGTGACCGTTGCATAAATCCCAGCGGATTGTGCCGTTCTGATCGACAAAGTGCTGTGTGTTCCCCGCTCCGTCGACATAGGTCTTTGAGAAACTGAGGAAGGGACCGCGGGTACCATAACGATCTTCCAGAACGGCATCGGCAACTTCACGGTAATTCGTACCACAGTATACCGGCTGGAACCCGGGGCCCTTCGGTGTGGTCCGGGTCCGCAGATGTTCCAGCAGCAATTGGCCGGCGCGAGCTCGATCCTGTTGCTCGATCGCTGCAGCGACTTTCGTCAACGATGGGTGTGTCAGATCGAGTGCATCGAGAACAATGTCCCGCGGGGCGGGGTGAATGAGTGGCTCAAGATCCTGGATCTCCCTGACATTCAATTTGCTGAAAGTTGCTGTGTTCTGACGCGGGGTCGTGCCCCCCGTCACGGCATAGAAGCCGATATAACCGGGAACTACTTTGCCTTTCTTCGTGAACTCAAAAACGGGACGATCCATGTGCTCGAAGTAAAAGCGCAGTCTGGTTCCCTCTTTGACGGGCGAACAGAGAATGCGGAGTTGGTAGCTTCCCGGGTGGGGGGTGAACTCCCACGGGCGCTGGTATTCTCGATGATCAATCCAGCCCTGTGGTTTAGGAGACGGTTCGCGGCGTGGTTCGTTTATTCCGTCGATCCAGATGTCCCAGAAACCGCGGTGCGCCCCTTCGCGTAACTCGAAACGAATCTGTTTCGTATTCGAGAAGGGGTCCTCTTCAGGGGTTTTGAGGCCAAACGTCAAACCGGCAATCGCCTGGAGATCACCGGCGGCGTGTTGTGTGGGATCAATGTGCGCTTCAATCAGAAACGTTTCGAAATCCGGTTGTCTGCTGTCGAGGATCAGGCTTTGCTGTCGCGTGGGTGTCCCTGCCTGAGTCGTGAGTTTCGTCACAGATTTACCGGACGATTCTGCTGCGCTCTCATGCCTGCAGTGAAGCATCAGGGAAAATATGACAACAGTCACTAAGCCACAAAACGCTTTCACTGTACCACACCCCCCTCGCTGAAGAATTGGTTGATCCAGACTGACAGAAATTGTATCGAGTCATCATTAGATGCTCAATTCTACGGCTTTGAGACAGATACTCGCTATTTGTTCAGTTCACGCTGGACGAACCCGGGATGAGTTTTCATAATGAAATAGATCAATGCTGCTCCCGGATGGTTAGAAATGTGCAGATGTGGCTAAGGCATCCGGTTGGGCAGAAATCCTCAGGATGCAGCGCACCCAATCCTGACAGTCACCGCGGGCACGGACTTACTGGAGAGACAGGATTATTACTGTCTCACCAGGCAACGCATAACGAGATGGATCATGTATCAGAAAACCGGATGGCTCATCGGCCTCATTCTCCTGGTCGGGTGTGGCGAACAGCCGAAACCCGTTGAACAGACACAAACCACCCCCAGCCAGGTACCTGCGAGTCAGTCAAAGCCTGAGCCAGCACCGGCGCAGGAACCTGTCACTCAAAAAGGGAAAAAGGCGGCCCCCAAAAAGGAATCTACCGGTGATGACTATGTCAAAAGAGTTGTTGCCGAGCATCAGGAGAAAACGTTCCAGAGGTCATTAAGCGAACTGAAATCGAAGGATCGCGATCAGCGCGTCATGGCCGTCGCCATGATGGTCACGTCCAAGATCGACCCCAACCGTGTTGTCGCCGGTCTGTTGAATGTTGTGGATGACAAGGATGAACAGGTGGCAAATATGTCGCGGAAATACATCCAGTCACACACGTTTGAATCCAAAGGTCAGCTGGTCGATTTCTACGCAGACTGGTGTGGCCCCTGTCGGATGATGAAGCCGGTGGTGAAGGAACTTGAGGACGAAGGCTACCCGGTCATTCAGGTAGACGTCGATGAGAATCCGGATTTGAGTTCGCACTTTTATATCACCAGTATTCCGACCTTCGCGCTGATTGTCGACGGATCGATGCGGCAGCGCAGGATCGGCGTGGTTGATAAATCAGAATTACTGAAACTGCTGAAAGAGATTCCCAAACCGGATAAGCAGGATCGGGAGAAGGCGTATGTGACCGATCCGAAGCTGAAGGTGTATGGCGCCCTGGTGACGATGCAGTCGGAGAACGCCTGGTATCGATATGAGGCGAAGCAGCAGTTAAAGCAGGCATCCTTGCCGACGCTGATTGAGATCCTGCAGGATCCGGGGCAGCGGACCGTCTTTCGCGAATCGGTAATGCAGGTCCTCGAATCGTTCATGAAGTCAGAAGATCAGGCGACGCAGATCGTCAAGGTGCTGACGGAGATCATGAACGATCCGAAACAGTCGGAGGAACTGCGGGGCATGGCTGTGATCTTCCTCTCCCGCCACGATCCCACACGCAGCGGTGCGCTCGATGAAAAACTGGTGGATCTGTTAAAGGCATCCCGTCCCGAAGCGTTGCAGGCAGAGGTGGCAGAAGCAATTGGTAACCGAAAAATCAAGCAGGGATTGCCGGTACTGATTGATAAGGTGAAGCACCTGGATCAGGCGCCCGAAGATGTGCGCACCGCGTATATCTCCGCGTTGGGAGAATTTGGTGCCGCAGCGGATTCCGCGGTGCCTGCACTGCTGACCGCCTATTCGAACTATCCTGATGAGAGCGATGCCATTTCCGAAGCGCTCGAGGAGATCTGTCCTGATTCCAAAGCGGCTACGGAGGCGTTGATCAAAGTGCTCGCGGAAGATGACGCAGAGGCCAGATCCCTGGCGGTCTCGCTGCTGGATCAGGCCGAGTATATCCGCACAGCCAGCAGTTCCCTGCAGAAACTGTTGAACGATCCCGATCCTGAAGTGAGTCTCAAAGCGGCGAAACTGCTGGAGAAAATCGGCGGGGCGGACCAGAAGATTGTATCCGCACTCGTCAAACAACTGGATGAAGGGGAAGTGGACTGGGAAATCCGTTCCGCGCTGCGGACCGCCTGGAGATACTCGTATCCCGCATTGACCAAAATCATCTGCGATCCTCAGAGTACTACCCAGGCCAGAGAGAATGCGATGTCGGTGCTCAGGGATTTTCATCATCGACCCAGTCCGGAAGAACAGGCTTCGCTGGAACAGGCTTTAGGCCAGAAAGATCTGCTGACAAAACAGTGTGCCGCGATCATGCTGTCGTCCTCCGAATCTCAGCAGTCTCAGATCAATTCCCTGCTGCTGGAAGCAGTCAAGTCAGACAACGAGGGTGTGCGCCTGCACGCAGCCCGGGCATTGGGCAGCCGTCGGAAGTCCCTCTCGAAACCACAGCAGGAGCAGGCGAAAGCAGCATTACTGAAGCTGTTGAAGGGTTCGGATTCCCGCGTCAGTGAAGCCGCCGGGTCTGCCCTTGCTAATTTTGAGTTGAATGAGGATGAGTTGAAAACGGTGGTCGGATCCCTCGAGAATCCGGACTTGCAGTACTCTGTGATGAGTATTCTCAACAGGCAGAAAACACTGCCGGGCGCAGTCGTTCCCTTACTGACCGCGAAATTAGTCAGCGATGAAATTGATGAAGAGCTGGTGAATCAACTGACTGCTGTTCTTAGTCACGGAGGCAAGCCGGCCCTGAAAAGTCTGGAAGCAGTGGTCTCGAATACTGAGGTGGATCCGGAACGCCGCGCCAAAGTGATTCTGGCACTCAGCGAGGTCACGGCTGACGAACCTGAGGTCGTGAAAAATCTTCAAGCATTGCTCAAGGAGAAACAGCCTGAACCATTACAGGTGGCGGCTGCGATTGCTCTCGCAGGTCAGGTCGAGGACAAGCAGTCCCTGGTGCCTCTATTACTGACTGGTGTGCAAAGTGAAAACTGGCAGATCAAACAGTTCGCCGGTGAGGCATTGTCGAATATCGCAGCAGATTCACCGGAAGCGCTTAAACTGGTGCAGTCAAAATTAAAAGAGCTGGAACCGAAGCAGCAGTCTACAGTGCTGGTTCTACTCTGCCAGGACGAGCGACTGCGAGATCAATTCAGTTCGCAACTGCTCTCCCAGGTTCAAGGTATGGATCAGGAAACGGATGCCTATCAGCTGAGGGCGGCGATCAGCTACCTGGTCCGCGGCGACAGGGAGGGCACCGCGATCAACAAACTGCTTGCCGAGCAGGATCAGGAGATCGTGCAGCAGACATTACGCACCCTGGGGAATAATGCAGACGGCGTTCCCAAAGCCGTCCTGCCGAAACTGGAAGCGTTATTGAAAAACGCGCCGCCGAAGACCCGGTTGCTGGCAGCGCTGTGCCTGTTGAAAGCGGGGTCTGAGGATGATGCTCTGCTGACGATTGTGCGTAACGCACTGGACTCGGATGATGAAGAACTGAGTGAGCAGGCGGCCTACGATCTACCGATGGCAGGTACCTTAAATGAACAGTGGACGCCGGTCCTGATGAAGTTAATGCAAAACCGGGATTACCGGCAGGCGTCGATTGAACAGTTGGGAGAGATGGGAGCTGCCGCGAAATCAGCAGTGCCGGCTTTGATTGATCTGCTGGGGACAGTCAGTTATTACGAGGAGGCCGCTGCTGCCCTGGGAGAACTGGGATCGACTGCTGCGGAAGCGATTCCGGCGCTGCGGAAGATGCTGACGAATGAGCGAACCATGTATGCGGCTGCTCAGGCGCTGGAGAAGATTGAAGAAGACCATCAGCCGACGATCGATATTCTGGCAAAGAACCTCGATCAACCGAACCTGCGTGGGGATGCTGCCTACAGCCTGGGAGTCTTTGCCGCGGATGCTCCCGAGCGGATCGAGCCTCTGTTATTGAATGTGGCCAGCGGTGAAAATCAGTATGACCGTGAGATGGCGCTGCGTGCCGCCGGCTCTTTGAAGTCTAAAGCGGTGGTCACGATGCTGATCAAAGTGCTGGAAGAAAAGGACCGGGATCTGTCTGACCTGGCTGCCCTGTCGCTGGGAAAACTGGCCATTGAAGCGGACCTGGCGGTACCGGCTTTGCTGAAATCGCTGCAGGACTCGAATGAACGGGTGCAATATGCCGCGGTGCAGGCCCTGGGTAAGTTTGGTGCCGACGCTGCACCTGCAGTGCCCGCTTTACTCAAAGCCTTGGATGACAAATCCATTCGCGTGGCCGCCGCGGGTGCTTTAGGCCGCATCGGCGCACCGGCGCAGGAAGCCATTCCCCGCCTGATCAAAATGCTGGATGATCCACAAGAGCGGCGTGCAGCACTGGAAGGGCTCAAGCAGTTCGGACCACTGGCAGAATCCGCGGTCCCCCGCTTGAAGGAACTGGAGCAGGAGTCCCGGAACTATGAACTGCGGCAGGTCAAAGCGACCCTCAAAGCGATTCAGTCGCCTGAGGAGAAAGAGAAGAAATGACGATGACCGCACCTCTGTTTTATTCTCTCTGCGTAGATTGATATCGAATTCAGATTTATAACAGAGGTGCGTAAAACATCATAAAATCAGGGTGTTGTTTTCCAGCGTAGTTCGCGGAACTCCGGTGCTGGGCCGCGCCAGTTTTTGCCGACGATTCGTGATTTTCCTTTACCTCTGCGCGCGGGCTGAAGTCTTTCGGCAGGGGTAATCTTCAGCTGACGGATCCCATCCCAGCCTGGTAATGGATCACCGTTCCAGTTCTGAAAATCTTCTGCTTTCAGCTGGATGTTCTGCCAGTCGCTGCCCCCTGTGAGCTCAACCTCTGCAGCGAAGTCGTCAATCACGAGCACCAGCCGATTGGATTCTGCTGCGCGAACTTTCAGCGCGAGCTCCGCCTGCTGTGGTGCTTTCCATGTTGTGTCGTTGAGTTTATGCGTGATCAGCGTCCATTCATCCGATCGATAATTAAACCATTCCTTTTGCCAGTCACCTTGAAAGTCTTCGATCAGTAATGTCGGTTCAAGTGTAGTACGCGTGCCTGCATGTTGAAGTTGTGTGGGAGTAACCTGAGTCAGCAATGACGAGAGATTAAATGACTTAGTCGTATAAGGCCGGTAGTAATAGCCTGCTCCGGAAACGGGTTCGTCGAGAGAATACCGTACATTCGCGTAAACCCAGAGTGGCTGATCAACACTTCCCAAAGGCAGCGGTGCCGTCCAGGTGCCGTCGGTTTCGGTCGCCGATGCATGATGCCAGAAGCGGTGCATCGTCTGCAGTCGATCTTCGGGACGCTCGTCTGGTTTACCCTGCTGGGTATAAAAGATATCGACCGAAAGAATGGGTCGGGTATGATCTGGTTGCACCTGGAAACGGGGGATGTGATCGCTGGTCTTGAGAACCAGCTTCGTTTTCGGTGTCTCAGGAAATGTGAATGCTGATTTTAAATGCTGGTCCATCCACAGCATCGTCGCGGCTTCAAAATCGGGCGTGTCCTGATGATTGTGGTGTGGCGAGCAGGTCACGCGCCATTCCTGGCTGCGGATTTCGTTGATCGCATCAGGCAGGTTGCCCAGACGCCCGTGAAAATCGTTGGCAGGGCTGAGGAAGATGATGGGACAGGCAATCTGCTTCAGGCTGACATCATCACCCAGGGTCGCGCAAAACAGCGGGCTCCGATTATATCGATCGCTGATACCGCCACAGGAAGGGGCAGCCGCTTTGACACGCGCGTCGGGAGCAGTCAAGACGGTGAGCTTGCCACCCATGGAATGTCCATAGACGCCCAGTCGATCGGGGTCGACCATCGGCTGCGCTTCCAGAAATGTGAGTGCACGACGTGCCGCGAGCGCGGCGAGAAACCAGCCGCTGTTGCGCGGCGACTCAACTTCATCGAGAGTCCAGGCGGCGGGCATGGCACTGGGAAAGACATTGCCAGGATGCTTTCCCGGTGCATGATAACCGTCGAGTGCGCCCCAGTCGGTGGTTACTTTGTAGTTCGGATCGTCGGTCTTACCCTCCCAGAACAGCTTCACTTCAGCCGGAGTCACCCGGTAGTCCGGGGCACTGATTCGTCCTGCCCAGGCAATGGAGACGGTGGCATACCCGCGTTTGCCATTCATGAGGCACGCCTGGTGATCGGCGTATTGTCCGCCGCCATGAATCTGAACAAGTCCCGGAAGTGTTTTCCTGCTTGCGCTGACGCTTTTGGGGAAACCAAAAATTGCTGCGAGTCTCGCGGTCTGTCCTTTGAAGACGCCGATGCGAAATCGCACCACACTGAGCATCACGCCCTCTTCTTCCCATTCTTTGAGAACTTCGGTTTCAAGCGGTTCTTTACGCGGATCAAAACCGGCCCACATCGCTTCGAAATTTTGAGGCGCGGCGCCGTCCTGCAAAGGGGGCAGCGTCTCGGGCTTCTGCCCGAAAACAACAGAGGATGAGAATAGAATCAGAATCCAGAGAAATGTGCCGTGTTTCATGTGGAAGACCCGCCTTGGAAGTTAAAAGTCATTTAGACGAAGATCGATTCACTTACTCTCGCACAAAGCTGACAGGCAGGTTCAGTTCCTGTCTTGCGACTTCGCTTTTAACGCGGCTTTGATTTCGCGGGCGACCTGTTGTGCCAGTTTTTGGGAGCCGGCGGGTTTGAAGTGGACGTTGCCCGGACCGGCCCAGAGGGGCGCTTCGAAGCCTGTCGCGAGCTGGTGCAGGTCGTTGATTTTGATGTTGTGTTTCTGCATGATCTTTTTCGCGACCTCGTTGTATTTCAAATCGTCGCCGACAACGCGGCCTGCTTCGCCTTCCGGAACCGGAGTGGTCGTGGCCCAGATGAGTGTGGCGTTCGTCTGCTCCAGTTGCTTGACCAGTGTTTCCAGATTTTTCTCGTACTGCGCGAGGGGGACCGAGATGGTGCCGTTGACTTTGTCGCGGTGTCCCTGAGTTTTTGAGTCGGGGTGCCGATAGCAGAGATCGTGCAGTCCCCAGTTGAAATGAATCACGTCCCAGTCGGTTTTGCCGAGCCAGCGCTGGAGGTTTTTGAGACCCCGGTTTGTATCGCCGCAGTTGGCTTTGACGCGTTCGACGTTCGCGACCCTTTTGAGCAGTTCGATGGTGGGTTTGGTGTAACCGATGGAAATCGAGTCGCCGATGATCAGCACGCGGGGCAGGTTGGAATCTGCTGTGGGTTCCTGTTTCTGTTCTGCTGTTGCGAGCGAAGTCAGACATAGAACCGTCAACAACGCTGTGAGAATTCGGCAGTGGTCGGTCAGTCGAGGCATCTGAGGATCTCCTGAGGGAATGGTGTGCGAAGTCATCCAGTATCAGCGAGACGCGCAGGCGGGTCAAGCAGGACTTGTGAGAAATCAGAGTGACTGTTTTCCAATGAAATTAATTTCCTGCAGAAAACAGCGAACCCCTGCTGAACGTTCACTGTCTTTTATCGGCAACAGACGAGCGGTGTTTTGTCTGTGAACGAATTGATCTGCCTTGCGGGTGTGATTGATGCACGATGGTCTTCGGAACCATTAGACGGGGTTCGATTCCCTGGCGGGGTACTTGAGTAAAACTGACGCTGGAGCCAGATGGCCAGGCGACTGCCTGCAAAGCAGTTCTAAGTGGGTTCGACTCCCACCGGCGTCTTAAACCAGCCAACTGCCGATGCGGACTACATCATTCTCTGATTAAGAACCGATGTCTGTATCATTTCTTCGTTGGCCGGTTTGTTGAAAATCCAACTGACTGTCGGGATTACATTATGACGGTCCTAAGGTAGCTAACCTGGAGTGATCCAGGGAAGGTGAGCGCAACGGCATCTCTGTGAGATGGTCTGGCGCGTGTCGACTGACGGTTTCACATGCGACCGATCAGGACGGCCGAAGAGGCAAGAATCTCGATGCCCCTTCGTTGGGTTTTAAAAAAGACATGACCGACTGCCGATCTGGAGTACATGGTTCAGGACCCGGGGGTTGTGGGTTCGAGTCCCACCGGCGCTCATTCGCAAAGCGAGTCGCGCCGTAGCTCAATGGTAGAGCACCGTAGAAACTCTGGTTCACCACTTCGTCGGTTGTATTTACTGTCGAAAGACGATCTGTCGGCAGACGGATCGCATGCATTCAAGGAGACCGAAACTTTGATCGTCGACAAACCGAGACGCAAATAGCGTCACATGCAAACAGGACCGACTGCCGAAGGGGAGTACATCGTGATCTGTTAGTTGTGGGTTCGAATCCCACCAGCGCCGCGTGCAACCGCACAACACGTTGTAGCTTTAATGGTAGAAGCATCAGAAGAAAACTCTCTTTACACAACTTCGTCGGTTTTTCTTAAGCGACTCACTCGACTGCTGGAGTGGAGTACATGGTTTCGCTGGTTCAACTCCTGCCCGGCCCACTGAATATTTAAATCGGGGCCGGACCCTGAACTCCGCGTGCGCGCGGAGAGGCAGGGTGGGACTCTGCTCGAATACCTCGTCGAGTGCTTTTATTGAAGCTGCATTTAAGAGACCAGACCCCTTAAATGCAAACTTTGCACAGGATCCGGCTGCCGTCAGTGGGGACTGATGCGTCTTTCGCCGGACCCGTTTTTTAAAGGAGGCTATGATGGCCAACAAGACTCTGTTTTCAAATCGCCAGAATCAGTATCCACGTGCGGACTCGCGTAACGAGGCCGGCGGTCGCGCTTATAAATTCGAGCCGAAGCATGCGCTCGCGCAGCTGGCGGCAACCGGAACGTTCAACAACGTGTTCTACGCCGGTGCGCAGACGCAACTGGATACTCTGCGGACGCTGATTGACCAGGTGGACGATGACCGCTACCTGGCACAGCTGGCCGTGTATGCGCGGGAGCGGGCCTGCATGAAGGACATGCCGGCAGCGCTGCTGGCGACACTGTCGACGCGGGACACCGAGCTGATGCACCGTGTGTTTGATCGCGTGGTTGACAACGGTCGTGTACTGCGGACGCTGTTCCAGATGATCCGTTCGGGTCAGTTTGGTCGAACCGGTCTGTCATCGAGTCTGCAGCGGGCGTTTCAGCGCTGGCTGAACGAGGCTTCGGTGGGTCGACTGCTGTCGGCTTCGATCGGTCACGATCCGAGCCTGCGCGACGTACTGCGACTGGCACGACCAACGCCTGTCGACAACGAGCGACGTGCGCTGTTCGGCTGGCTGACGGATAAGGAGCCTGCCAAGTGGGCACCGGCGACCGCAGCGGATCTGCCACGGCAGGTGCGACAGCTGATCGCGTATCGTCAGGCAGAGACTGACCAGGCGCAGGCAGAGATCGTTGAGAATCTGTCTGTGCGGTGGGATCTGCTGGCAGATGCGGCCAAGAGTCCACTGGTCTGGAAGGCGCTGGCCCGACAGATGGGACCACAGGCGCTGCGGATGAACCTGAATACGCTGCTGCGGCACGACGTGTTCCAGGATGCGGCGCTGGTGGACTATGTGGCGGACCGCCTGGCGGACGCTGAGGCAATCCGTCAGTCGCGACAGTTTCCGTACCAGTTCCTGGCGGCTTATCTGAATGTGAGTGCAGAAGTGCCTCGCAAGATTCAGACGGCGCTGCACCAGGCGGCTGAGCTCGCCTGCGGTAACGTGCCGGAACTGCCAGGTCCGGTGGTGATCGGTCTGGATACGTCCGGTTCGATGCAGTGTCCGGTTACCGGTTGGCAGCGTCGTGGTGCTACAAGTCGGATGACGTGTGTGGATGCTGCGGCTCTGTTTGCGGCGGCTGTGCTACGACGTAACCCGGACAGCGTGGTGATTCCATTCGATACCCGGCCTTACCAGGCCCGCCTGGATCCGTCGGACTCGATTCTGAGTCTGTCGGCACGGCTGGCGAAGTACGGTGGCGGTGGTACCGACTGTTCGATCCCGCTGAACGTGGCCAACACGAAGCTCAGCAAGCGTGCGTTCGCCGGCTGCGTGCTGGTGAGCGACAACGAGAGCTGGGTGCGGCAGGGCCGTTACGGTTCGACCGGCGTGATGACCGAGTGGCAGCGGTTCATCGAGAACCAGCGGCGACTGGGCGTGACGGATCCGAAGCTGGTATGCATCGACATCCAGCCTTACGGTTCGTCACAGGCTCCTGAGCGCGACGACATCCTGAACATGGGCGGCTTCAGTGACGCGGTGTTCAACGTGGTGGCGTCGTTCCTGGGCAACGACGCCGGCCGGTTCGTCGCCGAGGTCGAGTCGATCGAAATCTGATCGGCTCGGTTGGTTATCTGGGATACCCCTGGTCTGAGAAATCGGACCAGGGGTGTTTATTCATGTGATGAGTTATCATGAGAGATGAAAATAGCACAACTGTATTTTCCTCTCATCAAAAGAGTAAGAAAAGATGGATAGCGCATTACAATTTATCATTATGCTGAATACAGACTTAACTATTTCCTCAATTATTAGGCAAATGTCAGCAGGCTTAAGGGGAGCACGAGGGCGCAAAGTTAACTCAATTGACTTCGAAGGTAATTGGATCGAGATGTATCAAAATGATGATTACGACGAATCTCAGACAGAAACCGAAGATGGTTTTCTGTTTTATCGCTATCGTCTGGAGGTAACGCCTCTGAGTAAGGAAATCACATTGTCACGGCAAATAAACACGACTAGAACGATCTGTCAGAACCTTCAACAACTGAAGGTCGACATTTTTCTTTGCGCAAACTTCGAAGACCAGCTTCCTGAATTTAAGTAACATGCGACTAATTGTGAATGATAAACGCAGTAACGTTAATACTTGAATATTGAACTGATTTCTCTCAGTGGAAGACTCCATGCCTGGCGAAAACAATAATCTTCAACGGCAGTCAATAAAAACGCCCTGGTTCATTTTATGAGATATCTATGGTAGAGAATTATGATCCCGAAATCTGAACTCATCTTTGTTTATGAAGGATACTGGGGAGATAAAATATTTGTATTTTCCAGTTCTGAAGAAAAAGCAGTGAAGGCAGTGAAGCGATGTCATGCTTACGGGAAGCCTGAAGAAGGTTATGAGTATAGATTAGGCGCACATTGGGCAATAGATGATGAGACTGAAGGATGGCGTATAGTACCGAGAGAGGTTGAAATCCAACATATCGAAGGAAAAGTCTACGGGAGCTTCGCAAATGATATGCCTATCCATCTATATTGGGAATGTCCACTTTGTCATTCCAAAACGGGAGAAGATATATCGGCTGATATTACATTTCCTCACTTGGTTTGGTGTGAACATTATACTAATCCAAGTCTGGATGAATCTTATTTCCTAGTTCATCTTAGTGAAGAAGATGGAGAAAAGTTAAAAGGAACTTGAGCAGAAAAATTTCTGGAATCGTCAAGCTCCGTAATGAGTGATGGGACGCCAAAACTCGTAAAGTCACAGACGAAGTGGTGTACCAGAGCGGGGTGTAACGAGACAGCAAGGAAGTGAAGAAGTATAAGAGATCTAGTCCACTTATTTAGATTGTCGCTGCGGTCGAGTTGATCGAAGTCTGATCAGCTTAGTGAGTCATTAGGAGTGTTTCTCGTGTGTCACTACTTTGGCCAGATTCATTCGGTTCTGGATAATGAACGCCATGTTTTCATTTACTGTCAAATCTGATGCCTATCAATCCCTGAAGAATAAGGCTCGGCTGGAGTTGTATGACCCTGTGGATTATGCCCCCGCCGTGATCTCAGCAGTTTGTCGAGCGCTTTATGAAAGTGGAGCTTTTGACTTTAAGCTTTGTTTTGGTGACGGAGAGGAAATACTGCTGCCCGTTGATTGTGAACTTTCAATATTCCTGGAGCAGTTGCCCGAGGTTATCTCTACATCAAAGAATGAACACGTCCGTAGCTTTTTAATCCACTTTTTTGAGCAAGGTTTCAACTTTGACGTGTTAGTGCAAAAAAAGAATGGTCTCTATCGCGTGTCGTTTGATATGAGAGACTGCGATCATTCAGTACATGAAGGTTATGACATCGAATTTTCACATTTTGAATCGATGTTGCAGGAGATTGCACAGATGTTTGTTGAGATTTCACTGGAAGTCTTTCCGGAGTTATCTGAGAATCAGGCACTGATTCAATGGAGAAGTGAAGTGGGAATCCAGAATGGAAACTCTGGAGACTAGCTGTGTGTCTCCCTGATTCAAGTTATCCTATGGAACTAACCAGACCACAACTCGATTTACTGGAGCGACTGAAGTTGCGCTGCGTCAATCAAAGGTTCCTGACACCTTTCCTGGCCCCCAAACCCATCGACACCACGCCAAATCACCCCATCTGGAGCGTCGACCGCCAAGCCTTCGTCCGGGCAGACAGCCTGACCGTCGGTGAACGGCTACAAAACCTAAACGGCATCACAACCGTCAAGAGTATCAGTCCCCGCGGCCCACCCGAACCGGTCTACAACCTCGAAGTCCAAGTCAAACACACTTACTACGTTGCCGACACGGGTGTGCTGGTGCATAATGGAGCACCTTGTAAATCTGATGAAATAGCACTTGGGCTTGGTCCCAAAAAAAATTATCAAAATTTTGCTGACGAAACAGGTGGATTACCATTTTGGAAGTGGAAGGAGAATAAGTTAACTCAATTTAATGCAGAGAATAATGGAGTCTTTGATCTTGCATTTGATGAGGCTTCAAAAAATGCAAAGCATATTCATTTTAATTTAGATCGATTTAAAGTCTTAGCTGCTGTAAAAGATTCAAAAGATTGGCATCGTTTTAATTTCACAAATATGGAATTTCGAAGTATTTGGGAAAACTCTGAATTATTAAAGAAAACTACTTTCTACCTTGATGGTAAAGCTTGGTTTGATGGAAAAGATATTTTAAAAGGGAGGCTAATTCCTAGCCTTTAAACTATTTTATAATTATATCTACAAGGCATGAAATGTGGTCACCTCTTAGTAGTAATTCTCATGTAACTGATTATCCAAATATACCTGAGCTATTTGAGCAATTACTTGTCAACCTTAGCCAACAGTGGTTTTCCAGCCAGTTATTTGGCGTTTGGTCACACCAAACTTTTTGCATAGAAACTGTTTCAGAAAAATGGGATTCTCAATTTACGCCACGAAGAAACACAGAGATTCTTTTGATTGAATTTGACTCCGACTTAAATCAGTTTATTATCGGTTACAGTCCTATGAAATCAAACTGGAGCATGCGTAAGGAACACGGGTATTGGGTTAAGACCGGTGTGTGGGCGAACTGTACTCTAAAGCAATCAGTCTTTTTGGTAGAGCAACTAATTTCGCGAATTCTATTTCAGCTAATCTATGATAAGGAATCCCAGAGGTATTGTAACTTTAACAATGAGTTGGGATTTGATGCAATTTCACATATCCATTCAAATTCTGACATATACTTACCACAAGAAAAATGGAATGAGAGTTCTCTTACTGCATTACTTGTTGAAGATATTTTAATCTCCGGTCACATGGCAATTTCCTTCAAGGTCGATGATTGGTGGATTATTGCAAGCAATACAGATTGGTTTAAAATTCAATCTGATCTGACTATCAATGATTACTTTACGAATCTAATTAGATTTCCTGAACAAGGCCCTCTTTCGATACACTCGGAAGTTCTCATAACAGCTTTTGCAAAAGAAGTCGTTACTTTAGACAGAACGTCGAATGTTGTTGTAAAAGGGGGAATAAACGATTCAATAATCAATCTGAACGATAAGCATCCTGAATGGGCTCGATTAGTCGCGTTTAAAATGTAATTATTATTAATCCTTAATTTAAATACCGCTAACTTCGAAACCGATTCAGGATATCCAAACCGGTCAGTGGGTCAAAGCCGACAATCCTGCTGAAGAGGATGATACCGAGTTCGGGAAAGACGTTGACCCGGCGACCTGGAAGCTGCTGTCACTCGATGCTCCCAAACTGGATGGGACGACGGCGCGCGTGCAACTGCTTCGGCCTACACTCTGGTTATCCTTACAACGGGCCACAGTTGGTGAGACGCTCTATATCTCTGTTCCCGAATGTGGCATTCAGGGCGATGCCACACTGTTGCAGATTGAAGCCTGTCCGTCGATCGCTAAGAGCCCGGGACCCGGCTTCCAGATCGTCACCGGCACCTTCCATCATCAAGCCGCCAAGACGCTGGACATCGGTGTGGAAGGGGAATCCAAGCCCATCGGCACTACGCCAAACCACCCCTTCTGGAGCGTCGACAGACAAGCCTTCGTCAGAGCAGACAGCCTGACGGTGGGTGAGCGTTTACAAAACCTAAACGGCATCACCACCGTCAAGAGTATCAGTCCCCGCGGCCCGCCCGAAGCGGTCTACAACCTCGAAGTCCAAGTCAAACACACCTACTACGTTGCCGACTCGGGTGTGCTGGTGCATAATGGGGGGCTTTGTCTATCTCCACGAGCAAAAAAATTTAATGACCAAGGCAAGTCTTCTCAGGCATTGGATGCTCACTATGAAGATCTTGTTGCAGGTGTGGTCAAAGGTAAAACTGGCCAGGAATTCATGCATGCAGGGAAAACATTTGAAATAGATGTCTTAACCAATAATCGCTTAATCCAGGTGAAGCGATCTCTTGGTGCTGTTGATAGGGCTAAATACTATTCGGGAAAGGCATTTAAGAATCAACTCAGAGCAACTTTGGCACATGCCCGCAAAGAAGGGAAAAAAGTTGAATATTGGTTCAAATATGGCGTCCATCCAAATGTCAAAGGTTATCTTGAATCTAAAGATGTTATCGTGCGGATTGGATTGGGAGATTAAAAATGGGACGACTTTACAACGTAAAGGGTTGGCTCGAACCCTATGAAGACACTGGCGAATCCTTGATGAAGATCATTGAAGAATTTTCGACTGATCTGATATATAAAGGGCTCGTAATGAACTGGACTCTAACCAAGGCATTTGGTTATTCAGATTATGTCTTTTTTGGGGCGACTGCAAAGTATGCGGACATTATGGTAGAGGACGTTGTGAACCGTATCGTCTCATCTCATTTTCAAGTTGACGGGTATTTTGAATGTGTAGATGAAGAGGATGAAAATAACTGGAGTATGCGTATAATTGATTCAAAAATAACTAAAACAACTTTGCCATTCGAAACCTGACTTCACACGAGTAAATTTCAAGGCTGGAGGGTTACGATCCGAGAACTACGTATGGGTTTCACGGTGCCACGCTAAGCAGTTCCTAGAAAAACGAGGGTTAAAGGCTGATACCATGTTATCTGGTAAAGAACCCGTTTGGGTCAATCGAGTGATTCGAAGACCTGAAAGACCGACCGTGGAATGGTTTAGCCTAGGGACTTTAGGTTCCTCAGAAATCACAATTGGTGTCTTGAGGGATGGCACTTGGGTCGTAGATACTGCCGATGGCCTTGCCCACTTAGATGAGACGAGGTCCTTGGTATTCATTCTTCCGCTTCTCAACTCAACAATCGAAGAATTGTGTGAACGACTTGAACGATTCATTAACGAGTCTGGGGTTCACAAGACGACAGTTCCTCATTTTCCATTTGATCGGCTTGTTGTTTATGCGGTATCGAGGGGGGGATATTGGGCAGAGCAGGCTTTTTGCTGGCTTGCAGATGTCGATTTAGATGTAGACCAAACGGCAACCGTCATCCATGCATTATTAGCTATAGAGGAAAACAAGACATTCACTCAACAATTGCGTCATAAAGCAAGACGGTATCGAATTCAGATGGAACGCCAAATAAGAGGTTGAACACTACAATCCGCCACCGTTGGCGGAACTATTTATATTTCCGTTCCCGAATGTGGCATTCAGGGCGATGCCACTCTGTTAAAGATTGAAGCCTGTCCGCCGATCGCTAAGAGCCCGGGCCCCGGCTTCCAGATCGTCACCGGCACCTTCCATCATCAAGCCGCCAAGACGCTGGACATCGGTGTGGAAGGGGAATCCAAGCCCATCGGCACCACGCCAAATCACCCCATCTGGAGCGTCGACCGGGAAGCCTTCGTCCGGGCCGACAGTCTCTCATAATAGGAGACTTGACCAAGGATAGATGTAAGCAAAAGCTGAATTTTTCATCTATAAAAAATCTAACAAGTAATTAATCACCGTTTTGAGTGGTTCAAGAATGGACACATAAAACAACGAAATGCGTAAACTGCTTATTCATAGATACTTAAGAATGCACTCCTGTTGATTGAATTGTCGCTGTTGGTGTCTTCCAGCAGGTTTGATTCAATCTTATTTGGGAGATTCAAAACCCTCGTTTCAGGAAACTGAAGGTTGCAGGTTCGAACCCTGGGGGGTACTTCTTATCTTGACCTGCCCCCAACCTTGTACCAGTTAGAATGTTAGAGAACCAAGGTAAATTCATTCCTAACGCCAGGGATGAATTTTTCGCGAACTCCACCGGGGTCTGATTTCCCAGTGAGCTGTGTGAGCGGTTTTCGTTATAGTCCAGCCGCCACTAGTCAATTTGTTCCTGAGCGTCAGGCAAGCCCTGCGTCAGGATGATGCAGGGCTTTTTAGTATTCGAATTAAGTTTGATTACGCAGCATTTTCATCTGCATTCAATCGTTCCATCGCCGCAAAGAAGGCTTCGGCATAATAATCCGCCTTCTGCCGAACATAGCCCGGAAGGACAAAGACACCAACCAGCGGAAGGATGCAGAGCAACACGGTCGACAGAACCGCCCACAGTATGTGACCATCGAGTTTCCACCAGGCGACCCAGCATCCTGCACAACTCAAAAGGGCAGCTGGAATCCAGATTACCCTCAGTCCCGTCAAGTTTCGCGCGTATCCGTAATCGATGTTCCTCAATCGCACCAAGTCTGTTGCCGGGCCGTCTTGCTTCCACAATCGTGACCGAACTTTTGAGACGGCGTCATTGATGACGCGTCGAGCTTCCTCTCCGTCATCCGATTTCGCCAGTTTCGCGATGTCCAGTCCGGTGACAGCTTTGATTGTCCCGTACCACTGTTTCTTCTGTTGTTGAGACCTTGCTGCATTGTCGGGTTTTAACCATTGATTTGTCGGTGCATCATAAGGCCAGTCAGGCCACAATTTTTTCTGAAGGCGGTTTCCCAAAGCCGAAGCCAAGTGGGAAATCCCTACCGCAAGTACGGCACCGATTCCGACACCCGTCGTGAGGAGCGTGACAAATTGCATCATCTCAATTCCGAACGCCATCGCGACCGGCAAGGCAACCAAGACGGTCAAGACGGCCGGTAGGAATCGCGCCCTTCGCTCGTAATCATCGCTGAGACTGAAGAAGTTCAGTACCGGATTAGGTTTGGATTTGTCTTCTGTCATATGTGCAGTGGGGGAATAAGATTTTCGATTGCCATGATTTCGCCAATAAAACAATTCACTTGGTCATTATCTCCGACAATCATCATAAGTCCTGGAAATCCATCCTGACGCATCCTATCCGTTAGCCAAGTGAACACTTTCATGTCATCCGAACTGGGCATAGTCGAACAGCCGTCGGGATGCGAGTGCCACTCGCCAACGTAGTGCAATGCTCCATCGGTTTTTGTAACGATACTCTCAACCTTTCGGCGCAATCCTTTGGAGCCTCGAATGTAAAGCGTTGGCCACTCATCGCTGTCAGGAGGCGATGGAATCGTGTTAACGATGTAGGCAATACGTCGATGAACATCAAAAGACCCGATGAGTACGCCGCCAGTTTCATTCGGTAGTTTTGATCGCCGCAATGCCTGCAGGCGCTCCACAACTGTCGTGTCCAATTTGATCGTCCAGTCTGAAATCTGCCGTTGGATCACTGGCGCAGGCTTCAACTCGATCCGCTTTATCTCAAGGTCATCATCCAAACGCCATACGGCGGCTGTCGCTGAAGTATCGGAAAGTAGTCGGCGCAACATACGCGTGCCGATGCCACCGTGTACTGCCATTGAGTCTTGAGGAATTCGCGAAGTGACATCTCGGCATGACTGGCCGTACCGCTGGCGACCATCGTTCGGGGCAAAGTGTCCGGCCAGGTCATCGCGATTCACCAAATCGCGATAGAACTGCAATTCAAGCATGTCGAGAGGACAGGTACGATCAGCATCTTCCGCCAGAACGACGAGGTCTGTCCCGGTGGGATTCAAAAACATGGACACCCGTCTGGCATTGGATTGTGCATCGGACGCCAGTGCACGGGCGACAGCCACTGATGCCGACATGTCGAGAATCATATCCGCTTCACCCAAAGCCTTCTCAACAGCGTCATGATGTTCACCCGGTCGAAGAACATTTGCAACAATTGCCTTGCTGGTTTCATCCGAGTCGAGAATGTCATTCAGAAGTACTCGCATGCTCTCCGATTTCGGAAAACCCAACGCGTAACCGGGCAGAGCATGTCTAGCAAGATTATGAGGAAGCAGGCGATCATCATCGATGAGGGTATCGATTGTTATGCCCATTCGTTTGGCGTTTAGAAGAACTTGTGCCCCCAACGCACCTACCCCGATGGTCACGGTCGTTGGACCTGTCTCCGGGGGCGTCCATCCATTCATACGTGCGGCTGAAGCAGACGAGATGCTGACCTGGCCCCCTTAACCGCGTCCAGAACTTGATATACTAATCAGGATTCTGGCCCAATTGAGGAGGAGGCAACATGCCCACCAAACGTCATTCATCCGAACAGATCATTTCAAAACTCCGGGAAGCGGAGGTCCA